>JAGHAU010000064.1 GCA_021161345.1 Anaerolineales bacterium | reverse complement strand
GGTCTGAGCAGTTCCTTCTGAGAGGGATTATTTAAATCATCTCAGTTATAAGACAGCCGGGTTGCCTACGGTAACATCAACAATGTTACTAAAAGGGTGGCCCGGTTTTTTGGTGGAGAGCTCCTTGTTTTAACCCATGGTGATTGCAAATCTATACTGACCGTGAATTGATCTGTAACGTCCATGGGCACAGTAACGGTTATTTACTTTAGGCTATCTTGGAAAATAGTGCCGTTTTCCTTTCCCGTACTTTAATCCTGCAGTTGGGCATGAAAAATATAGACTCAGATTCGAGGTGAAAAGGATACGTATGGCTGCCGCAGTGAAAAAAATTGGAAGAAAAAAGTTCCGGATTCCGCAATTTTTATTTCACAGGTTGACGATCATGAATGGTCATTTGAATATCCACGAATACCATTAGAAGTGTATGAAGAATTTGATGGTGTTTCTATGGCTCAAAGCCATGGATATGCTCTTTGTGTAGCCCAGAGTGTTAAAACATTTCTGGTCGCAGATATTGTTCCTTGTTCAATAATTGTACCATCAATTTCTTTTGTGCAGGGGGATACTGCCATTTGTTAGCTGCGGAAAGTTGGAGGTTTCTCATGAGCTTTAATGTATGGTTTAAAGATGGGTTTGTTCTGGTGAGTATGGTTTTTCTGTTTATTTTTGGAGGTGCAGGTGTCTGTGTTGCAGCCAGTATTGATATTCAGGCTAACAATTCTGATGGTCCGATAGCAATTTCGGCAAATGAGGCACTTACAGTAAGCATCAGCCAGGTTCTCGATGAAGAAAAGGAACAGTATGGTGATTACTGGCTGCTGGCCGTTACCCCGGAAGGAGTGTACTATTATAATCTTTTTAAAGGTTGGTTGCCCGGTCTGGAGGTAACCTATCAGGGTCTTCTTCTGTCATTTCCAATGTTCCCTGTTTTTAATATTTCGGGCCTTTCTGACTGGGGGATGCCGCCGGGTCGGTACACATTCTTGTTTGGGACAGATAAAAAAGCAGATGCGCAGATTAGTATTGAAAGCCTTATGTATGATGGAGTTGAGGTGAATATAGGTACGACAGAAGCTGATGTAGCTGTTTCAAACATCCTCTGCAAAAATGGCAAGTTGACAGTTGTGGCATCGAACTTGGGAACACGGGCAATAAACTTCGATGCTTCCGGTGGTTTGAATGTCTGGATAGATGGGCAGCTTGAGAGGTCCTGTTTCTGGTTATGCCAGGATTTTGGAGAACCCGGCAGGTTATGCAATATGCAGCTTCAAATGCTTGACGGCAACCATACTGTCAAAGCGTGTATTGATCCCAGTAATGTTCTTGTCGAGTCAGATGAATCAAACAATTGCATGGAAGTACATTGCACCTGTGGCGGCGATGAAGCCCGGGCACTGGTTGTGTTCGATCACGATCACTTGGCAAACGGCCTTCTGCTGAACACCGGAGGCGACGTGGACACTGAGGTTGTATCCGCCGGCAGCCCCTCGGAACAGGTGCTACGCAGTGGTAACGGGGAAGTGTTGTCTGCTGCAGATGGAAATAGAGTAGAAGACCATTACATTCAGTTTAACGTGGATGATGCGTTCATCTATCGCAGTTTACCGACCCCGCGGGTCCAAATTGAGGTCGAATATCTTGATGAGGGGACAAACACGTTCAGCATTCAATATGATGCCATCAACGATGGTTCTGGCGGAGACTGTCGGTTCAAGGATACAGGTGTTGTCGTCAAAACCGATAGCGGAGAGTTCAAGACGGCTGTCTTCCCGCTGTGCGATGCCTACTTTGCCAATCGCACCAACGGCGGTGACTTCCGCATCACAGATAGGGACGACGGGGCCGAGAGCATCCGTCGCGTGATCGTCAGCCTGGGTACATCTGCATCGGGTTCAGCAGTTATCAATGTCGATTCCTGTGGGGCCAATCCCTTTGATGACCAGCCGGATAGCGACGCAATCCAGGCGTGCATCGATCAGGCGTGCAGTGGCGATACGGTGTTGTTCACGTCACCTGTCGGCAGCTCTGGCTATCAGGGTTATATCATTGACAAAACAATCTTTCTGGTCAGGACCTCGGCAAAAAGCGACCTGATATTTAGCTCTACAGATCCGAACAGGCATGCTTTGTTAAAGGCCTCGCCTGGCTTGCTGGGTTTTGTGGTGCGGCTCTTCGCCCGTTCAAGCATTGGCGGTATTGGTAATATCGATAACATTACCATCAGTCATCTGGACTTGGACGGTAACCGGGCGGAACGTAAGTGCTATGGGGCTGATGAAATCGGGAATGGGATAGATGATAATTGGGGTTCTTGGCTGCCTGAGTGCAATATTTATGGCGACCCCTGGTGCAGTCCCGGAACTTTGGCAATGGACGGGCATTGTGATCATACCGATCCTAAGCAGAATTATCTGGCCAACCCGGACCGCTGGACCACCGGTCTGGTGGTACAGGATGTTGCCTTGGCAAATACCGAGTGTGGCACGGCACTGGCATTTCATGGGGCTGCTGGTGTGATTGATTCGGTGGTTATCGATACCGCTGGTGACCACGTTCATGTTCCAGGTTGTGTTCCCACTGATCCGGATGAATCCCTGGGCGCCTGGTCAGACGGGATAACATTTTCCGGCCCGGCGAACCTCATCACAAACAACCTTATTATGGATCCATCAGACATTGGCATAGTCTCGTTTGGCGGTAGAGATACGATCATCTCGAACAATACAATTATCGCCCGGTTCGGCAACAATGGCATGTTCGCCGGTATTGCTGTCCACCCTTGGATATATGGACTCATCTCTGGTTTTCAGATAGTCGGCAACCAGATTATTAACGAGGCCAGTACCACCTGTGGCGGAATCCATGTTGGCATCAACGTTGGTGCACACATGTGGGGCGCTGGATGTATAAACAATCCATCTCCAACTACGGTGGGTAATACCAATGAATGTTTATCCTTTTCCCAGCCGCCTGGGGGGATGCTCTGTGTGCCCGGCCATCCTTGTCGGGTATGGGGGTATATTCCTGAAGGTGCGACTTTCACCCTGGCTGATAATGTCGTTACGGGGGCACAGGTGAACTTTCTGGTTGAAGGTTTGGATGTTCTTGGTGCATTAGTTGTTTACGGGAACGTAAGTAATTCCCCCCAACTTACAGATTGGTTCGGTGACCAAAACTGTACCTGGAATGGCATTATAGATAGTTGGGGGGCAATTAACTTTGTTGCCCATGATCCAACCATCGAGGGCTGGACCGATCAGCGCATCTACTGCGAGCGGTAATAAAAGGGAGGGGGGGGACGTATGGTATGAAAATCATCTAAAAGTGCAAAGATTGCCGAAAAAAACGTATTCTCAATGCCTGGAAAGATACACCGGATATTCGGGACCGCATGTACGAGCCTGCCCTTATTCAATTGCTGCCTGAAATCGATAACCGCGGCGTGACTGATGTCCTTGACCAGGGCGAGGAAGGGGCCTGTACCGGTTTTGGCCTGGCGGCTGCCATCAATCTCTTGAACGCCAAGAAAAGGGATGCATTTTTACTGTTTGAGAATGACGAATGGAGAGCATGTGCCTTTTTTAAATGAAACCGGATTGTTTAACATTCGCACTGCCAAACTCAACCTACCAGCCAAACAGATGACTTAAGATATATCGTAAATAT
>JAGHAU010000060.1 GCA_021161345.1 Anaerolineales bacterium | reverse complement strand
TTTGGGCTACCTGGTGTTCGTCCTGCCGGGAGGAGATGCCGGCGATCCAATCTGTCTACGAAGAATATCAGGAGCAAGGGCTTGTGGTCCTGGCTGTGAACACCACCTTCCAGGATAATGAATTTGATGTAGGGGATTTTGTCGCTGAATACAATCTCAGTTTTCCTATCTTGCTTGACAGGTCAGGTGAGGTTAGCCAGCAATATCAACTGCGAGGATTGCCAAGTACTTATTTTGTCGATCAAAAAGGCGTTATCCAGGCTGTAATTGTCGGAGGACCGATGAAAGAAACCATGATCCGCTCCAGGGTCGAGGCACTGCTTAAGGAGGTTCCCTGATGTTTCCGTCGATCTCTATTGGTCCATATTTGCTGCAAACTCCAGGTTTAATACTGATCCTGGGAGTCTGGGCTGGAACTTTCCTGTCTGAAAAAGAAGCTGAACGTTATTCCTTGAATAAAGACACGATATCCAATTTGATTTTGTATAGCTTGATAGCTGGTTTAGTAGGCGCAAGGTTGGCATTTGCACTCAGGACACCGGGTGTTTATTTAAGTTCGCCGCTCAGTCTGTTAGCGCTGGATGCTACAGCCCTGGCTCCTACGGAAGGATTATTGATTGGTATTACTATTGCGATTATCGTCATCCAAAGAAAGAACCTTCCGATCCGGGTCATTCTGGATGCTCTGACTCCAGGCTTGGCAATATTTATGATTGCCTGGGCTACCGCTAATATTCTCAGTGGGGACGCCTTTGGTTCTCCGACGGATCTTCCCTGGGCGATCCAATTATGGGGTGAAAACCGGCATCCAGTCCAGTTTTACGACTTGATATTTGCCGTAATTATCTTGGGAGTGATATTAAAGAAACCATTCATGGATTTTGGATCAGGAATTAATTTTTTGTTCCTTTTCTCTCTATCATCTTTAGCCCGTCTGATCACAGAAGCGTTCCGGGGTGATAGTATCCTCTGGTTTGGCTCAATTAGGGCAGCCCAATTGGTCAGCCTGGTATTGCTAATTGGTACTCTTTGGCTGATCAGGGACTGGTCAATAAATTCATCTACTAAATCGTTCTCCGTATCTGAATAGGTATAACAAAGCTTTTTATGTTGTGTATTTATTATTATCAGAAATCATCGATTGTAAGCTGAAAATTATTATGTTTTGGAGGAAAGAATGCAAAAAGAAATGCTTCAGAAAAGGCGTCAGGCCCAGCTCAAGGCAAAACGCTTACGAAGTACATTGATCATAGGGGGCGTGGTGCTCCTGGTGGGAAGCTTTATCGGTTTGGTGACCTGGAATTATTTCAAGCCCCTTGCTGGAGAGGAGGTTCCACATCTTGAAGATGCGACTGCCCATGTTCCAGAGGGATCTGACCCCGGACCATACAGTTCTAGTCCACCCACTTCAGGACGCCATTATGGAGTACCTCTTAGTTCAGGATTTTACGAAGAAGATCATCCCAAGGTCCAGTTGCCTTATCCAGAAGGATACTTGCTTCACAACCTTGAACATGGCTATATCATATTCTGGTATAACTGCGCCGTTCTGGATCAATCCTCGTGTACAGAACTGAAAACCCAGATCAGTACCCTGATCGATGATCTTAAGGAAATTAAAGTGATAGGTTTTCCGTGGAAGGATATGGATACACCTCTGGCAATTTCGTCATGGGGACAAATACAAAGACTTGATGATTTTGATGAAACTGCAGCCAGGGCTTTCGTTCGAACCAACCGCAATCAGGCTCCAGAACCTAATACGCCTTGATCAATCTCGACTGGAAAATTCAGTACCGGAGATTTGAAATGGCAACAATCAACAATACACTAAAAGAGGAGAATAATAATCTGGCAGATAGGATCACATCAGTTGTTGCGAAAAACTGGCTGCTGGTCTTCAGTCTGTCAATAGGTACATATATAGGATTGCCGTTTCTGGCGCCAGTCTTCAAGAGTCTTGGTTGGAATGGAATGGCAGACAGTATCTATTTTCTGTATTCATTTGTCTGCCATCAGTATCCCCAGCGCTCATTCTTTTTATTCGGTCAAAGCAGTTCTTATTCATTAGATACGATCCAGCTCTGGCAGGATACCAGCAACCCGCTTACGCTGGGAAAATTCATCGGTAATTCCCAGCTGGGTTGGAAGGTTGCCTGGTCAGACAGGATGGTTGCTATGTACAGCAGCATACCTGCCTTAAGTTGGCTTTGGTACCCTTTGCGGGATAAGATCGAGCCGCTGCCCTTGTGGGGTTTTTTCTTGTTTCTTCTGCCAATGGGGGTGGATGGGATAACCCATATCCTCAGCGATCTGGCAGGGCTTGGTAACGGTTTCAGGTCCAGTAATATATGGCTGAAAGTCCTCACTGGAAGTGCCTATTCTGCAGAATTCTATTCAGGCACACAATTAGGCAGCTTTAATTCTTCAATGAGAATTTTAACTGGCGTGTTATTTGGTATAGGTGTAGTTTGGTTCTTCTTCCCCCAGCTTGATCTCTTGTTTCGTAAAACAGAAAAATATCTTGTTATTAAACAAGATCAAATCTAACTCAGATTATCGTCTAGGCAAACTTTTCAACCTCTATTAATTTCAACTTTCTATTACTTCTATCAATGTCCCCCCAGGCATTGATACTGTCATGTCTCCGGGATCATACGGAACTGAGGGCATTGTCCAACGAAAGATCCATTGTGAATCTTCAGGACGGGCATTCACGCATCCCCTTGAAGTTGGGACACCATAATTATTGTGCCAGTATGTTGAATGGATGGCTACGCCGCTGCCGACAAACAAGGATATCCAACCTACAGCAGGAAGATCCCAACCGGCAGCTGCAGAACCGCCGGCGAGCGGCAGGGAAACTGCTTTGCGCCAGATGCGGTGTTTGCCGAATGGCGTGCTCCACGAGTCGACTCGAGCACCATTGATATTGTATAGGGCACCAGTTGAAACCCGTGCAAAATACACTTCACGATCATCTTCAAAACAGGATAATGTCTGCCGGGTTATGTCGACCAGAATGCGTTTATTCTCTATCTCCGGGCTGATCGGGCTAAGCTCATCGGGGGAGAGGGGGCGTAGTGACTCTGCTTTTCCCCAAAATATATCTCCATAGCCGAAACGTTCAGTTAGTCTGTACCAGGTTTGCCCATCGGAATCTGTCTTGATCATGTCCACCCAGGCGATCTGGCTGTAATACCATCGGGTTGGCAAACCAGAATTGATCCTATTGAGCAGCCATGGTGCCCGTGCGGGAGGATTATCGAGGATTAGGTCAACACTAGGCACGCTGACTTCAACCCACATGCCTGGGCCCAAACTTGAACTAGGTAGAACCTCAAGTGGTTGAGAGGGAATATTATTGACAGGTTGGACTTGAGGTGCCCAGAGGTATCCATCCGGGATTTCAATCCAGCGTTGATTGCTGCGGAAGGGATTTTTGCCAACCACTTCCCTCAACCAGGGGATGACTTCATCCTGGTATCGGGCGCCTACTGTGGTGCTATCGATATCCGGACGAGATTTTAAATCCACTTTACCAACGGTGATGCGACCCAACTTTGAATTAGATAACTGATCCAATTTTAAGATCCCATCATAAGCCCGTAAGCTCAAAGCCCCGAATCCCACAGCGGATAATTGTATGAAGTCCCTTCTTGATAAATTCTCTCTGTTTTTTCTATTCATATTTCCAGCGTGTGATATTAACTCGGGTTTGATACTGACTTATTGAATTTGAACCATTTAATTTTACTAACAAAGGGATTGTTCATATGCGTAACTACGCGTAAAGATATACAGGCATTAATGCTTATAACCAATGGATTGAATGTTCTTAAGCGGATATGCTTATGTTTTGCAAGCAAAATAGCGGAGGATTATTTCTCGAAAAAAAGCTAAACTTCTGAATACATTTAAATATGTCCCTAAAGGAGAAAATCATGAAAACAAAATTAGCTTTTTGGCCAGCATTGTGGGCAAGCGGAATACTAGTTTCACTAATTTTTACCCTTGATATAATATTCGGTTTGTTGTTCCCTAACTGGTGGGTCATGCAATTCTTCTGGGAACAGATCCTACCAGATTTCGTATATTTGTCATGGGGGACTTTCTTTTTAGGAGTAATTGAAAGTTTTGGGTCAGGTGTTTTCATGGCCGCCATCTATGTGCCCCTTTACAATTTATTTTTATCGAAGAAAGAGGCGTAAACATTCCTTGCCGCAAGATTGAACCGGGACTCCTGCGAGTTGATCTATTCCAGAACTTAGTTTTTGATCTGATGACAAGAGGATACGGATTTAGTTCAATCTGTCCTGGCAAAACTCGTCTCTCGATAAAGAACCGGGTTAAAAAAACAAACTGTACTCTTTCTAGTTCAAGAGTACAGTTTGCCTTTATGGTAGATTAAAATCAAGCTATTTGGTTTGATTTCCCTAAATTCAATTAGCTGTCGGATAAGGCTCAGACAATAATTTGTCAATTTCCCATTCCAGGTCCGGAGGTATTAATGGGCCGACGTGCACATATCCAATTTCACCATTCTTCTTGACAAAGAAAGTTTCAGGAACGCCCTGGATATTATAGGCTTGTGAGATAGTGGTCCTCAGGTCGGGACCATTAAAATAAGTGATATTGAATTCTTCAATATAAGCAAGAGCTTCTGGCTCAACGTCCACGTAATCCACTCCGATAAAGACAACACCTTTGTCCTGGTATTTTCTCCAGGTTTCCTCCAGGTAGGGTGCTTCTTCCCTGCAGGGAGGACACCAGGAAGCCCAGAAATTTAACACAACTACCTGTCCGCGCAGTTCACTGAGTGTGAGAGTTTCGCCATCGAAGCTGGTTATACTGAAATCAGGCGCCGATCCTTGATCCACCTGGCCTCTCCTATTATTGCTCATGCCCCAGGCCAGAAAGCCAACCAGGCCTAAGAGCAGGACTGATGAAAGGAACGAGCCAAAATTCCATTGCCTGGTTGGCTTTTTTTCTTTCACCTGGAGGGCATTGACCGGGTGACCACTGGAATTATTAGTTAGATTCTCCAAGGGTTGTTCCTGGCTTATTTAAATTCTATGGGATCCAGTTTGAAAGCACTGTTACTGTTTTATCAGGCTGATCCGGATCATTACTTTTAATATGAACCTGGAAATCATGTGGGCCATCCATTCCGGCATGCATCATGAAGGTAGTGGATTCTAGAATTGCGCTCTGGCCAGGTTTTAATACCATCGAACCGATGGTTAATGAAGGCGGTCAACACCCTTCCCGAACTTCAACATAAGGCTTTTCACTGATAATGAGAGGTTCGTCACCAACATTGGTTAGACTTAGTACAAAAGTCTTTGGTGTATCAAATTTCACGTTACCAAAATCTATCAGCTCCTGGTCAACTTCTATGCTAGGTTGTCCAGTAACAGTTACCAGGTCTGGGTTGGCACGATTTTTCCAGGTAGTTATCCCTAGAGCAGATCCAGCCGCGATAATTAACACTCCACCCAGGATCAATATCGTTAACATCTTCTGCCGATTCTTCTTTTGGCGGCGCTGTTCAATAAGCGCTTTGGAACTTGACATAGGGCTCTCCTTGTTCGCTGAGTAAAGATTGTTCCTCTTTGCACAAGTTTAGTCCAATCACTATTGGATGCGCAGGGCTATTTGGCTTTGACAGTAATAGGCATTAATGCTTATGGAAGGGTAAGGAAATTAGCGCTTTTAGATTTGGAAGCCAGTCTTTATACTTCTATCCATGGGTCACAAGTATTTTGCTGGACGAAAAATAACACTCATTTTATTGGGTGATGAATTATCGAACAAAAAACGGAGAGTTAATCTATCGCAAGGATCTTGAATGTCAGATGACAAAATAATTCCGATTAACCGAAGA
Organism: Anaerolineales bacterium; assembly: GCA_021161345.1. Taxonomy (GTDB): domain Bacteria; phylum Chloroflexota; class Anaerolineae; order Anaerolineales; family UBA11858; genus B10-G9. The sequence continues at coordinate 145 of JAGHAU010000060.1, read as the reverse complement.
CTTTTATCGGCTGGCGGCCACCTAAAAGCGGTTACAGCGATGGTGGAATCCAAGGTTCCGCATCGGATAGTGCTCCATCAATTACACGCTGTCCAGGGAACGCTAAAGGCAGTATCACAGATGATACTCGAGGAGTATATAGAGG
>JAGHAU010000188.1 GCA_021161345.1 Anaerolineales bacterium | reverse complement strand
GTTTTGGGATCTTTGTTCAGTAAAAGATTCCCTGAAGTATGATAATTTAGATCTTCTAATGTAAACCCATAATCCCGAAGTAAAAAAAATGCCTGGTACAGACGGAATTCCCTGAGAGCGGGGGAGGGTTGTTTATTTTCCAGGGGAGTACCTTTTATTGGATTAAAGCTGGAATAATAAGCCCGGGTAATACCGCTGTTCTTAAATAAATAAGCGGTCGTAGAGAGGATGTCCAGGTCGGTTTCTTCTGCAGCACCAACCACGAACTGGGTTGTCGAAGAGGGCCATTTGCCTTTCCAGGCATGTGCCGGAGATTTGCTACTACGGATTTCTTGGATCCATTTAAGTGGAGCGAGCAGATCAGATTCCAAATCTTTCTGGGGAGCGAGCACAGCCAGGGCTTCAGAATGGGGAGCTTCAAGGTTTACAGAAAGGCGATCGGCCAGCAGCATTGCACGCTCAACCTGGGCTCGCTCTGCTCCTGGCATGATCTTCAAGTGCAAATAACCCTTAAATTGATATCTATCCCGCAAAATGGCAGCTGTATCAAGGAGTTGGTCCTGAGTTTTGATTGCGCCATCATAAATGCTTGAGCTGAGGAATATACCTTCCACGAATCCACTTTTATAAAGGGAGTCAAAGAGACGGGCAAACTCATCCGGGGTGAATGCTGCCCTGGCCATATCGTGCTGGGCCCGAAAAGGGCAGTAGCGGCAGTTATTCTCGCAGTAGGAACTCAATAGCGTCTTCAAGAGCTTGATCTTGCGTCCGTTAGGCATAATAGCGTTTTTTACAGTAATAGCCTCACGTCCCCCAGCGGGTAAGGGATTCAAGTGGCAATCCTCAGCTGGTTCCAGGTGCATTTGATTGGTGAGCAATTCAAGGCGCTCAATATCACTCATATGAATAGTATAGCACATATGTTCTAATCCCGTTTGTTTTCCATTATTGGATAGTTAGAAGATATATATTGTGTAAAAGCAGGGCATTCGTTGAGCTGCGGTATGATCCTGGATAAATAAAATTGGTGGACAGATGATTTAAGGAGGGGCTTGACGAATAACTAAAAAACCATTAAAATCCTTATGGTTGTGATAAGTATTATTATCGTAAGCATAAGGATTCTGAGGGAGGATCGCCCTATTTTGGCAAAAAGCACTTCTTTCACCCTGCTTCTAACTATACAAGAATACCTGGATAGTGTTGGGTTATCGCGCAGCGAGAATACTGCCCGCACCTACACTAATGCCATGCGTTCTTTCCTTAGATCGTGGGTAAAACATGGCGGAGACCCGGAGCATGATCCAGTAGACAGGCTTACAGAGAGTTTTATTGCTGATTTTGCCTCTGATCTCAAATCATACTCACCCAACACTGAACAGCTCTATATTACAGCTGCAGCGGGGTTTTATGAGTACCTGGCCGCTGAAAAACTGGCGGATATCAACCTGCCGCGCCTTAGAATGCTTATAAAGCGTCGTTCAAGGCGAGCGGGTCAGCGTCTGCCCCAATTTCCAAAGGAAGACATCCTAAAAGTATTGAGCTATGCGAAATCACTAAATATGGTTCCTGTTGAGAAAAAAAGACAGCGTTTGCAGCTGTTGAGGGACCGGGCTTTTATTCTAACCCTGGCAGATACCGGCTTACGGGTCCACGAAGCGTGCAATTTACGCCGGGGAGATCTGGATTGGCAGGAAGGAAAGGCTGTTATTATTGGGAAAGGCAACCAGGAGGCCGTGGTGCGGTTTTCCACCCGGGCTTTGACCGCATTGAGGGATTACATTAATACCAGGGCTGAGATCGATGGTGCTTATGGTCGATCACTCACTTCATTGCCCCTATTCGCCAGGCATGATTTGGGTGCTGGAGACCGAGTAGAGCCTATCAGTACTACAACGGGAAGGAATATCATCACACAGCGTGTCCGGGAGGCATTAGGAGATGAGGCGGCAGGAACGATCACGCCCCATTCTTTCCGGCATTTTTTCGTAACAGAGGTCCTCCAAGGCTCGGGTGGAAATATTAAACTGGCCCAGAAGCTGGCCAGGCATAAGAACATTCAGGTTACTCAGCGTTATGCTCACCTTAGTGATGATGAATTGGATAAAGGATATTACGATATATTTGAGGAATGAGGGGAATATTATCTATGAAATTTAGAAGATTTGGAAATTTGGACTGGCAGGGTTCCGCCCTGGGATTTGGCTGTATGCGGTTTCCTGTCATTGATGGTAATACCAGCCAGATAGACGAAAAACCTGCCGCAGAGATGCTTTTACACGCAATAGATGAGGGTGTTAATTATTTAGATACTGCCTATCCTTATCATGGCGGCACCAGTGAGAGTTTTGTAGGAAAGATTCTGGGAGGCGGATACCGCGAGAAAGTCAAGTTAGCCACAAAACTGCCCAGTTGGAAAATTGAAAAAAGCGCTGACTTTGATTTCTACCTTAATGAACAGTTGGATCGTCTTAGAACTGACCAGATCGATTTTTACCTTCTTCACGCGTTGAACGAGAAGCTTTGGGAGACCATAGATGAATTTGGCGTTTTGGACTGGGTAGAAAAAGCGAAAGCAGATGGCAGGATAAAAAATATTGGTTTTTCGTTTCATGATGAGTATCCGATCTTCAAGATGATCGTTGATGCCTATCAAGAGTGGGATTTTTGCCTGATCCAGCATAATTTCATGGACGTAGATTTTCAAGCCGGTAAGAAGGGTTTGCAGTATGCAGCTGCCAGAGGTATGGGTGTAGTGATTATGGAACCGCTCAGAGGAGGCAGGTTAATTAATCCGCCCCAACTTGTCCAGGATATCTGGGATCAGGCTGAGGTTAACCGCTCTGCTGCCGAATGGTCGCTTCAGTGGCTCTGGAACCAACCAGAAGTATCCCTGGTTTTGAGTGGAATGAGCACCATGCAGCAGGTCCAGGAGAACATCGCCAGTGCCTCGAGATCCGGTATAGGAAGTCTTACAGGCGCTGAATTGGACCTGGTGGCGATGGCCAAAAAAACCTATGAGGGATACCAATTAATACCCTGCACAAATTGCGGTTATTGTATTCCCTGCCCGGAAGGTATTGATATACCCCGCATTCTGAAAATATACAATGATGGGATCATGTACGATAAAATGGAATCGGCAAAAACTGATTATCAGTTGTGGGTTCCGGCAGCGAACAAAGCCGATCTATGTGTTATTTGTCGCGAATGTGAAGAAAAATGTCCCCAGGAAATCCCCATTTCTGATTGGATGGACAGGATACATCAAGAATTTACAGGGTCGTGATTCTCAATTAATAACACCCCCGCTCTATTAGATAGGATAATTAAGATGATTTATGGAATACTATACGCAATACTATACGCAATACAAGGCTGGTTATGCTTATAGCCTCTGATCTAAATGGCACGTTGACAACCGGTTCCCCTATCCTGGCAGTGGCGCGCTGGGTGAAAAAGAACCAACCGGAATCCTATCCAGCGGGTTTCATCCTGGGCCTATTTACCTCTTATATGCAGGTAAAACTTGGTCTGAAAAAGATTGATACCTGGGGAGATGTCAATATGCGCCGGGTGTTGAAATTGATCAGTGAACCAACACAGGAGGTCCTGAACCTTGTTATGGATTCTGTTGTGGATGATGAACTATGGCTGAAGAAGAGAACTGAGGCAGTAGATTTATTGAAGGATTATCATCAGAGAGGTGCGAAGATAATCCTTATCAGCGCGGCCTATGAACCTGCTGTCCAGAAATTTGCAGCCAAGATTGGGGCAGAAAATACTTATGGGATCGGTACTCCGGTTGTTATGACCGATTCTGGTATTGAATTGGCAAAAAAACTTACATCAAGAGAGGTCAAACTAGAGAAATTGCGAGCCATGATCGGAACTCAGCAGATAGATATTGCCCTGGGTGATACTTTTGCTGATATTCCTCTGCTGGAAGATGCAGCTGAATCCATTGCGGTATACCCGGATAAAACTTTGAGGCAAATGGCTCTAGAGCGAGGTTGGAAGATCATAGATTAACGACAGAAACTCCTTGCTTCATTATTCAGACCGGAGTAAACTAATCAGATAAAAAACTATCTAATAAGAAAATTGGAGGATTCATGAGCGATATGATCAACCGAATTATGCGGGCTATTATGTTGGACCGCGAATTCTATAAAGAAGCTGAAGCGGATACCAGCCTGAATCAGGAAGCTTTGACGATTGTGATTATTGTCTCGGTGATCGGAGGTATTGGAGCATTTATCAGCAGCTTGATGGCGCAGAGTTTCGGCCGGGCGATCCTGGCCCTGTTGGTAACTTCAGGACTTGGTGTAGTGAACTATTATATTTGGGCTTATGTGACCCATTTCATCGGCACAAATATGTTCAAGGGAGATGCGGATCCGGGTGAATTATTGCGGGTTCTTGGATACGCTAGCGCTCCCAGGCTCCTGACCTTATTGGGATTCATTCCCTGTATTGGATGGTTGATCAGTTTGGCTGGAGGCATTTGGGCTCTGGTGGCCGGCTTTTTTGGTGTTCAGGAAGCCCTCGACCTGGATACGACAGAGACCCTGGTCACAGTTGTCCTGGGTTGGTTAGCGATATTGATTATTACAGCTATTGTCACAAGTGTGATCGGCGTTGGAACGGCAGGTGTAGGCGCTGTTTTATCCAATTTTGGCGGCTGATATATAATAATCTTGAAGAACGAAGAACCTTAAAACGACCAGATGGCAACGGACAGCTGGTCGTTTTTTGTCATCAGGAGGTGAGGAAATGAGCAGAATTTATGAAAACAAGTGGTCAAAATATCTGGCTGGTTACTACGGTTTCCTGCAGACGATGCATATCTTCTTTCTAGGTAGGGCCGGCTTGATCCTGATGCAAACTGGAAGGGTGCCATTTCCTGCCTCTCCCCCGCCTGGAGGATGGGATCCTGCGGTGTTACCCTTTATGATGGGCATGGCAGCAGCTGATGTGGTCGCGGCCTTCTTGGGGATCATTTTCTCATATTCTCTTCTAATAAAGAAAAGCTTCAAGCCGCTGGTTGGGATCATCTCGCTAACTATTGCCCTTTCCTCGGCTGTCGTATATTTGGTTGGCACTTTGCCAGCAGGAGCATGGGTTCATAACCCGATATCGTACCTTATCGTAGTCCTGGCTTTTTCTCCTATCATCCCCCTTTACTTCCTTCTGGTGCGCCGAACAACAGAAAAGAAGGAGGTCCTTTAAAACAAGAACCTGAAATCCCCTGGGAATATCAGAGGAATCAGGACCTTGTGTCAAAAGAGTGATGCGGAGCAAATTACGCTTGGCGCGGTTTGTATCCCATCAACAATCCACGCAGTATTTTGACTTCATCGTCAGGCAAGACGATTGGATCCATCCCCATGGAACGGGCCATAAGGACTGTATTCGCTGTAGACTCAATGGAAACGGTGGCGATGAAAGCCAATTCTATTGTTGATCCAATTGTAATTAATCCATGATGGGCCATTATGGCGGCGTTTCCGTTACCAACAGCTTTGCAGGTTACTTCCGCTAGTTCTTGTGTGCCTGGTCTGGCATAGGGTGCGATGGGCACCTCCCCCCCAATTCCAACTGCGGCTTCAGTCAATACCATCGGCAACGGTTCGAAACCGATGACCCCAAAAACTGTAGCCTTGGGGGCATGAGTATGAATCACGGATGTGACATCCGGGCGTTTTTTATAATAGATCAGATGCATCGAGGTTTCACTGGTGGATTTCCATTTCCCTTCCACGATATTTCCGTCCAGATCAACTACACAGATATCTTCAAGTTCCCGATCTTCGTAAGGAACAGCACTGGGAGTGATCGCTACTAAACCGCTTTCACGATTGTACATGCTGACATTCCCCTGTCCGTTGTGGATAACGCCAGCGTCTAAGAGTTTTTGGCTGATTTCAAGGATCTTCTTGCGTTCTTCAAGCAATTTCATTTTATTTTCCCATAATTAATAACATTAATTGTCTGAATTAATGTACCATGTTTTTGGAAAAATAGGCCTCTATCATTGCCAAAATTTCTTACAATCAGACCAGATTAACATGCTCTTCCACGAAAAGGATAATCTAGTAGTACTTCTAAAATTAACGGCAAAACTTTAGTAGAAAGAAATCCCTATTAGGTTAAGTTCCTGCAACTGAATAGCTTTTGCTAGATCGGATTTATTTTTAGAATGGTCCGGCTTATTTATTAATCATTACCCAGGTATTGTGCCCTTCCTGGATGGTTTTTTTGTCCCCAGGGAAATTAGCAAAAAGCTCTAAAATTTCAGCTGAATCAAGAAAATGCGAGCGCATCAAGGCAAGTTTCTCTCCCAGGGCTACAAGCTTGACAGCAAAGTGGTGGATGTCCGGTTCTTCAATAATTATCCTGCCCCCCGGTTTTAACACACGCCATAATTCGTTTATGGTTTGCTGTTGATCACAGACATGATGCAAGGTATCTATCATGATGATTCGCTCAAATTTCTCGTCAGGAAACGGCAGGAACTCAGAATGGGAACAGGCCGGTTTGAGGCCATTTTTTGACAGGCTTTCAACCAGCATTTTATGAGATAGATCGGCTAGATAAATGTCTTCGGAATCTTTAAGAAAGAACTGGGATACTCTTCCGGTTCCGCCACCCACATCCAGCAAACTGCCTTGTATTGGAAGCTGGGTTAACTCAGCCAGCTTTTCGGGGTATTTCGGTTTGATGTATTTTTCATATACGGGTGCAAGGATGCCAAAATGGTCAAACATAACTAAAGCTGCTCCTGTTGATTACCAGCGATTAATAAAACTATTATAGTTGATTTATTGACGACCTAGAGGCTGTAGCTTATAATTTCCCCGCATAATCCACCAGGGGAAGTGCTGGAATTGGCAGACAGGCATGACTTAGGATCATGTGCCGCAAGGCGTGTGGGTTCGACCCCCACCTTCCCCATTCAGCAGAAGATAACATAAACCCTGGGGCCTTTGCGACTGGCCCTTTTTGAATGTCTATTATAGATTGAGAGGAAACAGTTGAAAATTGAACAAACTTATCTTGAAGATCATCAGCTAGAAGTGACAGTCGAAGCGGAACAGGATGTTTTTGAAAAAGCTAAACATCTTGCTGCAAAGGAGATGTCAAAGGGGAAGAATATCCCCGGATTCAGGCCAGGTAAAGCACCCTACCAGCGTGTCGTCACCCACTTTGGTGAAGCTGCCATAATTGATCATGCGTTGGATCATTTCCTGGATGAAGTTTATCCAAAGATCATTGAGGAGATCGATCGGGAACCATATGGTCCAGGTCAGGTCAAAGAGATTAAGACTTTGGAGCCCCCGACATTCGTGTTCTATATTCCCCTTCAGCCTGAGGTGAAATTAGGAGAATATCGCGAGATCAGGCTGCCATTTGAGAAAGCCGATGTTGCTGATGAGGAAGTGGATAAGATTCTGGATAGGATGCTATCCCAACAGGCATCGATCGAACCAGTAGAACATCCAGCTGAAGAAGGAAATCTTGTGGATACTTCACTTGATGCTAGAGCAGCGGAAAGTGATCCTGAAAATGAGGAAAGTTTTTTACTGAGAAATCAACCACTCCCGGTTATGATCAAAGGCAAAAAAGATGATGAGAACAAAGAATGGCCTTTTCCTGGATTTTCCCGTCAGCTCTTGGGTGTTTCCAGTGGTGATGCACTGGAATTGAATTACGAGTTCCCCGATGATGAAACTGTTGATGAGGATTATCGCGGCAAAGAGGTACTTTATGCTGTACAGGTTGAAGGAATCCGCGAGCGGGTGCTCCCTAAACTGGACGATGCTTTTGTGAAGACAGTCAGCGACCTGGAATCTGTTGATGAATTGCGTGAACAAATCCTGGAAGAATTATCTGCTCAGCAGGAAATTGAAGATGAGAATACTTATGTAAACAGTATTCTTGACAAAATCTTAGAAGACGCTGAAGTAAAATTCCCGCCCCAGATGGTAGATAACGAAATTGAAGGTGAAGTCCGGGAATTGGAATCACGGCTGAAAACCCAGGGCATGGATTTGGAGATGTACCTGAAGATCCAGGACCTGGAGGAAGAAGGACTTCGAGATCAGATCAAACCCAATGCTGAGAAACGTATAATTCGTGGCTTGGTGATAGGTAACATATCTGAATCTGAGGACCTGGATATTGATACGCAGGATATCACAGATGAATTCAAGTCCATTCTTGATGATCATTTCGCCGATGATGATAAAGGACGAGCGAAATATATGCAGAGCGGTGATTCGGTTGCCCTTTTAAATCGGATCAGCTCGCAGATCATCACCCGGAAAACTCTTGATTTCCTGATGGCCATTGCACAGGGTGAAGACATCACTGACTTCCTGAAAAAGGAAGAACCAGAAGAGGAAGTAGTCGAAGAAGAGCCAAAAGAAGAATCCTCCGCTGAAATAGATGCAGAAAATGCTCATGATGCCAAAGAAGAAAAATCAGAGAACGAAGACCAGGAATAACCTTCCTGATACTACATCAGCCTTAAGGAGGTATGATGCAAATGACTAATACCCAGGCGCTTATCCCGATGGTGATCGAAAAATCCGGCCAGATGGAACGAGCTTATGATATTTACTCCCTGCTGCTGAAAAACAGGATTATTTTTGTTGGAACGCAGATCACAGACCAGACTGCTAATTTGATCGTTGCCCAGCTTCTTTATTTGAGTAATGAGGATTCTGAAGCTCCGATCCAAATGTATATTAACTCTCCAGGGGGTGTGATCTATGCAGGTTTGGCGATTTATGACACTATGCAGATGATCTCGAATCCGGTGAATACACTTGCTATAGGCGTAACTGCTTCCTTTGGAACCATCTTGCTAACAGCTGGAACAACAGGACAGCGTTTTGCTCTGCCCCACTCTACCATTCACTTGCATCAACCGCTGGGAGGGGCCCAGGGCCAGGCGACCGATATTGAGATCCAGGCGAATGAGATCTTGCGCTTGCGAGACAAACTGAATGGCATCCTTTCCTACCACACCGGTCAGCCAGTTGAAAAGGTTAAACAGGACACTGATCGTGATTATTGGTTAACAGCCCAGGAAGCTGTTGAATATGGCTTGGTTGACAAGGTCATGGAACCCTCCAAGGACTCGATCCTAGCATCGGTTAAAGAGTTCAAAACCGGCCTTGAAGACGAAAGTGAAAAGAAATAAAATCTCAAATCTAAGCCCGGTTCAATACCGGGCTTTTTCTATCTGGTTGTTATTATGTCAGAAAATAAATATCCTCCACTAAAAACCATCTTGCTGGATATGGATGGTGTGCTCTGGCGCGGGTATGAACCAGTTATTGATATTCAGGTTCTGTTCGAAAAGATTCATCAACTCGGGTGCCAGGCTTTTTGCGTAACGAATAATTCAACCCAAACGATAGAAGGCTATCTGAAAAAGTTGAGTGGTTTTGGTATTGACATTTCTCCTTCTCAGATCATAACCAGCGCTGAAGCAACAGCCAGTTATTTGAAAGATCATATCCAAGGAGAATCTCCTGTTTATGTGGTTGGAGAGGATGGCCTCAAGGAGACCATATCCAGGTATAGTTTTAATATCATTGAGGAATCGGGAGCAGATCAACCTGCTGCGGTTGTGGTAGGGCTTGATCTAAAACTTACCTACGAGAAGATATATTTGGCTTCGAAATATATCCGGGAAGGTGTGTTATTCGTAGGAACCAATCCTGATAAAACTTTTCCTTATGCAGGCGGTATTGCACCAGGTGCAGGTTCAATCATCAGCCCCATTGAATCTGCTTCCGGCACAGCTCCTGTAATGATCGGAAAACCGGAAAAACATCTCTATCAACTGGCTTTGGACAGGTCCGGATCTCTTCCAGACGAGGCATTGATGATTGGTGATCGGCTTGAAACGGATATTCTCGGAGCACAACGCATGGGAATAAGAACTGGCCTGGTTCTAACGGGCATCACATCCCGGGATGGCGTGCAGAAATGGCAGCAGAAACCAGATATGATCGCTGAAACAGCCCAGGATATACTCGAAAACTTATAAACTATGACCGCTAACTTATACGATCTCAAGTTTGAAGAATTAAGAGAGCTCCTTCAGGATCTCAACCAGCCCACGTTTCGGGCCAAACAGATCTGGCAGGGTATATATCAGAATCTATGGACCGATTTGACTGATTTTAGCAACCTGCCCCTAATCCTTCGGGATCAGCTCTCCAGCCAATTCAATCTTGGCGGTTTAACTCTTGAGAAGGAACTCTCTTCAACAGACGGACAGACCCATAAATATCTTTACCGTCTGGAAGATGGGTCAGCCATAGAAACGGTCCTGATGGCCTATCATGATCGAAATACAGTTTGTATTTCTAGTCAGGTTGGCTGTGCTATGGGGTGTAAATTCTGTGCGACCGGAAATATGGGTTTCGTTCGCAATTTAACATCAGGAGAGATTGTTGAGCAAGTAATTAAATCCGCGGCGATCTTATCATCCAATGATAATAGGTTGACAAATGTGGTCTTTATGGGCATGGGTGAACCATTCCATAATTACCAGGCTTTAAGGGAAGCGATTGTGATTCTAAACGATCCTAACGGATTTGGAATGGGGAAAAGAAGATTTACCATCTCTACGGTTGGTATTGTGCCGGGAATTAAGAAACTTACAGAAGAAAGATCCCAGGTTAACCTGGCTATCTCATTACATGCAGCGGATGATCAATTGCGGTCAAAGATCGTTCCGATCAATAGCAAATACAACATATCCGCATTGATGACAGCCTGTGACGCCTACCTGGAAAAGAATGGCAGGCGAATTACAATCGAATGGGCTTTGATCGATGGGGTAAATGATACAGATGAACAAGCCCGAAAGCTAGTTAATCTGATTAAAGGCAAGTTATTCCATGTCAACCTGATCCAACTTAACCCCGTTGATCACTATCCAGGCAAGCCTGCCATGGATCAAAATGCCAGAAGATTTCAGAAAATAATCGAAGCAGCAGGAATTCCCTGCACTATTCGACTCCGTCGGGGGATAGATATCCAGGCTGGCTGCGGCCAGCTTGCCAGCAATACGAATTAGAAGAACCCTCCCTTCCAGATCTCCTTCCAACAGCAGAGTTCTTTCTTTCATGTTAAAATGAATTAACTGAAAAGGAAACGTTATGGTAAGCCAATCAGTACGCTTGATCTTTCCATCTAGCTTGCATGACGAACCGATCATTAATAAATTAATGAGACGATTTTCTTTTACAGTTAATATCCTGCGGGCGAATATTGCCCCAGACCAAGGTTGGATTGATATTCAATTATCAGGAAGGGCGCCAGAAATTGAAGAATCTTTATCATGGCTTCGAGAACAAGGGGTTGAAATTGTTCTCCTGACAAATTAAGTATAGAATCTGCGAAAACTCAATAGGAAGCTGGCAGATCCTGTTATATCAGTACTGCCGGTTTTTAACTTAAGGTAGGGAATTAACCAATGAGCAATTACGATAGAAACGCCCCCGAAACCTTAAAGCTGCTTGAATCCTTGTTTGAAAACCAAGATTTTGAGAATATTCTGGAAATATTTCGTGAATTGCACCCGGCAGACCAGGCGAAATTGTTTTACGGTTTAAAGAGCGATCAACAAGAAGTACTCCTGGAACAGATGGAAATTCCCGAAATTGCAGATATTTTCGATGAACTTGATGATAAACAAACGGTAATAGCAGCCCGAAACCTTCCTCTTCCTTTCCTGGCCGATATTATTGATGATATGGATCCGGATGAGGCAGCTGATCTGTTGGGCGACCTCAGTGGACAGGATGTCCGGAAAACCATTTCATTGATGGAAGAACCTGAAGAGGTTTTACCCCTGCTGCGGTATGCCGACGAAACAGCTGGCGGCAGGATGACCACCGATTTCCTGACTTTAGAACTGGAGGATTCCGCTGATTCTGCTATCCAATACTTGAGGTCAACTGGGTTGGAAAATGATATCCCTTATTATTTATTCGTTGTAAACAAAGAAAAAAGTTTGTTAGGCGTGATTGGTTTGCGTGAGCTGGTTTGTGCTGATCCTGGTCAGGTAATAAGCGATATCATGGAATCTAACGTCATCAGCGTTCAGGCAATGCAGGACCAGGAAGAAGCTGCACAGGTGATGAAACATTACGATTTGCAGGCATTACCAGTTTTGAATTTACAAAACCAGCTGGTTGGTGTCATTTCACATGACGATATCCTGGACGTATTGGTGGATGAATCTACTGAGGACATTTACCGATTGGCCAGCGTTTCAGATAGTGCGCTGGAGCCTGATAGCAGATTATTCCTTCAGCTAAAAGGCCGCTTACCATGGCTGCTGCTTAATGCAATCACTGCCTTGTTAGGTTCCTGGGTGATCAGCAATTTTGGAGACCTTTTTGTTCAAGTGGCTGTCCTTGCCTTTTTCCAATCAGTGGTTGCTGCCCAGGGAGGCAATACAGCCAGTCAAAACGTGGCCATGATAGTTCGCTCCCTGGCGCTTGGCAAAGTAAAACCGAAACAGATTATCCCTATTCTGCTCCGCCAGATTTTGGTTGGCATGTTCCTGGGAACAATGATTGGACTGATTGTAGGTATTGGCGTCGGTTTCTGGCAAGCAAACCCCTATCTTGGATTAGTTTTAGGCCTGGCCTTATTGGGAAATATGATTGTTGCCAGCATTGTTGGCACTTTGGCTCCGCTAATCCTGGAATTCACAGGACAGGATCCTGCTCTGGCTTCGTCTGTTCTGGTAACGGCCATCACTGATATCATTGGGTTCCTGATATTCTTGAGCCTGGCCAGAGTTTTCCTGCCGCTTATTCAACAATATATCTAATTACCATTTTATAAAGGACAATGATCGTACCAGGACAATCTTAAAGGATTGATCCGGTTTTTCTTATTAGGGTTACCATTTTATGAATGTTATTGTAAAATTTGTTTATGGAAGTTCAAATCGCAATATCCAAGATCAAGAAATACGCAACTTCTTCCAGCGGCGATACCGCGGAGGTTATTGAGCGTCCCAACGGAGGCATGTCGGTTGTCCTGGCAGATGGGCAGAGTTCCGGCAAAGGCGCCAAGTGGGTCTCTAGCCTGGTAGTTAGAAAAGTAATCCAATTCCTTGCAGACGGTGTTCGGGATGGCGCTGCAGCCCGGGCTGCCTCTGACGCGTTGTTCACTGAAAGGGGCGGCCGCGTATCTGCTACACTAAACATCCTTTCTGCAGATTTGCAAACAGGGACTCTGGTTATCACTCGCAATAATCCGGCGCCTGTAGTGATCTCCTACGATGATCAAATTAAGGTGTTATCAGAAGAGTCGGATGCGGTTGGTTTGAGACGTGACACACGGCCGATGATCTCAGAGATACCTTTAGCTCCAGGATTAACGGTTGTGGCCTATACCGATGGACTGGTTCATGCTGGATCCTATTTTGGGGATTCGATGGAGGTGTCTACTTGCGTGAAAGTGGAATTGGAAGGTGAAAATCCTTCCCCCACGAATATAGCAGACTCCTTGATGGAACATGCCTTAAAGCTCGACCGCGGAAGACCCAGGGACGATATTAGCATTGTAGTTCTGAGAGTGGTTAACAGCGGTAGTGATCTGATACGCCGTATGTCAGTTCATCTTCCCGTAAATGCGATTGGAAAATGAACGACGAGGAACCGGTTATAGGTGTTGTCGGTCCGTGCGCAGCGGGTAAATCCACGCTGGTATCTGATTTGCGATCCCGGGGATATCAGGCAAGGCATATTGCCCAGGAACACTCCTATGTGCAAGATATGTGGAAACAGATCAGCAATCCAGATATCTTGATCTACCTAGATGTATCATTTGAGATCTCAATTATGCGGACAGGTTCAAACTGGGCCAGAGTGATCTACGAAAAACAAGTCCAGCGACTATTACACGCAAAACAGCATGCAGGTCTTTATATTAATACAGACGATTTATCACCAGAACAAGTAATTGAGTTTGTTCTGGAAATTTTATAGGATGCAGTGACTAAATGAAAGAAAAGATGGATTCCTTGATCCAAGATGAAGATTCCGGAACACAGGATGTAACAGAAAAGATCCGTGAACTGGACGAATTAAAAAATACATTCATTGCCCTAGTCAGCCATGAATTGAGGACACCACTCAATCTTATGGCCGGATATTTGGATCTATCTATCCGGGAATTGGAAAACGATCCTGAAGCTACAAAAAAATATCTAGCAATCGTTGAGAAGAATACTCAGAGGCTTGTCAAAATAGTCCAGGAATTAACGGACTTCACTCGCCTTCAGCTTGGAAGGGAAATTACGTACCTTAATCCAATGCCGGTAGAAGATGCTTTCTTGCAGACCTATGATTTACTCAAGCCAAATTTGATAAAGAAAAATATCAATCTTGTTGCCGATTTTCAGGACGAAGTCCGAGCGCTGAAATATGATAGTGAAAGTTTGATCATCTTGTTCAGGAATCTTTTATCAAATGCTGCAAAATTCTCGTCCATCGATGGCAAGGTTCTGGTTGTGGGGAAAATCAAGGAAGATCAACTGGTTATCACTGTTAATGATTGGGCGACTCCCATTCCGGAAGATAAACAGGAAACGATCTTTGAAGACTTTCGTCAGTTAGAGAATTATCTGACCCGCCGTTATGAAGGTATGGGATTGGGGTTGGCTGTTGCAAGAAGGACCGCAAGGTTTCTGGGAGGTACGATCCGTTTAGCGGTGAGGGAAGATGGAAATACCTTTAAGGTAACTCTTCCTTTGGAGAAAATGGAAAGTTAAAACAAAAAACTCCCGAAAGGGAGTTTTTTGTTTTAACACACATCTGTTATTCTGTCGGGTTGGCAATTAATAGGAATTGATCCAGCACTGTTCTAAGCATTGGTTCGGGTAGAGCTCCAACCTGCTGATGGACGACCTTTCCATTTGCCACGAATAACATGGTAGGAATCCCCTGGACGCCGAATTTATTGGCCCATTCCGAATCATTGTCAGTGTTTACTTTGGCGACAATTACTTTTCCAGAGAATTCTTTGGCGATTTTTTCTAATGTAGGCGCAACCATTTTACATGGTCTGCACCAGGGAGCCCAAAAATCGACAATAACTGGCAACTCCGAATTGATGACAGTTTTTTCAAAAGCCTCATCAGTTACATTGATCGGTTCTTCTAACATTTTTCCACCTCTTCCTTTGAATACACATTTATCAAATACTAGTAATATGCTTTCTTTTTTATCATATCTTGGTAATCAGTCCAGTTCAGATAAGGCTTATTAATATTATTCCAACAAAACATGTGTATCTAACATGATCTGCAGCTGCCCGGCTCTCTAAAATAAGCCACTGTCTAGTATAATAGGCTGCATGGATTTGAGCTATTCTGCAAATACTGCAAACGCCTACAAGATTGATACACCGGTATATCAAGGTCCTCTTGATTTGCTGCTTCAATTAATTGAAAATGCTGAACTGGACATCACTACTCTGGCCCTGGCGCAGGTCACGGATCAGTACTTGAAACATCTTGAAGTAATGCAGGATCTTCCCCTAGACGAGATATCTGCATTTTTAGTGATAGCTGCCAAACTGATCCAAATCAAATCTGAGGCCTTACTTCCCAAGCAATCCAATGTTAAAGAAGAAGAGGCCGATCTGGGGAACGAGTTAGCGCGCCAATTAATTGCTTATAAACGATATAAAGAGATTGCCGATATACTGGCAGAAAGAAAAGAGCTAGGCTACCAAACTTTTATCCGGCTCTCCTCCCCCAAGGTTGATGTCAAAGAAAATCTAGATTTGGGAAGTTTTGGTGTGAATGAGTTATTTTCTTTAGCGATCAGCATATTTCAGAAAGATATACAAAGGCAGTCCATCAATACTGTTGTTGAAAGACCCAAGGTAACTATCAAGGACAAGATCAACCAAATTTCGGATCATTTTAAGAGTTCTGACGAACTTACGTTCAGAGAATTATTGGGAGAAAAATATTCCAGATTGGATATCGTGATCTCTTTTTTGGCTTTATTGGAGCTGATCAAAGGCGATTTTATAACTTTTGTACAGGAAAATATTTTCGAAGATATCAAGATGGTAAAAGTGAAAGAAGTTTCAGAAATGAAGGATTTTGCACTAAGGAATCTAGAATTATGAAATTAAATAAGATATTGCCTATGCGCAATGTATAAATACTTTTAGTACTTTGGTTCACGGCGATATAATCTTCATGTAGTGTCATTATTATGCCTCAGATTGCTGCCAATCCCGCTCATAATACCTTTCCCCTTACCCGTCAAGCACTTGACAGGCTCTCTCTAACGCCTGAATTCGATTATCTTGATCAAGATAACGCCCGCTTGCTAAATAATCGTCTTAAGGCCCCCCTGCCTGCCTATACTCCGGGCGAAATCTCTGCGGTTGGTTTGATTGGTAAGATCTACCTGAGAATTATCAACCTGTACCTTTTAGATTCCTTCCCCACTGCTTTACTGGACCTTGACAAAATACTCCAATCTGATCCAGGTTCAAATTACTCTGACAATATTATCAACTTGTTCCTGGTTCATTTTCCCACTTCCCTTTCTCTTTTTTCCCACGCCAGATCGGATGAATACTTATTGTCCTTTTCGGGATCTCCCGCCAACAGGCACGGTTTGTATAAATCATTTCTGCTTATATTCCTGGCTGATTTCAATCAGGCCATGCGAAATAAAGATCATCTATTTACTGATCCGGAATTGCGCCAGTCTCCTCATTACTCAATTTTACGGAACGCGATCTTTGGTCTTTTTACAGATCAGCCAAGTTTTGCATCGGGGGGAAAATCCCTGATCGAATTTCTGATCGAACCTGCACTGCTTCATCCAGATTCTTTATATGACCAGCTTGAATATATCCGTCAAAACTGGGCTCCTGTCCTCGGTGATGATTATCTCCTTGCCTTGCTCAAAACCCTGGACCACATTAAAGAGGAGCGAGGACACCCTTCCGGTAGCAAGGCTATTCCCCAGGATCCGCTTGGTTTTTCTCTAGCTTCTTACCAAACCGAACATGACCACATCCGTTTCAGCGCTGACCTTGATTGGATGCCAAACGTTATTCTCCTGGCTAAGAATATATTTGTCTGGCTTGATCAACTATCTAAAAAGTATCAAACCTCTATTTACCAGCTTTGCCATATCCCTGACCAGGAACTCGAGAAATTATCAAGCTGGGGTATAACCGGTCTATGGCTTATTGGTCTCTGGCAGCGCAGTTCGGCTTCCCAGAAGATCAAGCAGATCTGTGGAAATCTGGATGCTGTGCCTTCGGCTTACTCTTTATATGACTATTCCATTTCAGATTCCCTTGGGGGCGAGGAAGCATATCAGGATCTGAGCAATAGAGCCGCCCGTTTCAACATCCGGCTTGCGGCAGATATGGTGCCTAATCACATGGGAATTTATTCAAAATGGGTGATTGAACACCCGGATTGGTTCCTTTCAGTGAATAAACCACCTTTTCCAGGATATTCCTTCAATGGACCAGATCTATCCGAAGATCAGAGAGTAGGTATCTTTCTGGAAGATCATTATTATGATAAAACCGATGCCGCTGTCGTATTTAAAAGGCTAGATCGCCGTACCAGCTCTGAAAAGTTCATTTATCATGGGAATGACGGCACATCCATGCCCTGGAATGACACAGCTCAGTTAGACTTCCTCAATCCCGAAGTCCGAGAAGCAGTGATTCAAAATATCCTTCATGTTGCCAAAAAGTTTCCAATCATCCGGTTTGACGCTGCCATGACACTCACAAAAAAACATATCCAGCGGTTATGGTTTCCCGAACCGGGCAGCGGCGGCGCTATACCTACTCGCTCCGAGTTTGGACTCAATAAATCTGATTTTAACAGGCTCATGCCAGAGGAATTTTGGCGAGAAGTTGTGGACCGTGTTGCTTCCGAAGCACCGGATACGCTGCTTCTAGCAGAAGCATTCTGGATGATGGAAGGGTATTTTGTAAGAAGTCTGGGCATGCATCGTGTTTATAACAGCGCCTTCATGCACATGCTCCGAGACGAAGACAACAAAAAATATCGCGGTCTAATCATCAAGACCCTGGAGTATGACCCTCAGATATTAAAGCGTTATGTCAATTTTATGAATAATCCTGACGAGGATACCGCTATTTCTCAATATGGAACCGATGGCAAATATTTTGGTGTCTGTGTTTTGTTGTCTACCCTGCCTGGCTTGCCCATGTTTGGCCATGGACAGGTTGAGGGTTTCTCAGAAAAATACGGAATGGAATATCAGCGAGCTTATTATAACGAAGAGCCAAATCAGGGATTGATCGAACGCCACCAAAGAGAGATCTTCCCTTTGCTCCGTAAAAGATATTTATTTGCTGATGTTGACAATTTTGCTCTTTTTGATTTCGTTGTTGATAATGGCAGTTTCAATGAAAACGTATTCGCATTTACAAACAGGTTCGGGAGCGAAAGTGCTCTGGTCGTTTTTCACAACAAATGGGGTGATACGAGTGGATCAGTTCAAAGATCGGTCACAATCAATGGATCTTCTACTCTTCTGATCGAAGCTCTGGGTCTTTCTCCAGATGATGGTGATTTTATTTTATTCCGGGATCAGATCTCTGGTCTTGAATATATCAGTTCACTGGCTGAGTTTTCTTCAAGTGGCATTCCTATTGATCTAGGCGCGTATGATTACCGGGTCTTCGTTGATTTTACGGTCATAACAGATATAGATGGGACTTACTCCCATCTTTACTCTTCTATTTCCAACAGCGGAGTCCCATCTCTTCACCATGCATTACTGGATCTCAGATTCGCTCCTTTATCAGAACAGATTGATGCCATCTTTTCTACCTGGGTTAATCTCTCGGCCACGAAGAATCCCACATTGTTAGAACTTGACACCCAGTTGTCTCCCCTCATAAATGATCTAGAGTCTATTCTGTCAATTTTATCAAGTGTTCCAAAGCTCCTTCCTGAGGATTATCAGACCTCCGTAATTGAACGTCTTCAAAATCTAATTAAGAATTTTCATGCCTTTTTCCCGGATGACTTATTATCATTGAAGGTGTCTTCAATATTGTGGTCTTTACTTTTTGAGATTTTCGCTTCCTCAGCGATTCCCGATATTGAATATCTTTTCAGAACTCTGGCCAAACAACAATATATCGGCACTGTGATAACTGACGATCTCCTCTCTACATTAAACGATCATTCCAAATTTATAAGATTATTAACTCCATTACTGGCTAACTCAGCGCTTGACCTTAACTCGCTGATAGATATTTGGTTCGATCCTTCCTGTTCAAATACTCTCTTGGGATTAAACGAATACAACGGAATCATGTGGTTCAATAAAGAGTCTTTTGAAACTCTCTTGAACCTGACCTATTCGTATTTCATTTTTACAGAAGTCCAATTACGATTTATCGATTACAACGATGACTATATTGCCCAACTCATCCAACTTCGCGATGAGGTTTTGGATTGCATGCAAAAATCAAATTTTCAAGTTGAAATTTTCCACAACGCCCTCACGCGATTAATAAAAGAATGGAATTCTCAAACAGCCAACTCCAGATCATAGAATCTCCTCTTGACAGCCGGATCTTTCTTTCCGGACCAGCAGGCACCGGAAAGTCTGCCGCTGGGATTGAGCGGCTTAAATATCTTCTGCAATCCGGAGTGCCCGGACACGAGATTCTATTACTGTTTCCTCAGCGGAATCTAAGTTTAGGTTACCTCGAAACTCTTGATTCTCTTGATTTTTCCGGATCCAGCAAGCCTGTTTTTGCCACATATGGAGGCTTGGCCAAGCGCGGCATAGAGCTATTCTGGCCGTTATTGCTAAACAATTATCCCCACTTTACAGGAGATTCTCCGCCTGTTTTCTTGACCCTTGAATCATCCTTGTATTTTTTATCAAAACTTGTAGAGCCTCTGATTCTTGAAGAGGGGTATTTTTCCTCTATTACGATCCAGCGAAACCGTCTTTACAGCCAGATACTTGATAACCTCAACAAGGCTGCTGTTCATGGATTTTCCCATACGGAAATCTCTGAAAGACTTCTATCTTCCTGGATAGGTGATACCACCCAGTCACTTGTTTACCAACACGCCCAGAATGCTGCGAATTTATTTCGTGATTATTGTTACAGCAATAATTTATTGGATTTTTCCCTCCAGGTTGAAATTTTTTCAAAGTCACTCAGGTCAGTGCCCCTGATATTCAACCAATACCAAACTCAGTACAAATACCTGATTTACGATAATTCGGAAGAGGACATCCCAGTCTGCCATGATTTTGTAAGCAGCTTATTGCCGGAATTAATTTCGGCGCTGATCATATTTGATGATGATGCAGGTTATCGAAGTTTCCTGGGCGCGTCTCCTTCCAATGCCAGGAAACTCTCACTAGAATGCGAACACCAGGTAAGATTTACTGATAATTTCACTCTTTCGGAATCTCTTTCAAAATTCTCTTCCCATTTAATTTCTGCTCTTGACAGATCATCTCGACCTGTTATCAACAACAGCTCCGCCAGCCAATCAATCTCGGTAAATTATCGCGCATCTCACTCACAAATGGTCACCAGCGTTGCCGAAAATATCTCGTCTCTGATCAAATCCGGCACTTCCCCTGGAGAGATTGTCATTCTTGCTCCTTTTTTAAGTGATGCACTGCGATTTATGTTCATAACAGAACTGGATAGATTAGGTATTTCCAGTTCTACACACCGCCCTTCCAGGGCCTTGCGCGACGAACCCGTTACTCATTGCCTTTTAACCCTGGCCGCTTTTGCGCATCCCCAATGGAATATTCATCCGTCTGCTCACGATCTTACTTTCGCCCTCCTCCAATCGATAGCTGAACTCGACCTGACACGGGCATACATTCTATCCCGGCAATCACTAAAACACCAGAATAATCCTGTCAAACTAAGTGATTTCGAATCGCTGCCATCACCTTTCCAGGACCGGATCACTTATTATTTTGGCAATCGCTACCAGGAACTAATTAACTGGATTGTAGAATATGCCAAGCAGCCTCCACTGCCATTGGACTATTTTTTTATACATTTGTTTGGAGAGGTGTTATCACAGCCCGGTTTTGGCTTCCATGATGATATTTCGAAAGCTACTATAACAAATCAAATAATCCAGTCGGTCCAAAATTTTAGATTATCTGCCGGCGTGGTTCAGCGCTTCACCCCCGATCAATTAGGTGTTGAATATTACAAGATGGTAAAAGCAGGCGTTTTAGCAAACCAATATCTGCAATCCTGGACACAATCGCCAGGCAATTCGGTTTATCTTGCACCAGCTTATACATTTCTCTTGAATAATCGCCCTGTTGATTACCAATTCTGGCTTGATGTTGGATCACGTGGCTGGTACGAGAGGATTTTCCAACCCCTAACTAACCCTCATGTACTCCACAGGGATTGGAAAATTGGAAACCAGTGGCACGATATTGAAGAACAGAAACATAATCTCGAAAGCATGGTCACCTTATCAACAGGCCTCATCCGCAGATGCAGAAAGGGAATCACATTTTGTTTGACTGAGGCAGACGAGCACGGATATGAACAGAAAGGTTTATTAATCCAGGCTCTAAATGAAATCTTGAGCAGCAGAGGGGCTTCTTGATGAGTATGGATATATCCACATTTATTCCCCGCCCTGCCCAAATGGATATCCTTTCATACCAGGAAGGCACCATGGGGGTTTCTGCTGTACCTGGAAGCGGAAAAACTTGGACCCTTTCCTATCTTGCCGCGGAGTTGATCAAAAATAACCACCTCAAAGGCGATCAGGAAATACTAGTTGTCACTTTAGTAAATTCAGCGGTCAGTAACTTTTCCCAGCGGATAAGTTCATTTCTTGATCATTACGGTCTAATCCCTTCCTTGGGATACAGGGTCAGGACTTTGCATGGATTGGCCCATGATATCGTTAAGGAACGTCCAGAATTAGCTGGCCTCGATTCGGGATTCCAGATCATCGATGACCGGGAAGCAATTCGTATTAGAGATGACGCAGTTTATAATTGGCTTAGAAATAATTCAACATCCTTGGACAAATATCTACTTCCTGACCTGAACAAGAAAAAAGTTGATGAGCTCTATCAAAAACAGATTCCCGCACTCATCAATCAGTTATCGCTTCAGTTCATCAAAAGCGCAAAAAACCTTCTATTATCTCCAATACAAATTCGCGATCAGCTTAGAGATAAAGCTGTAGATTATCCCTTAGCCCTGATCGGACTTGAGATATTTGAGATTTACCAGCGTAATCTTGAATATAGCGGTTCAGTGGATTTCGATGATTTGATCAATAAGGCATATCAGGTCTTATCCCAAGACACAAGTTTGTTATCCCGCTTGCAAAACAAATGGCCATTTATACTCGAAGACGAAGCCCAGGACTCAAGCCTCATGCAGCAGCAGATTCTGGAGCTCCTGTCTTCTCGAAATAATGGATCTAATTGGGTCCGCGTGGGGGACCCCAATCAAGCCATCTACGAGTCATTCACAACAGCTGACCCAGCATTATTTAACCGTTTTGTCTCGTCAGCTGAACGCAGTCATATCCTGCCAAATTCAGGTAGAAATTCAGAGAGCATAATCAACCTGGCGAACTTCCTTGTCGACTGGACCAATCAATTCCATCCTGAAAGTTCAGTACGCAACGCTCTTTATCCAAACAAGATCATTCCGACACCTCCTGGCGATTCCCAGCCGAATCCAATTGATAAGCCAGATCAGGTACATCTTCATAACCGACCCCTTGAGTCCGATGAGGAAATAACCATCGTGGCTCGTTCCGTCTCAAAATGGTTATTAGATAATCCCGACAAGACAACGGCCATTCTGGCTCCACGTAATGAGCGGGGCAAGAAGATTGCTTCAGTTCTCAGGTCCCAATTCAATATTGAACCGGTCGAATTATTGAACACAACAATTGAGACTCGAAAAACAAGTGGGTCTTTGGTACGGATCCTTTCCTATTTGCTCGATCCTGCATCGTCTAAAAAACTCGCGTATGCGTTTGAGGTATGCTACAGAGATAAAGCTAACGATCCTGATACCTGGGCAGTTATCCAAGAAGCTGCAAATAATATTCGTGAAATCAAGAATCTTGAAGAATTCATCACTGAGGAACCTGCTCCAGGATTATCAGATCTCCAAACAAATCCTGTAGATGAAGAGATTTTTCAACTTAATGATTTCCGTCAGTTGATCATCAAATGGCATAATGCAGCACTGCTGCCAATCGATCAGTTAATATTAACAATTGCGGGAGATATCTTTCAATCCCCAACAGAGTTATCTCTAGCCCATAAAATCGCAGTTTTCCAAAAGCGTCTCTCAAATCAGCATCCGGATTGGGATCTGCCTGCTCTGCTTGATGAATTAAAATCTCTGGCGAGGAATGAGCGCCGTTTCTTCGGTTCTGGTGACCAATCTGATTTCAACCCTGATGAATACAAAGGGAAAGTCGTTATCACTACCGCACATAAAGCCAAGGGCCTGGAATGGGATCGTGTTTATTTAATGTCAGTCAATAACTATAATTTCCCATCGGGCGCCCCAGAAGATTCCTATATTGCTGAAAAGTGGTTCATCCGCGATCAATTGAATTTGCCTTCCGAAGCACTAGCGCAGCTCAATACCGTTATTTCCCAGGGATCCATCTCTTATGAAGAAGGTGAAGCAACACGAAATTCCCGCCTCGAATATATCAGTGAACGTCTCAGGCTCTTATACGTTTCAATAACCAGGGCGAAACAAGAGCTAGTTATAACCTGGAACACTGGCTACAACAGTAGGTATTCAGCTGCATCTGCATTAAACGCTCTGTCATCTTACTATCAAAATTATATTAATAACCTCCCTTAGATTGAGTGATCCGATGAAATCAAACATTCCTACCCTCCACCTTAGCCAAAGCAATCTCCAGGATTTCAAAGATTGCCCCCGTAGGTTCCAGCTGAAGGTAATTGACAATATTTCCTGGCCGGCTGCATACCTGGAGCCGCTTTCCCTGCTTGAAAAAACTACAGACCTTGGCAATAAATTCCACCACCTTTGTCAGCAGTATTTCTCAGGAATAGATTCAGGCGATCTCATTCATAACATTTCAAATCCTGACCTCAGAGATATGTGGGAAAATTTTGTCCCGTTTGCAAACGACCTTCGTGATGGAAATTTATTTACTGAAATCATTCTCAGCACACCAATGCTGGGTCATCATTTGATTGCAAAATACGATCTTGTAATTAAAACAAGTGATGATAAATTCGTTATTTATGATTGGAAAACCTCAACAAAAAAACCATCCCGCACGCAAGTAATTCAACGCTTCCAAACATTCCTCTACCCATATATTTTAGTTAAAACAGGAAATAGTTTATTCAAAACCGATCAACCCTCTCCAAATGATATAGATATGATCTATTGGTATCCCCTCAGTTCTGATCCTGAAGAGATCTTCCCCTATTCCGAAATCCTGTACTCAGAAAACGCTGATCAACTTACAAAGCTCATAATGGAAATTAATAATTTCATAGAAACGGGTGAGGTATTTCCCCTAACAGAGGATCATTCATTATGCCAAAAGTGTATTTACCGCTCACTTTGCGAAAGAGGAATTCACGGAGGAGAGCTTGACCTGTTCACGGAAATCGATCAGGAAAATTTGAGCGGAGTACATTTTGATATAAATAATATTATAGAAAATAAATTCTAGAATATAGTGTGGTAATGCCTATGCGCAATACTCAAAAAGAGTGGGTCTTCCCTGATCTTGTTGACATACCCGCCAATATTCAAACTGAGTTTGGCGGTTCGTCAGTATTCAACCAAACCTTATTCCGGCGTGGAATTCAGACTATTGATTCGGCCCGAGGTTTTTTGAACCCTGGTTTATATTTACCCGCTTCCCCCTCTCAGCTCCCTGGACTGCCCAAAGCTGTGGATCGCATCCAAGAAGCTTTTAAAAAGAATCAAAAGATTCTCGTCTGGGGTGACTTTGATGTTGATGGACAAACTTCCACCACCCTGCTCGTCTCGGCTCTTTCGGGTCATGGAAGCGAAATTTCTCACTATATACCTAACAGAGCACTGGAATCTCATGGTGTGTCAGTTGATACACTTCAACACCAGATATCGCAAATTTCTCCTTCTATCTTGCTGACCTGTGACACTGGTATAGATGCTTTCGAATCAGTTAGTTACGCTCAGTCAGCTGGCATCGATGTGATCATTACCGACCATCATCAGTTACCCAACAATCTTCCTTCAGCATATTCAATAGTAAATCCTAATTTCCTTTCTGAACACCATCCGCTCTTCAATCTCCCGGGGGTTGGTGTTGCTTACAAGCTTATTGAAGCCCTGTATTCTAATCTTCAGCTAGACCCAGAAATATTCCTGGACCTGGTTGCACTTGGCATCGTCTCCGATGTTGCCCGCCAAACACATGATACAAGGTACCTGCTTCAAAAAGGTTTAGTACTGCTGCAAAACACATCAAGACTTGGTTTGCAGCAGTTGTTGTCAATCGCTAAAATTAATCCTGAGGATATAACAGAAGAGACAATCGGATTCGTTATAGGGCCGCGTTTAAACGCCCTGGGAAGACTAGATGATGCTAATAGCTGTGTTGAGTTCTTCACTACGCCTGATCTCTCCCGGGCAGCTGAATTAGCACAACAGCTGGAATCCCTTAATTCCCAACGCCGAATTCTAACAGAAACGATATTTCAGGATTCGATTAAGATGGTCACGAACTATCCCGAATATGCTCAGGATTACCCTATACTCGTATTACAGGGACCACCCCAATGGCATCCTGGTGTAATCGGGATCGTTGCCAGCCGCCTCGTTGAGCGTTTCCACAAACCGGTTATCATGCTTTCACAAGATGGCAAACTTGCCAGGGGATCAGCTCGCTCTATTCCCGGC
>JAGHAU010000077.1 GCA_021161345.1 Anaerolineales bacterium | reverse complement strand
GTACAAATCGGCCGAAACGTCATTGGGAGCATTGCGGTGCACTCCACCGATTCCTCCGGTCGCAAAAACCTGGATACCAGCTTTGTGCAGTGCAGTTATGGATCCGGCTACGGTTGTTCCCCCGTTCAATTTCTTCAGGGCAGCCCGTGAAAAATCCCGCCGGCTGACCTTGATCACATCCCGATCCTGGGCCAGGAGCTGGATATCGGCTGGATTCATTCCCACCTGGGCCTTCCCACCCAGGACCCCCACTGTGGCTGGAACAGCGCCTTCTTCCCGGATCAAATTTTCCATGGCTTGGGCCAGCTCGATATTGGTGGGATACGGCAGGCCGTGGGTGACAACTGCAGTTTCCAACCCTACGATCGGTTGCTGGTTGTCCAATGCCTGGCGGACCTCTTCGGAATAATGAAGTTCGTGCATGCAGTCCTCTCTAATCAACTAAAGTGCTATACCCATTCTATCATTTTTCCCATCTCAACCTAAACTGGAATTATGTTCAATTGAGGTAGAACCGGGTTTTTCCTGATAAAATTAAGGTGAATTAAATAGCCATATATACTGAAGGAAGAATGATGAGTAATTTCCCCGGAAAAGGCAAAGTTGCGGTCGTTAAAACCTCCCCTGAAACTGTTTTAGAAGATTATCACCGCTTAATGGATTTGGCTGGTGTGGAAGATGCCCTGCCTGATAAAAATCTACAAACTGGATTGAAGATCAATATCTCCTGGCAGACCTGGTACCCGGCCTGCTCTACCACTCCCTGGCAGCTGGAAGGAGTGATCAAATCCCTCCAAACCCGGGGATACAAGGACCTGGTCGGTGTGCATAATGACACGGTTGTGGTGGATACCAGCGACGGAGAAGCCAATAACAAACATAAAGCGGTTACAGATCAATATAATATCCCCTGCTTGTACCTTTACAACCAGGAATTTGAATGGATCGAATTTGTTCCAAAGAAACACAAATACCTGGTGCTGGATAAAGTCTACCCGGATGGCGTTTTGATCCCCAAAGCCCTTTTTGGCATGAACATCATCCAGCTGCCTACTGTAAAAACCCACGTTTTCACCACCATAACAGGTGCGATGAAAAACGCCTTTGGCGGTTTGTTGCACCGTGAACGGCACTGGACCCATGCAGTGATCCATGAAACTGTGGTCGATCTTTTGGCCATTCAGCAGGAGATCCATCCTGGATTATTTGCGGTGATGGACGGCACCTTCGCCGGTGACGGCCCGGGTCCCCGGGCCATGCGCTGGCATGAAAAGGACATCTTGATCGCTTCAGCTGATCAGGTAGCCATCGATGCCGTCTCAGCAAAACTGCAGGGATTTGACCCGATGGATTTGAAATTCATCCGCCTCGCCCATGAGCTTGATCTCGGGGTTGGTGATCCCAGCCAAATTGAAATAGTCGGCTACGATATCGATCAAGAGAAACCCTGGCATTTCGTACGGGAAGATACCCTCGCCAGCACCGGCCAACATATGATCTACCACGGCTGGCTTAAACCGCTAGAAAAACTGCTTTTGCAGAGCCCGCTGGTACCCTGGGCTTATTTCGCCAGCAATTTCTACCATAATGTCTACTGGTATCCCTTTATAGGCCGGAAGCGCGTGGAAGAAGCCTTAAAAACAAAATGGGGCCAACTCTTTAAAAAATACGGTGACGGGAAAGTAGTACTGCCCGGCATGGAGCGCAAAACTGTCATCCAGGCTTTAATTGCCGCCGTTCTGGGTATCGCAGCCCTGGTAGCCATCCTGATAGCAATCTTCTAAACTTTATGGACCAAGGCAATTCCAAATCCATCACCCGGCGCTTGATCGCCGGGTTAATATTCGGCTTCCTGGTTTTCCTGGTTGTGATCCTGGTCGGGGACCTGCAGCAGGTCGGCAGCCAGGTAATCCATTTTAAGTGGATCTATTTCCCCTTGGTCCTGCTCTTAACCCTCTTTAATTACATCCTGCGCTTCTTCAAATGGCATTTTTATCTTGGCCAGGTTGGGATCAAGGATTATCCCCTGCTGAAAAGCGCCCGCTTATTCCTGGCCGGATTCCCGCTGGCAGTCACTCCCGGCAAGGTCGGTGAAGCGTTGAAAGCTGTCTGGCTGGAAAAGGAAACCGGACTGCCAGTCTCCAAAGGTATATCCGTTGTACTGGCGGAACGCATTAGTGACGGTTTGGGTGTCTTGATCCTCAGCACACTAGGTGTGATCGCCTATCCGCGCTACTGGCCGGCCTTTGCAATCGTGCTGGGTGGTTTGATCGCCCTGATTGTGATCATCCAGATCCGGCCGGCTGCCTTGTGGCTCTTAGATCTGGTTTCCAATCTTCCATTTCTGAAAAAGATCTCTTCAGGTTTAAGGGAGTTTTATGAAGGAAGCTATGCCCTCTTCAAACCTAAAGCGCTGCTGGTCGCGGTTGGGATCGGCACGATCTCCTGGCTGGGTGAAGGGATCGGAATGTATTATGTGCTGCGAGGATTGGACGTGCCTGGCGGCTGGGAAACCCTCTCGATTGCGGTCTTTGTGCTGGCGTTTTCAACCGTTATCGGCGCGGTTTCCGCACTTCCCGGCGGCCTGGGCGCCGCAGAAGCTTCCATCGCTGGCATGTTAGTCTTGCTCCTGGGATTAACCAGGGATACAGCGGCGGCGGCTACGTTATTGATCCGTTTTGCCACTTTGTGGTTTGCGGTTGCCCTGGGATTGATCGTATGGGGGTTTTCAAGGAAGCTTCTTTTCAAAACACAAGAGTGATTCAGATCGCAATCACCAATTCCAATCCATTTCCTGAGTAAATTTCAATTACAATATTTAAACTTGGCTTTAACCTTGTGAAGGACATTTCCTTTCTAAACTTAAGGGATTGAATCCTTTGCAAAGAATTCAATCCCTTACTTTACCCCAGGAGAGCTGCCATGTCCAAATTCTCCAAATTAATGCTTATCACCCTGCTACTGATCTTGACCGCCTGCAATCGGCCCCAGGGAGATGCTACCCAACCCCTACTGGATATCGAGCTGACACAAGATATGGTCGAAGATACAGATATCCCGAATCAGCCCACGGACACCTCCCAACCTGAGGATACGGACGTTCCTCCCGCCCAGGAGGACCCCACTCCCCAGCCACCGACAGCGGAACCCCAGGAGATCATCCTGGAAGGTGACCCGATCACCCCCCTGCCGGCAGGTGCCGCGGTGGACTTTACGGAAATACATCTGCTGAACGACCAGATCGGATGGGGTTTGGCAACAGACGATGAACGGGTTAACCACCTGGTCCGCACAGAAGACGGCGGTAATACCTGGCGGGATATCACCCCCCCCCAGCCAGATATGCCTGATAAAACCCGGATCTACCCGGATGTGCACTTCTATGATCCGGACACTGGATGGGTGATTTTCAGTGATACGGACCTTGTTTGGCTGACGAAAGACGGAGGGATCAATTGGACCCCAGTTCGCCTGGATTTCAACGCCTGGTTGGGCGGGATGATCTACAGCCTGGACC
>JAGHAU010000069.1 GCA_021161345.1 Anaerolineales bacterium | reverse complement strand
GCGTATGCCTTCAGACCCAACAATGAGCCCACCGGTGGCAAAATCTGGTCCTGGGATAAATTTCATCAAATCTTCAACGGTTACATCGTCCATTGAATCTTGATTTTCGATCATATATGCAAGTGCCTTGCACACCTCTTTAATATTATGAGAAGGGATGTTGGTGGCCATTCCAACAGCAATGCCAGAAGAGCCATTCAATAACATATTCGGAAGACGCGCGGGTAAGACAGTAGGCTCCTGGAGAGATCCATCAAAATTGCCAATAAAATCAACGGTATCTTTATCAATATCCTGTACCATCTCTTCGGCCATGATATCCATGCGTGCTTCTGTGTAGCGCATGGCCGCCGGTGAATCTCCATCAACTGATCCAAAGTTACCCTGCCCATCAACCAGCATATAGCGCAAGGAAAAATCCTGTGCCATTCGAGCCATCGATTCATAGACAGCTTGATCGCCGTGGGGATGGTATTTACCCAGCACTTCACCTACGATCCTGGCGGATTTTTTATACGGTGTGTTCGAACGCATACCCATATCCATCATTGCGTATAAGATGCGGCGGTGAACAGGTTTGAAACCATCGCGTGCGTCTGGCAGCGCGCGTGAGACGATCACGCTCATCGCGTAATCAATATAGGAGGTTCTCATCTCCTGATCAATATCTATTTGCTTAACAACGCCAACTTCCATGTTTATTAAATCCCTTTATGTATTAACTTCTTTATGATTATAATGTACCCAACTTTCGATCGGTTTGGGGATGAAAAAGACTCTCTTATTATAAACGATGATTAAATAGCTTGAGTTATAATCTCTTTTTATGAGGCAAAAACTGTCCGTCGTTTTTATGCTTTTATTGAGCATAATCCTTTTCGCCTGCCAATCTCCAGATCAGGCAAGTTCAGAACAAGCAAATTCTGATTCTAAAAAAGCCTATATCGAAAATAAGGGATCAGATACGCTCGTGAACCTTGCGCTGGCTTGGGCTGAAGAATATCAACTGCTTAACCCAGGTGTACAAATTTCTGTGACCGGCGGGGGCTCCGGCACAGGTTTTGCGGCATTGATTAACGGGACAATATCCATCGCTAATGCATCAAGACAGATTAAACCCGAAGAAATTGAAGCTGCTAATGAAAACGGATTTGAACCGATCGAGTTCATTGTCGCGGATGACGCGATTGCGGTGATTGTCAACCCAGAAAATCCCGTTGACAATCTATCCCTTGAACAAGTATCAAAGATATACAAAGGAGAGATCAGCAACTGGTTAGAGGTTGGGGGAGAAGACCGCCCGATCGTCAAATTATCCCGCGAAACAAATTCTGGAACACACGTCTATTTTCTCGAAACAGTTATTCGGCTGGGTGATAAAGAGGACAGAAGCATATTCTCGGCAGACACCTTGCTCCTGCCATCTTCCGAAGGGATCATTGTTGAGGTTAGAGATAACCCAAACGCAATTGGATATGACGGATTGGGGTATGTCACAGAGAACGTTAAAATGGTTGCCCTATCTCAAGGCGCAAATGATGAATATATACTCCCATCCGCAGCCACTGTGATCAGTGGAAATTACCCCATTTCAAGGCATTTATTTATGTATACTCATGGAGAACCCAAAGGAGCTGAACTGGCGTATTTGGAATGGATTCTCTCTTCTGGCGCACAGGAAATAATTACCGAGCTGGGTTTTGTCCCAGTCATCAGCAATTAACAAACTATGAGAAAATCAGAAAAACTGATCACCAACACCATTCGGATCGCTGGTTCATCCACCATCCTGTTCATATTGCTGATCTTTGTTTTCTTAATGAAGGAGGGGCTTCCAACCATACAAGAAATTTCAATTGGTGACCTATTATCCAAGCGCTGGTACCCAATTGAAGAGCTATATGGAATTCTTCCCCTCATCAGCGGGTCCCTTATTGTGACAATTTTCTCAATGGTGATCGCCTTTCCCCTTGGCATTGGCACAGCGATTTACATCGGAGAGATTGCACCTCCGGGTTTGAAAGAAATTCTGAAACCCTTAGTTGAAGTTCTGGCAGGAATTCCCTCAGTTGTGCTGGGTTTTATCGGCATTCTCGTCCTGTCACCGATGATGCGTACAGGTTTGAAGCTGCCCACCGGATTAACCGCCTTAACAGGATCCATTCTTCTTGCTCTGATCTCGATTCCGACAATCGTATCCATCGCAGAGGACGCTCTTTATGCGGTCCCAAACTCATATCGAGAAGCGGCGTATGCCCTCGGGGCGACGCATTGGCAGATCATTTGGTATGTGGTTCTTCCAGCCGGGCGCAGCGGTATCCTGAACGCGGTCATGCTGGGAGTGGGCAGGTCACTGGGTGAAACCATGGCGGTAATGATGGTCACGGGCAACGCGCCCACCCTGTTTTCCGGGTTGAATTCTTTTATCTCCCCGGTGCGCACGATGACTGCCACAATCGCTTCCGAGATGGGAGAAGTTGCTTCAGGAAGTTCCCATTACCACGTTCTTTTCTTCATCGGGATCCTTCTTTTCCTGTTTTCCCTGATCATTAATATCACTTCCTCTACGTTAAGTGCAAGGCCGAAACGCGGAAAAGACCAGGTGATCTCATGAACTTATCTTCTTATTCTAAGGAGCCAAAATTCAGGATCAGCAGAAATTTGATCCAAGAAATTGGTTTCATGGGCATCCGCTTGATCACTGTGATCACAATCTTTCCAATCTTGGCTATCGTAGTTTTTATCGCCATCAAAGGCATACCCGCGATCTCCTGGGAATTTCTGACTGCTATGCCGCGGGATGGAATGCGCGCGGGTGGTATTTTGCCGGCGATCGTTGGCACCTTGTATTTGATGGTTGGCACTGCTACCATCTCAATTCCATTAGGGATCGCGGCCGGCATCTATCTTGCCGAATACGCGCCGGACAACCTGTGGACGCGCTTGATCCGCATCGCAATCATCAGCCTCGCGGGGATACCATCCGTAGTATATGGGCTTTTTGGACTGGGCCTGTTTGTGCTGTTTTTTGAATTCGGGATCAGCATACTCTCCGCCGCGCTGACATTATCGATCATGACGCTTCCTGTGATCATCAGCACATCGGAAGAAGCCCTGCGCAGCGTGCCCTATAAATTCAGGGTGATTGGAATTTCACTGGGCGGCACCCAATGGCAGACGATCCGCAAGGTGATCCTCCCGCAGGCATTACCCGGGATTGTGACAGGTATCATCCTCGGGCTGGAAAGAGCCGTTGGAGAAACCGCGCCCATTCTTTTCACCGGGGCGACCTTTTTCCTCCCGCACCTCCCCTCTTCTCCATTAGACGCGACCATGGCTCTTCCCTACCATATCTATGTGATATCCACGCAAATCCCTGGAATGCCAATCACCATCCAGTATGGAACTGTGTTGGTGCTGCTGGTGATTGTCCTGGCGATGGATGTCATCGCTTCCGTGATCCGATCCCGCGCGAGAGCAAAGAGGCAGTGGTAATGGGCGATATTAAGATCAGCATCCGTGATTTACACGTCCGCTATCAGGACGGGAAAACCCCGCTGCGCGGTATCAACCTGGACATCCTCGCAAACAAGATCAATGTGGTTTTTGGGCCCTCCGGCGGCGGCAAGTCCACGCTTATCCGTGTATTGAACCGGCTGATCGATCTCTCCGACGTGGATGAGATCCGGGGGGAAGTCCTGCTGGATGGGGTGGACATCCTTGATCCAGAGATTGATGTGATTGAGCTTCGCAGGCACGTGGGGGTTGTTTTTTCACGGCCAATTCCCCTGCCCATGACAATCCATGAGAATATCAGTTTTGGTCTAGAAGTAGCCGGCGAAAAGGACAAGAAGGTCATCTCACGAAAGGTTGAACACGCCCTGCGCCAGGCGGTGTTGTGGGATGAGATCTACGACCGATTGGATGATCCGGCCAGTTCACTCTCCGGCGGGCAGCAGCAGCGCTTATGCCTTGCACGGGTGTTGGCGCTGGAGCCAGAAGTGATCCTCCTGGATGAGCCCACTTCCGCTTTGGACCCGGTGTCCACCCGCAAGATCGAGGAGTTCCTTGAAAAAGCAAAGGATGATTACACTTTCCTGCTCGCTCCGCACAACCAGCAGCAGGCCGCGCGGGTCGCGGACTTTGCCGCGTTCTTCCTGCAGGGGGAGTTGATCGAATATGGGGTCGGGGAAGAGCTGTTTTTCAACCCCAGGGTGAAAGAGACCGCGGATTACATTCAGGGCAGATTCGGCTAAGCTCGGCTACTGCAGGCACAGCAGACCAGCATGGGGGTGACAAAAGGTAGCAAAAAGTGACAAAAGGTGACAATTTTCAAAAT
>JAGHAU010000209.1 GCA_021161345.1 Anaerolineales bacterium | reverse complement strand
TCTTTGATTCAGGTTTCATTTTTACCTCCTGCCGGCATTTTTGGGTCAGGGACTGGGAACTAAGGACATAAATATGTCATTACCTCCCAATACCCAACCTAACTAGAATGCACGGACTTGATAACATTCTACATTTGAGTAAGTAGTTAAACGTTCGTTTAATAAGCTATTCAGTTTTTATTCCTCAGGGAGAAAGAAATCCACCGCCTGGTTGGGTCCCCCTTTCCAACTCAACCTAACCGCACCGCAACCGCATTTCCCCGCCCCGCTACTAGATCTGCCTGATATAAAAATAAAACCGAGGGGTCATATGGAGCACACACTCGGTTATATTAATTTATTTCCTTCGTAAGCCCAAACGATCACTGATCGCGACATATCTTTGATAATCTTCTCGTCGAAGATATGCCAATAATCTGCGGCGTTGACCAACCATTTTCAATAAACCATGCCTGGAGGATTCATCGTGGGTGTGATCCTGCAGGTGTCCGGTTAATTCCTTAATTCTGGTGGTCAAGAGGGCTATCTGGACCTCTGGCGAGCCAGTATCATTCTGATGCCGTCCAAATTCCTTGATGATTTTTTCTTTCTGTTCCTTTATGATGTTCATGACGTCTGCTATCTCCTAAAATATTTGCTTATCTGCTATCTAGCAGGTCTCCATCTCCGCAGCCTGTGCCGCAAAGTGGTCTAGTCAGCACGGAAATTATACCAAAGAGAACCTATCTGGCAAGGATGCTCATCAGTTCGCTAAAATCTCCCTGGCTTGCTCCACATCGCTGCTGATTTGTTCCACCAGGTCGCTAACCTGGGAAAATTTCATTTCATCTCGCAGACGGTCGATAAATACCAGGTCTATCCAATTTCCATATAGATCACCAGAAAAGTCCAGTAAATGGGCTTCAATGCGGGGAGCTTGTAAATCTTCTCCAAAAGTAGGCCGGTAGCCGATATTGGTTACCGCCGAATAAGTCTTTCCACTAACAATTGCCCGGCAAGCGTATACGCCCGGCTTGATATTTATTACCTCAGGATCGACATCCAGGTTTGAGGTAGCAAATCCCAAACTCTTACCGCGCTTTTCGCCCATGATCACTTCTCCGCCGATCTCAAATGACCTCCCCAGCAGCTGAGCCGCCTTCCGGATCTGACCAGAACGGATTTTACTCCGGATCAAACTGGAGGAAACTAGTTCACCTTCATGGGAATATGCAGGAATTTCATGAACTTTATATTTATAGACCTGCCCGATATCCCGCAAATGGGATGGCGTCCCACGGCGGTCTTTACCCAGTGCAAAATCGTGTCCAACCCACAGCTCAGAAAATTTCAAATGCTCGTGCAGCTGAGAGATAAAATCCTCTGGGTTCATCTGAGACGTTTCCAAAGTAAAAGGATATGTTAAAACAAGGTCAATTCCCAATTCTCCCAAGAGTTGGGCTCTTTTTTCCGGCATTGTCAAATAATAAGGCCGGGACTCGTTGTTCAATACAAGTTGGGGATGGGGATGAAAAGTAACTACTACAGCTGGTATACCGGCTTGGCGGGCCTGGTTTACCAGGGAATGGATGATCTGCATATGGCCAATATGAACTCCATCAAAACTGCCGATGGTCACCAGGGATCCTTCCAGGGAAATCTTCTTGAGATCGTAAAAATGCTGCATGAGAATCCAGTCAGGATGTGATGAATACCTTGCGGGGTTGCCAGGCATCATCATCTTCCCGTGCTTCCAATAGCGCAATCAAATCCCCCTGCTCACTTAACCCCCTTGCCCAGCCGCTGGATCCCTTTTCAGCCGGGATCCGGTGACCATGTTTGATTTTATCCATATCATCTGGCGTTAGATCCAGGGTATGCCAATCAGCCAGAGTTTCAGCTGCCGGTATCAGGTGTTTATACCAATCTCCCACTTCAAAGGATTCTTTTAAATCTTGCAAACGAACAGCATCTCGCAGAGTGAATTGGCCGTTCTTGGTCCGGCGCAACCCGGTCAAATGGGCTCCAACACCCAGATCATTTCCGAGGTCATTCGCCAGGGAGCGGACATAGGTCCCGGATGAAGCATAGACATCGATCACTGCTTCAGGAGGAGCCCATTCCAGCAATTCCAGATTATATACATCGATTATACGGGGCTCCAGGTGCACTTCTTCTCCCCTGCGGGCCAGATTATAGGCTTTTTCTCCATTCACCTTTACAGCAGAATGGGCTGGAGGGACCTGGGAAATTTTCCCTTCATATTTCCGGAGAAGAGTCTGAAAATCATCTTCAGTAATATGGTCAACTGATTTCGTTTCTCCAACCTGTTTCCCTTCTGTGTCGTATGTATCGGTAGCAACACCAAAACGTAAAATGGCCTGGTAGCGTTTGTCTGATGCTGAAAGGAATTCACTCAACCTTACTGCCGGGCCTATCAAAACCACTAAAACACCTGAGGCCCGGGGATCCAATGTACCTGTGTGCCCTGCTCTTCGAATACCAGTACCTTGGCGGACAACTTTCACAACATCATGGGATGTCATTCCAACCGGCTTATCGATCACCATCGCCCCGGTAATAAAATCTTTTAACTGATCATTATTCATAATCTAAATCTCCCCAAATGATAATCTTGAGTGCGGGCCAATCTATTCACTCTTCTGAA
The DNA here is from genome assembly GCA_021161345.1 of Anaerolineales bacterium. GTDB lineage: Bacteria > Chloroflexota > Anaerolineae > Anaerolineales > UBA11858 > B10-G9. The sequence continues at coordinate 5,480 of JAGHAU010000209.1, read as the reverse complement.
GTGATTTCCTGGTTGCCTCAAGCACTTCTTTCTGCACTCGGTCCAGGTCACCTTTAATATCTGCCCCAGCAGCAGGCTTATGGCCGCCCCCACCAAACTGGGTGGCTATGCTGGATACATCAAAACCTGGTCTTGATCTCCAGCTGACTTTCACGCTTCCATTCTTTTGTTCCACAAATACAATGCTGATGTCAGTTTCTTTGATCCTGGCCAGGACATTAATCAAATCCGCATCATCACGACCAGGATAATCAGCTGCTATTCGGTCCTCTAATGTTAAGGATGTCCAGACCAGCCGGTCTTCCATTTGAATTCTGGATAAACCTTGTCCCCAGTATTTAACTGCCTGGATGGATTTTTCCAACATGGCTTTACGGTATAAAAATGGCAGATTGGCGCCAATTTCCATCAGTTCGGCCGCTATTCGCAGCGTTTGGGGATTGGAATTGGAAGTCCTAAAACCAAGGCTGTCGGTCAGCAAACCAGTTAATAATGCTTCTGCGATAGGAAGGTTCAAAGGAAATGCCAGTTCTTGCGCCAGATCGAAAATGATCTCGGCCGTGGCGACGGCATCATCCCGGACCAAATTCAGCTTCGCAAAGTGAGTATTGGTTGGATGATGGTCAATATTGACATCCGGTTCCCCGAATTCATCCAGCACAGACCCAATCCTTTCTATGTCCGAGCAGTCCACCACTATCACCAGATCAAAAACACCAATTGCTTCTCTGATGATCCTGTCTGATCCAGTCAGATGGTTAAATACCTTTGGAACGCCATCTTCAAGAACCAGGGATACATCTTTCCCCAATTCTTCAAGAATTAATCCCAAACCAAGGGTTGAACCTACTGCATCACCATCAGGTCGAATATGAGAAATGATCAGGATCCGGTCTGCTCGTGATACCAGATCCCCAAACGCCTCTATCTGATCTTTATTCATCCAAACTCTCTATCCCTTCTTCCTCATCCAACTCAGCGAAGATTTCATCCAGGCGATCAACCCGGTCGGGGACATCATCCCAGTGAAAACGCAGCTGGGGAAATGTGCGCAGATGGGAAATGCTCATCGCCAGCTGGGAGCGGATAAAACCCGCAGCCCGTTTTAAAGCAGCCATGGCATCCTTTTTACGGTCAGAGCCATCCCTGATAGAAACATAGATATCCGCGTAAGATATCTCCCGATCCAATTCTACACCGGTGATATTCACACCTTCCAGACGGGGATCACTGATCTCCTGCATGAACATCAGGGATAGTTCCTTTTGGATCCTGTCGGCAATACGATCTGTTCTTGATTCTGAAACCATGATTTTCCTTAAAATTCCGATACCATCTCAATGACGTAACTTTCCAGCACATCACCTTCTTCAAAGCCGGAGAATCCTTTCAAGCCAATCCCAAACTCAAATCCATCCCGAACTTCGTTGACGTCATCCTTATGGTGTTTAAGGGAAGCAATTTCACCTTCAAAGGCAATCTTACCTTCTCGGAGTAAACGGATCTTGGCGTTGCGGCGGATTTCGCCGGTTTCCACCTTGCATCCTGCCACCTGACCAAATTTGCCTGAGGGGAATATAGCCAGTACCTGAGCCCGGCCAATCAGGATCTTCTTTTCAACCGGTTCCAGCATACCTTTGAGCGCTTTCTCGATATCGTCAATCAAATGATAGATAATATTGTATTTCCGGATGGAAATCCTATCTGCAGCCGCCAGCCGTTTAGCTCCGCTGTCCGGACCAACGTTAAATCCGATGATAATCGAATTTGTAGTGGAAGCCAACATCACATCATCATTAGTGACATTGCCTGTGCCGCTATGAATAATTTTGACACCGATATCCTGTTCGCCGCCGCTTCTCATATCTTTCACAGAATTGATGATCGGTTCTAGGGATCCTTGTACATCCGCTTTGATGATCAGCCGTAGTTCTTCCTCTACACCTGCCTGGACTCGGGCAAAAAGCAGCTCCAAGTTCGCCGCAGGATCAATCTCGGTTTCCTTCCTTTCAGCTTGCAGCTTGCGATCTTCGATCATCTCGCGGGCGACTTTCTCGTTATCTACAACACTGAATAATTCACCTGCTTTAGGAACATCATCTAAGCCCATCACTGAAACTGGCACGGACGGTCCGGCTTCCATGATCTTGGCGCCGGTAAAGTCAAACATCGCTTTGATGCGTCCACAGGTTGTGCCAGCAAAGACAGTATCTCCGGCTTTCAACGTACCGTTCTGAACCAGCAGAGTTGCCATCACACCGCGGCCTTTAGTGAGCTCGGATTCGATAACCGTGCCGAATATATCTCCCTCAGGATTCGCCTGAACATCCAGGTCATCCGCAATTAGGAGGATAGCTTCCATCAGGTCCTCCAAACCGGTTTTTTCAGTGGCTGAAACGGGAACAATAATGGTGTCACCGTCCCAATCATCAGCTATGACGCCAACGTCTGCCAGCTCCTGTTTTACTTTATCAGGAGCAGCGTTTGTTTTATCGATCTTATTAAGGGCAACGACCATAGAGACCTGAGCTGCTCGTGTGTGGGCAATAGCCTCTTCTGTTTGGGGCATTACTCCATCATCTGCTGCAACAACAAGCACCACGATATCCGCTCCCTGGGCACCGCGAGCGCGCATGGCGGTAAAAGCAGCATGGCCCGGAGTGTCCAGGAAAGTGATGGGTCTATCATTATGGGTTACCTGATAAGCGCCGATGTGCTGGGTGATACCCCCAGCTTCTCCCTCCTGCACAGAGGTTTGCCGAATCGCATCCAGCAAAGACGTCTTCCCGTGGTCAACATGACCAAGAATAGCAACTACTGGAGGTCTGGTGACCAAACCCTCTTCATCCTCCTGTTCAAGCTTCTGGCGCCAGAGCGGAACTGCAACTTCTTCAGTTTCAACCTCTTCCTCGACCTGGGCGGATACCGCTTCATAACCCATCTCTGCAGAGACGATGGCCGCAGTATCAAAATCAATTTCCTGATTGATATTGGCCATCATTCCATTTGCCATTAAAGTCTTGATGATCTCAATCGGACTGGCATCCAGTGTTTGGGCCAAATCGCGGACAGTGATACTGATAGGCAGTTCGATTTGTTTTAGCTCTTGTCCGTTTTCACTCATATATTACCTCGTTGTTCCTGATTTATTGCTCGCTCAAATCATTCTTTATTTTTATTCGAGAAGGAATCTTGGAAGGCTATTAATTCTGCCCGATTTGTCTCACTCAGGCTCGTATTCAGCGCTTTTTCAAGATATTTCTTCACCCCCCGCTCCCAACAATCTGGGTCGGCATGGAGATATGCTCCCCTGCCTGCCAGTTTCCCGGTCTGGTCCACCACTACACCTTCAGGTGTCCGAACCAGGCGGACCAGCGATTTTTTATCCTGGCTTTGCCTGCAAGCCACACACATGCGTTGGGGTTTATGTTTATTTCTTGCCATCGATCAGATAGGATCTACTCCTCTTCCTTTATCTCATCATCAGAAACAGCTTTTTCCAGTTCTTCATGATCATCCACTGTTTCTGGTTCTTCTTCATCCAGTTCTGCTTCAGCAGAAGGTTCAGGTTCATCTGGTTCATCTACCTCAACCTCTTCCTCTTCCGGAGTATCTTCTACTTCAGCCTCTTCTTCTACAGTATCTTCAGCAGAGGGCTCTTCCGGTTCACTCTCACCTTCATCCTCGGCGGGAGCTTCATCAGGAGTTTCTTCCGCTTCTTCATCCTTTTCCACCAGATCTTCTGTTTCTTCCTCCCCGGTGGTATCTTCTTCGAGAACAATCTCTTCCACAATATCAAATTCTTCTGAGAGCGGTTGATAACCGATCATTACTTCCAGGGCACTCTCGATCTGCTTAATAGAGGATGGACCTATACCACTAATATCATTGATCTTATTCGGTACCAGCAATAGCCGGTAAGCCAGTTCTCCAACATTTGTGAAATCTGCTTCATCCAGCAGGTTTTCAATCTTGGTGGGCAGACCCAGGGTCATGATCGGGAGGTCGTAGGCATCAGCTGGCACTGCGGCTTTGGCAGCCTGGATGCGAGCCTGCTGTTGTTTGGTGATTTCTTGCCGTTCCTTGATCAAACCGGATTCTACCCGAGCGTTAAAGTTATGCAGTTCGCGGTATTCTTCCGGAGTAATGGGCCGACCTTCCGCTTTTTTGGCCATAACGGCCTCGATGCGGGGGATGGTCGCCGCCTCCAGATCCTGGAACTGGGCATACTTGGGATTGTCCTGGATCTTGAAGAGAGTATCGGATACAGCTTCAAACAGGCCTTTGATATCGATCCTCCAACCGGATAGTTTGGCTGCCAGGCGGGCGTTCTGACCGTTTCGGCCAATTGCCAGGCTGAGCTGATCCTCAGGGACAACCACCGTTGCTGTGGGCATGCCATCAGATTCCTTATTCAAATAGACGGACAACACGCGGGCAGGACTTAAAGCCTTGGCTATAAATTCTTCTGTGTTGGGGTTCCATTCAATCACGTCAATTTTTTCGTCGCTTAACTCACGTACAATGGCCTGGATGCGCACACCGCGGATACCTACGCAGGCACCAACGGGATCTACACCAGGTTTGAGGGCAGAAACAGCCACTTTTGACCTGTAACCGGCTTCCCGGGCAATGGCCCTGATTTCTACTAATCCCTGATAGATCTCGGGGACTTCGTTCTCCAGCAATCGCCGCAAAAAGTCACGGTGACCGCGCGAGAGGATTATGCGCGGTTCGCGAGTGGTCTCTTCCACATCAAGGAGTAAAGCCCGGATGCGGTCATGGACGCGGTAATATTCCTTTGTGATCTGCTGATTGCGGGGCATTTTCCCCTCAGCGTTAATATTTAAACCAATGGTCAGCTCATGGCGGTGGACAGCCTGGATCACACCGGTCACAACTTCACCGATCTTGTCGTTGTAATATTCGTACTGGGCCAGACGTTCCGCCTGGCGAATGCGCTGCTGGATTACCTGGCGCGCAGTCTGGGCTGCAACCCGTCCAAAATCTTCCGGGGTGCTTTCAACCATTTCCAGATCACCCAGCGCAGTATCAGGGTTCACTTTCCTGGCTTCTTCTATCAACACTTCCGTTCTATTGTCCTGAATATCCTCCACAACCTCTTTTTCAACAAAGACGGTCACTTCACCAGATTCAAGATCGATATCAGCCTCAACCTTTTGAGCACTGGAAGCATTCACGGAACGCCGATAGGCAGAAACCATGGCGTCCTTTAACGCTTCAACAATGATCTCCTCAGGGAGGTTTTTGTCATTGAGGACCTGTTTAAAGGCTAAAGCAAATTCTGTTTTCATTTCAATATCTCCAACTACGTTTACGGGGAGGGATGGCTCAGGCTTAGGATGGCAATAAAAAAAGTGGGTAAACCCACTTTCCGACGCCGCCAATATTGCTTCCCCCCTCTGGAAAATCATTTTATCATGAAGGATATGGGCTGGCAAGGCATCCCCCTAACCCGA
>JAGHAU010000194.1 GCA_021161345.1 Anaerolineales bacterium | reverse complement strand
ATAACAGGCTGATCCCTATACAGTATTTGCTGAATGAAGATGGACGCACCCCGCCCGTTTTTATGTGGGCCATGAAAGGTGACCCCGAATTGTAGGCTGCCTGCTTGATCTCTGCGACCATCAATCCATCCAGATCGCGGCTGTGTCTTCCATTGGAAAAACAGAGCTGGCTGTCCAGTGTAACCCTTTCCTGTCCATCGTTTTTCACCAGGGTGGTCCGGGTGTAGCAGACCTCAAGTTTTGGATCAAGCTCTTCTTGGGAAAAGGGCGCATTAGCTGATAAAAAAGCCTTCTCGTTATCAAGAATGTGGTCCAGATTGAATTCGGCTTCGACTCTGCTCTTCCTGGTTCTTTTCCGGTTATCTTTAAACTTAACTTCCAGAAAATTAGCCTGTGAATCCAGATAGGTCCGTTGGCGGATCTTCCAGTGTTGACTAGAGCCTTTTTGATGCTGTTGGAAGAAATGAAAATCAGCCGTATCGTAATAAACCGTCCGGTAGCTGCAGATCCGCTGCCCCTTGATTTCCAGAACCCGGTAATCATTTTCAAGCGCAGGGAGAATATTGAGAATCTGATCTCTGCGGAAGATGTATTTGGTTTCCAGGCGATCCATCAAGGAGGCTTTCCCCAATTGCTCTAAATAGACGGGTGAAAATCGGTTCAGCCTGGGCTGAAATGACCATTGACCGGCATCAAATATCGGAATGACACTGGTATCCAGACACTGCAAAATCTCTTGATTTCTTACTAATAGGCTGTTCATAACTATTCCCTTTGTATCTGTTCTCAGAATAACAATCAATTATTAAGGAATATTTAGGTTGATGTAAAAAAACAGTAAAGTTGTCGGCTGGAGAACGATTTATAACTGGCTGGACAACCTAGTTGGCTCAGGAGAGCTGATACTAATTCGTGCTACAATATCGGTATCATGGCAGAAAAGAAAAAAGCCCCTGCGGGATCGACTTTTTGGCAGATCATATTCCCAACGCTAATTGGAACACTGCTGCTACTGTTGGTGGGTATTTGGGTTATTCTATACACAAGCCCGGGGAATATTTCTAGATTCGCTGAAATATCCACGGTGCTGTTAGTCATCCCGGTTTTGTTCAGCTCATTGTTGGTGATGCTCCTGTTGGGAGCCTTGATAGTCCTGGTTATTAAGATCATCCAGGGTTTGCCAACCATAACTGGATGGATCCTGGATAAATTGGAACGGGTCCAGAAAGGGGTCCGAGTAATATCAGAAAATGCGGCTGTGCCGGTAATTCGCCCCGTGACTCTTCTGGCAGGAATAAGGCGCATTTTTACTAAAGATAACTCCGAAGTTCAGATTGATTGATAAAGGCGGTAAGTTGTTATGAATGTTGAAAATCAGGATCAGGAAAAACAATCCAGTAATTTTATCTACATTATCCTGGGAGCTGTACTTGGTGCGATCACTGGTGCTGGTGCGGGGTTTTTGCTCGCTCAACGTATAGAAAAAGGCGAGGAAATTCAACTTACGGCGGGTGATGGGATCAAAATTGGGGGCTCCATAATCACCTTCTTAAGACAAGTGTCCAATCTGGGCAACTAGGTAAGATATCTGGATCATCTAAATTTATGGCTCAACAAAATCCCATCCCCCGGGATGTCTTTGTGGGGGAATTCCGACGGGAATATTATCTAACCGCAAATGAAGAATGGATCCTGGACGCCCCTGGAGGCAATGCCCTTTACGCCGCTGTGGGATTTCTGGTCTGGGAAAAAGAACACGCCCCGGGAATATTGACCCGGGTTGGGGAGGATTTTCCCCAAACCTGGCTGGAGGACTTTTCCAATCATGGAATTGATGTAAACGGGGTGGCCGTTCTCCCTCGGGCAGTTGACTTGAGGGCTTGCGTCATCCAGCAAAAAAATTCCGCTGATCTGGTTGGAAATCCTATTCCCCATTTGTCCCGCCTGGGACTTGCCCTGCCGCCGGGTTTGATAGGTTATCAAGCGCTGGACCAAAGACCGAAAAATCGCCGCTCAGCAAAAATCACTGCCATCCATGGAAGTGATATTCCCACAAGTTACCTGGCAGCAACAGCCGCTCATCTCTGTCCCTTGGATTACCAATCCCATAACCTGCTTCCTGCGCTGCTGCGCCAGCAAGGATTCTCAACGATCACTCTTGATCCATCCCCTTATTATATGGATTCTACCTATATAGGAGATATCCCGGCTTTGATTACCGGATTGACTGCTTTTTTACCTGAGGAAGGAGATCTGCTGAACCTTTATAAAGGAAAATCAGCTGATCTTTGGGAGATTGCGGCTGATCTGGGCCGTTTCGGTTGTGAATTGGTGATCATTAAGCGGGGTGCTGCTGGGCAGTATTTGTACGAAACAGCAACAGGAAGGAAGTGGGAAATAACTGCTTACCCGGCCAGGGCTCAAAATTTTGGCGGAATAGGAAGTGCCTTCTGCGGTGGTTTCCTGGCTGGCTTCCGGCGGACTTTCGACCCCCTTCAGGCGGTTTTATATGGGAGTGTTGCTGCCTCGCTGGTCATTGAAGGATCGGGCCCGTTTTTTGCCTTGCAGGCCCTACCAGGATTGGCTGAAGCCCGTCTGGAGTACATTCAGGGAGCAGTCCGGGAGATTTAAGAGAGTAAGTTGTAAGGCGTAAGGTGTAAGGTGTAAGGGATGGATTACCTTGGAGATAGACGTGTCGTACAGTTTGTCATTGCGAGGCGGGAGCGCAGTGACCAACGAAGCAATCTCAGCTTTTTTCATCTGAAATGTCCTGCTGAATAATAAAATGTTGGTTTGCAGGGTAATCCGGTTCATAGATTAATCAGAATCATCCCAAAAATCCAGTGTGAGAATGTTGAGATTGCTTCGTCGCCCGCATTTTGCTCGGGCTCCTCGCAATGACAGTTCTTTGATTCCTCCTCTCGTTATCCATAATCTCGTTTCCGTGGTTGAATATCCAAAAACCCATCCCCATCGAATAATCTGGACAATCCCCTTGTTTCAACCCCCATTACTTTGCTGTTGGCAAAAAACGGAAAATCAAAGTTGGTGCTATCACCGGCTTTTTTTCCTGGAATGGGCATTAATCTGGCAGTAAGAGGTTTATCTAACCTTAGTGAGAGTACGGCCACATCCACCAAGATCGAGCTGATCTGGTCTGCGCTGATGTCTCCGGGCAAAGGTACTGTATCCAGCCCCGTGCCGCAAACTGCTGAATAAAGCAGCAGGTCTTTAACAGTAAGAGAACCCCCCGCTGCACGCTCAGCAAGAACAGAATCTTCCAGAACCGGCAGCATTAAGCCGCTGAACCCTGTCCGCTGAACATCAGCCCGGTCAATGGAGTCGGCCAGGAAAGCTGCTGCTGCCAGGGATCCATGCTGACCTATTTCTTCCAGGCCAAGATTTTCCAGGGCTCCTCCAATTGATAGATCATTATCTGGAAAAGGCGCCAGGGAATAATCAATACCTGTAAACTCAACGCCAGTCGTTTTTTCTATCAATCCGGCTATTTTCAATAATCTGGCATTCAGATCTTCAAGCCGAGTTGTTAATTCGCTCCGGGCTTT
>JAGHAU010000186.1 GCA_021161345.1 Anaerolineales bacterium | reverse complement strand
TTCGGCTTCTTCTTCCGGCTCGGCTTCTTCTTCGGCTTCTTCTTCCGGCTCGGCTTCTTCTTCGGCTTCTTCTTCCGGCTCGGCCTCTTCTTCGGCTTCTTCTGCAGCTGGCGCTTCCTCTGTACCTTCCACTTCAGGAACTTCTTCAGGTTTCTCTGAGCCGGCCAGGATCTCTTCCAGAGAGCCCTCTCCGTTCATTTCTTCCTGTATCTGTTCAAAGTCGATGGCGGCATATTCATCAGAATCCACTTTCTCAAGGCTCAACCCGATCCGGTGGCGTTCCATATCCAGGCTGATAACCCGCAGCGCCAATGTCTCTCCAACGCTGACCACTTCGGAAGGGTGTCCTACACGGTCCATACTCAATTCTGAAATATGGATCAAGCCTTCCAGATCAGTGTTCTCGATCCGTGCAAAAGCGCCAAAATCAGTTAAATTAGTAATCGTGCCCTGAATAAGCTGTCCTTCCTGGATTATTTCTGCTTTTTCGATCCAAGGATTATCCTGCAGTCTTCGCATGGACAAACCGATCCGGCGTTTCTCTTCGTCAATGCTGATGACCTCTACCTCTAGTTCCTGGCCAACTTTCACCAGGTCACTGGGGTGATCTACGTGGTCCCAGGAGAGTTCTGAGAGGTGAACCAGGCCGTCCACGCCCTGAATGTTGACAAAAGCGCCAAAATCTGCCAGGCTGCTAACATAACCCGTTACCCGATCTCCAACTGCCAGATTGTCCAGCAATTGGTCTTTGATCGCTTCCCGGGTTTCGCCAATGGCGTCCCGTTCGGACAGGATCAAGCGCTGGCGGGAACGATCAACTTCAATGACTTTGAGTGTGATTTCCTTGCCAATGGCTTCGCTCCAGCGATCTTCAGGGGCTCCGGTGTCTCCTTCACGGAATACACTGACCAGAGATCCTGGTACAAATCCGCGTAGTTGGCCGACCGGCACCAACAAACCGCCTTTGTTATATCCTTCAACAAAGGTCGTGATAACGTCTCCGGATTCAAGGCTTTGTTCTACCTTTTCCCAGTCCTGTTCTTCCTGGGCTCTGGTGTAAGATAGCACTACATGGCCGTTAATATCCTCAGGTTCAAGGACATATACCGTGATCTCTTCCCCAACCTGGAATTCTTCCAGATTCCGGGGATTGATTTGCTCCAGTTCTCTACCGGCGATCAAACCGTCGGCTTTAGACTGAACGTCAATCAGGATCTCATTCGATGTGATGGCGGTAATCACGCCTTTACGGATATCACCTTTTTCAGGAATATTCCCGAGCCCCAGACCTTCCTGGGCTAAAAGGGTTTCCATATCCATAATTTCTACAGGGGATGAACTATCGCTCATTGCATCTCCCCCTTGTTGTAACTTCATTTCTTCCATAAGTTGGGCACGCTCCGTTTTAGAATGGACATTATTATACAGTGCAAATATCAACTTGGCAACCTTTGTGGTAAGATAAACGCGGAGCAAAAACATCCATAATATTTATGATGTTTTTGACTATTATTAGTAAAAATGGCGATTTTGTCTTTAAGATGCTCACTATGACAGCAATTTACCCCTTTACTGCAGTGGTTGGCCAGGAACGCATGAAACGCGCCCTGGTCCTCAATGCCGTTAACCCCCGGATCGGAGGAGTTTTGATACGCGGAGAACGCGGAACTGCAAAATCTACTGCCGCCCGGGCGCTGGCAGCCCTGCTGCCCACTGTGGAAACTTTCTCAGACTGCCGCTTTGGATGCGATCCCAACCGACCTGCCACCTGGTGCACTGAATGCCGGGAAAAATCCAATAACGGCGATCAGCGCAAAGTTGAAATGCTGCCAACCCCCTTTGTAAACCTGCCCGTTTCTGCCACAGAAGACCGAGTTGTAGGCACCCTGGATATTGAAAAGGCCATTCAAAAAGGTGAGCGCCATTTTGAGCCCGGTGTGCTGGCTGACGCCAACCGGGGCTTGCTGTATATTGACGAAGTCAACCTACTGGACGACCATGTTGTGGATTTACTGCTAGATTCTGCTGCAATGGGTATGAATATTGTTGAGCGGGAAGGCATTTCCTTCAGCCATCCATCCCGGTTCATCCTGGTAGGCACCATGAATCCTGAAGAAGGCGATTTGCGTCCGCAGCTGCTGGACCGCTTTGCCCTCTCTGTGGATATTCGCGGGATCCAGGATACTCACGAAAGGGTTTTGATCATGGAGCGTCATTTGGCTTATGAAGAAGATCCCGAATCATTCCGGGAGCAGTGGCTCCCAAAAGAACAGGAACTATCCAAGCAGATCACCCAGGCCAGAAAGCTCCTGCCTAATGTCCAGTATTCGTCCAAAAACATGGTGGATATTGCCAAGCTAAGCACCTCACTCCAGGTGGATGGCCACCGGTCTGATCTGGTTATCCTGAAAACTGCCCGAGCTCATGCCGCCTTTGAGAGTAGAAAAGCCATTACCGGTAGAGATATATCCCTGGCAGCCGAGCTTGCCTATCCACATCGGATAAAACGGGGACCTTTTCAGCAATCAGAGATTTCTGCTGAGGAACTTTCAGAAAAGATCGAAGAATTAGCTGGCGGTTCCGCAGATGGCGAAAGTGAAGTTGGCGAGGGCAGCGAACAATCAGGTACAGAAGTTGGGGAAAACGGGGATAAAAAAAAACAGTCGTAAGTTCAGTAACTGATACCGCCCAAATGGAAGTACCGGCAGATGCCGGCACCGGTGATATTTTCGATGGGACTCCGTCCTCCTGGTGGGATGGCGGAAATCCGGTCAAGATTGGAGATACCATTGATCCGGAAAAAATTGCTGCCCCCCTGGACAAGAAACACCGCCGCTCCAGCGGCCGCAGATCCCAGACCAAATCTGAAACCAGACGTGGACGATATATTCAAGCCAGGCCTGCTCACGGCAAGCTGTCTGATATCGCTTTTGACGCCACTATACGGGCCGCAGCCCCTTTCCAGAAAGAACGCCGAACCCCCGACGACAAGGTAGCCTTTTCAATCCGCAAACAAGACCTCCAGCGAAAGGTCAGGGTAAAACAAACCGCAAATTTGATCCTTTTTGTCGTGGATGCATCCTGGTCCATGGCGGTAGCTGAAAGAATGAGTGCAGCCAAGGGAGCAGTGCTTTCCCTGTTGACCGATGCTTATCAACGCCGGGACAAGGTTGGAATGATCGTTTTTCAAAAGGACCGTGCCCAGATAGTGCTGCCGCCTACAAATTCTATCGAACTGGCCCGCCGCTGCCTGGCGGATATCCCGATTGGCGGAAAGACCCCTCTTTCAGCCGGACTGAATCTGGCCTATGAAGTCATCAAGAGGGAAGAGCTGGCCCACCCGGACATTCAATCCCTGATAATCTTGCTGACCGACGGCGTAGGCAATGTTTCCATTTCTCGCATGCCTCCCCAGGAAGAGGCCTATAAGATCGCTGAACAAATCGCCAGGGATGGAATTCCCAGCGTTGTGATCAACATGGAGCATAAAGAGTTTGACAAAGGCCTCGCCAGTGAAGTCGCCGAACATATGGATGCCTCCTACTACTGCCTTTCCGATCTACAGGCCGATATTTTGCTCCAAGCTGTGAAAGAAGAAATTGGTTCATAGATTTCCGGTCACCTGAAGCTGGCGAAATTTCACTATCTGTTATCATTGAAGGCATGATCCCGATTTCTCTGTCTATGGAAGGTTTTTTATCATATAAAGAGCGGGTGGAAATTGATTTCACCAGCTTTGCCTTGGCCTGCATCACTGGTGAGAACGGGGCAGGAAAATCATCCATCCTGGACGGGATCACATGGGCTTTATTTGGTAGAGCCAGAAAACACGATGAAACTGTGATCAATCTGGAGTCCAAAAAAGCTGAAGTATGCCTGGTTTTCCATTACGAAGGAAATCAATACAAAATCGTCCGATCCAATCCCCAGGGAAAGACAAAACAGGTAGAGCTGTATATCCTGGATGACAAAGCCGATAAGTCCACGGCTATTTGGATACCGCTCACCGAAAGAACTCTTCGTGACACGGATCTAAAGATCATCGATATCCTGCGGCTGGATTATGAATCATTTACCAATGCCTCCTTCCTACTCCAGGGCGGGGCAGATCAATTCACTCAGCAAAACCCGGCTTCCAGGAAAAGGATCCTATCCCAGATTCTGGGTTTGGAAATCTGGGAAGATTACCGCAACCAGGCTTTGCAGAAGAGACGCTATGCTGACAAAGATCTTAACCAGCTAGATGGACGAATATCTGAAATAATCGCTGAATTAGGTGAAAGAGATCAGCGCATGAAGTATTTGGAGGATCTGGAGGAAGAGTTATCCCGGGCCCAGAAAGAAAGGAAAAAATCCGAAAAACAGCTGGCGAACCTCCAAGCACTGGTCTCTTCGCTTCATGAACAGGAGAAATTGATTGCTGCTTCAGTCAGCCAGGTGGAAGGAAAAGAAAAATCGATTACCCAAATCCAAAAGAAGATCAATCAACGTATCTCTGAAAAAAAAGTCTATGAGGGTACGCTCTCACTGGCAGACGCTATTCGGGAGTCTTTCAAGGATTGGGAAAAAGCCCAAAAATCGCTGGCCGATTGGGAAGTAGTGGCAGATAAGTACAGGGAAAGTGAGATCAAAAGACAGGAGCCGTTACTGCAGATAACAGCGGAAAAAGCCCGCCTGCTGCAAATAAGCAGCTCACTGGAGACCCGCTTCAAGGACCTTCAAACCAAACTTGATAAAATTCCCCAGCTAAAAGCCCACCTCAAAGAAGGGAACGAAAAAATTAAAAAGAATGAGGCCGACTTGGAAACGAGGGAACTGAAGAAGAAATCCCTGGAAGATGCCCGCCAGGAACAGGCTGATGCGAAGGCAGAAAATCCGCGCTTGTACAAAGAAATGAAAGATCTGGAAAAACGGATCGCTGAACTAGAGATAACCGAAGGCGCATTATGTCCCTTGTGTGGGCAGAAACTATCCCCTGCCGAGAGAGAATCCCTGGTCCAAAATCTCAAGGAAGATGGCAAGGACCTGGGCGATCGCTACCGGCAGAACCAATCCACATTGAAAGAAGCGGATCAAGTTGTAAAGGATCTTCAACTGCAAATCACTGAATTAAGTCTGGCCGAAAAAACCCTAAGGGATTTACGCCAGGAAATCGACCAGATCGAGAACCAGATCACTAACCTAGAAAAAGAAAATAAAAGTTGGGAAAAAAATCACCAAAAGGAATTGGATGGGGTCCAAAAGACCCTAGCGGATGGAACTTACGCGAGTGAAGCCAGGCAGGAGCTCGTGGTCATCAACCAGGATCTGAAAGACATTGGCTATGATGCCGCTGAACATGATCGCGTCAGAGAGATCAGCAGCCAGGGAGTAACCATTCAGGAGAAAAAAGCTGGACTGGACAAAGCCGAAGCCGCATTAAAGCCGTTGAATAGAGAAATTGAGGATCTGGTTTCCCAGTTGGCAATAGATGAGGCCGAGCTCAAACGGCTGAACAGCGATCTTAATAAAGCTCGCCAATCTCTTGATAAAACAAAGGAAACCACACCAGACACGCGGTCTGCTGAAGATGCGCTGAACGAATGCAAAGAACATGAAAAGGTCCTGGAACGCAAAGTTGGTGCGGCCCAACAGAAAGTCACGATCCTTGAAAAACAAAAACAACGCCAGGAAGAACTGGAAAACAAACGCCAGGAAATCTCTCAGCGGGTTAAGCAATACCGGCAGCTGGAAGCTGCCTTTGGCAAAGATGGTGTCCCGGCCCTGCTTATTGAACAAGCTTTGCCAAATATCGAGGCCAAGGCCAATCAGATCCTGGATAAATTAAGCGGGGGGGGGATGTCAATTCAATTTCTGACCCTGCGGGAATATAAGGACACCAAACGAGAGGATCTGCGGGAAACCTTGGAAATACAAATCCGGGACCAGTCCGGTTTCAGAGATTACGAACTATATTCTGGTGGGGAATCTTTCAGAATCAACTTCGCTATCCGATTGGCTTTATCGCATGTACTGGCCCAGCGAGCGGGAGCCAAGCTGCAAACCCTGGTTGTGGACGAAGGGTTTGGAAGCCAGGACGCTGTTGGACGCCAGCGCTTGATAGAAGCCATAAATATGGTCCAGGATGATTTTGAAAAGATCCTTGTTATCACCCATGTGGAACAGATCAAAGAAGCCTTCGCTACCCAGCTTCTGGTAGAAAAAACTCCCCGGGGATCCAGGGTGACTTTGGTATAATATCGCGCGGACAAAGCTTCTAGATAATCATAGAAACGCAGCACATGACCGGACAGATCAATTTAGGTCAAGGAGACAGGAATGGCGGAAGTTGAATATATAACTGAAAATGATTTTAAAACAAAAGTGCTGGGATCAAAGCTTCCGGTTCTGGTTGATTTCACGGCAGCCTGGTGTGGTCCCTGTAAAATGGTGTCGCCCCTGGTCAAAGAACTAGCGGGTGATTGGGAAGGAAAAGCCAGAGTTTACAAGATGGACGTGGATTCCAATCCTAACTTGCCTGTCCAATACGGTGTAATGGGCATTCCTGCCTTACTTTTATTTGTAAAGGGAGATGTTGCCGCCCGGGTAGCTGGCTTCAAACCCAAAAAACAACTTCTGAAAACGTTTGAATCCCATCTCTAATTGATAATAATCTCCCGGGATTTTAAGAATTCCGGGGATATTAATTATTGTCTGTAAAATAAAAAGGACCCGGAGAAATTTGACCTCCGGGTCCTTTATTTTAATGTTTACAATCCAGCAGCTTTTTTGATCTCTGACGCTCGATCGGTATTCTCCCAGGCCAAATCCAGATCATCCCGACCAAAGTGACCATAAGCAGCCAGTTTCTGGTAGATCGGCCGGCGCAGGTTCAGATCGCGAATAATGGCTCCCGGACGCAGGTCGAAGAACTTGTTCACCAGCTCAGTGATTCTTTCATCAGGGATATTGCCGGTTCCAAATGTCTCCACATTGACACTCAGCGGATGGGCAACACCGATCGCGTAGGACACCTGGATCTCGCAGCGGCTAGCCAATCCGGCCGCAACAACATTTTTCGCCACCCAGCGAGCAGCATAGGCTCCTGAGCGGTCAACCTTCGTGGGATCTTTCCCGGAAAATGCTCCGCCGCCGTGGCGTCCCATGCCACCGTAGGTATCAACGATGATTTTACGTCCTGTCAAACCAGCATCTCCCAGTGGTCCGCCAGTTACAAATCGTCCCGTGGGGTTGACCAAGATTTTCATCTTATCATTCACCATCTCTTCCGGCAGAATAGGTATGATCACGTGTTTGATGATCAATTCCCTGATCTCCTCCTGGGAAATTTCAGGGGCATGCTGGGTGCTGACCAAAGCCGTATCAACCCGTACGGGTTTACCGTATTGATATTCAATGGTCACCTGGCTTTTTCCATCCGGGCGGACCCAATCCAGGGTGCCGTTTTTACGAACTTCCGCCAGGCGGCGGGAAAGTTTATGCGCCAGATAGATCGGAGTTGGCATAAACGCAGGTGTTTCATCACAGGCATAACCGAACATCATACCCTGGTCACCTGCGCCTATGGACTCTATTTCAGCTTCTGTCACTTCCCCAGATTTGGATTCCAGGGCCTGGTCTACTCCCATGGCAATGTCGCCAGACTGCTGAGAGATGGCTACCAGCACACCGCAGGTTGCCCCATCAAACCCTTTTTTAGCACGGTCATAACCGATCCCGGTGATAACATCCCGGGCTAATTTATCATAATTTATATCTGCCAAGGTCGTAATTTCACCCAACAGCATGACAAATCCGGTCTTGGTCGCCGTTTCACAGGCAACCCGCGATCTGGGATCCTGGGCGAGGCATGCATCCAATACCGCGTCGCTGATCTGATCACACATCTTGTCCGGGTGACCTTCTGTCACTGATTCAGAGGTGAATAACAAACTGGGAATTTTATTTAGCGTACTGCTCATATATCCTCCTGAGTTGGAATTCTTCCCTTAACTAAAATTGCCCCTTCTGGTCTGCAGGAAAGGGCAACAACTCAATAGCGCCCTCTCATCTTCCAGAATCCACCTGCCGGAGTTGGCACCGTATTCAGCGCATAGCGCTGCCCGGTTGCCGAGGTTTCAAAGGGCCGTTCCCTCCACCTCTCTGGATAAGAGTGCCTTCAGAGGCATATTTGTATGTACGAGGGATGATAACATGGCACTTTGCGCCTGTCAATTAACCTTGTCCGGTTCCAAAGGGCGGATCCCTCACAGTAAAGGGAAAAAACGCTCCCAGTGAGACAGTATCATGCCAGAGGAATTCTGGTAGCTCAAAAAACAGTTTCATTGTATACTTACTGTACAATTTACAGTCTTTGCGACATAGTCATAATAGGAAGCCATTTATGAAGATTTCTGTCCTGCAAGAAAACCTTGCCCATGGGTTGAGTATTGTCTCCCGGGCTGTCTCTCCCCGCAGCACCCTACCGGTTTTATCCAATATCCTGGTTGCCACCGATAATGGCAGGCTGCGCCTCTCCGCAACTAACCTGGAACTGGGTATCACCTGCTGGATTGGGGCCAAGATCGAAGAAGAAGGCTCCACCACCGTGCCTGCCCGGACATTTACAGACCTGGTCAGCACTATTCCCCCGGCCAAGACCGACATCTCCCTGAACGAGCCCACTCAAACATTAAATATCAAGAGCGGCTCCCTTAATACCGATATCAAATGCATTGATGCCCAGGAATTTCCCCCTATGCCTTCACCGGATATGGAAACGGGCATTGAGATCAATGTATCTGATTTCAAGGAAATGATCAAACAGGTAGTGTTTGCCGCTTCCCACGATGAGGCCCGACCCATTCTGACAGGAGTCCTTGTTACCGTGGAAGACAATACCATGACCCTGGCCGCAGCGGATGGCTTCCGGCTCTCCGTCAGGACAGCAAAACTATCCAATCCCGTTCCAGCGCCGATCAAAGCAGTTATCCCGGCTCGAGCTCTGAGCGAACTGGCCCGTATCAGCAATGATGGCAGCGAAGTGATCACCATGGCGCTTCCCCCAGATCGGGGACAGGTGATCTTCCGTACCAAGGACATCGAACTGATCTCCCAGCTGATCGAAGGCACATTCCCAGATTATCAGCAGATCATCCCAAAGGAATATCAATCCCGTACTATTCTTTCCACAGCTTCCTTCCTGAAATCTTGTAAACAGGCGGAGATCTTCGCCCGGGAAGGGTCGCTCATCGCCCAGGTTAATATTCGCCCCGGAGCGGAAGAAAACTCACCCGGCGAAGTTGAGATCTCAGGGCAGTCCGAAGAAACCGGCTCCAGCCAGGCAGTAATGGACGCCACAATTGAAGGCGATGACATTATTATTGCCTTCAACGTTCGGTATTTGAGAGAAGTCCTTGACGTGATCCAATCCCAGAATGTGGCCCTGGAAACCTCTAAGTCCACCAGCCCCGGAGTGATCCGCCCGGTTGGTGATGATAATTTCCTGCATGTGATCATGCCTATGCACCTGGGGAATTAACTGCCTCCCAACCCCGTATCAACCCATAAAAAAAGCCCCGGTTTTCTGAGCAGAACCGGGGCTTGATTTTTTAAGGTTAATCAGTGCAGTTTTTAATGTAAATGAATTATATCCCCTGTTAATAGTAGTAAAATGCAGAGTAAGACTTATCAGTTTACAGGAGCGAAAATGGAAAAGTTTGTTGCGGTTGCTGGCAATATCGGAGTGGGGAAAACTACCTTAGTACAGAGACTTTGTGACAATCTCGGCTGGACACCATTTTTTGAACCAGAAAGCGATAATCCATATTTGCCAGATTTCTATCAAGATATGCAAACCTGGGCTTTTCACAGCCAGGTCTTTTTCTTAACCCGCCGTCTCAGGGCTCACAAGAACCTTTGCGCCCATCCCGGATCAGTGATCCAGGATCGGAGTGTATACGAGGATGCCAAGATCTTTGCCCACAATCTCTATCAGCAAAAACAAATGAGTGAACGGGATTATCAAACATACCAGGAGCTATACCAGGCCCTGGTAGAATTTCTGCCGCCCCCTGATCTGGTCTTGTACATCAAAGCCTCGGTACCCACCCTGCAAGGGCGCATCAAGCAGCGCGGGAGAGATTACGAAGAGCAAATCGATCCAGCTTACCTGGAGCAACTGAATGTTCTCTACGACCAATGGATCGACAATATTGACCTGTGCCCGGTATTGACCATCCCCGGTGATAATCTTGATTTTGTCTCCAACAACGGTCACCTTGAACTGATCATCAAGAAAGTGCAAGAAAAATTGACCGGAAAGGAAGTTGTCGTTTTCACTGAAAAAGAAATGTTGGGAAGTTGATTATAATCAGGGACTAAGTCTTTTTGGAAGGACTTAGTCCCTGAACAATAAAAAACCGCCAATTGTTTTAATTGGCGGTTTTTGTATTTATCAGATCGTCGATCAGACCACGCCGTAAGAAAGCATTGCCTTGGCGACCTTTAGGAAGCCCGCAACATTGGCACCCATAACGTAGTTGCCGGGGTCTCCATAAGCTTCCGCGGCATCTAGGGCGGTTTTATGAATGCTCTGCATGATGCCTTGAAGTTTTCCATCCACCTCTTCCCTGGACCAGGCCAGGCGGAGGCTGTTCTGGCTCATCTCCAGGCCGGAAGTTGCCACACCACCGGCATTGGCGGCTTTTCCGGGACCATACATCAGTTTGTTATCCTGGAAGATATCAACCGCTTCCTGAGTGGAAGGCATATTTGCGCCTTCGGAAACACAGATGACGCCATTATCAACCAGCGCCTGAGCATGTTCAGCATGGATCTCATTCTGGGTGGCTGACGGGAATGCCAGTTCTGCCTTGATGCCCTCTTTCTTGATAACATCCCAAACGCTCATGTCTGGGAAATAAGGGACATCAAAAGCCTCAGCGTACTCCTTGATGCGGCCGCGGCGGATGTTTTTCAGTTCCATGGCATACTGGAGTTTGTCTCTGTCAATTCCGCCCTCATCGATAATGGTTCCGGAGGAGTCGGATAGGGAAATGGGTTTGGCTCCCAGATCGAGAAGTTTTTCAATGGTGTACTGGGCCACATTGCCGGACCCGCTGACAATGGCCGCTTTAGAAGCCATGTCCATGTCGCGAACTTTGAGCATTTCCGCAGCGAAGTACACTGAACCGTAACCGGTAGCTTCCGGACGGATCAAACTTCCACCGTATTCCAGGCCTTTGCCGGTCAATACCCCAACATGATCATTGCGGATCTTTTTATACATGCCATACAGGTAGCCAATTTCCCGGCCGCCTACGCCGATATCACCTGCGGGCACATCTGTAAATTGGCCAATGTGCCGGTACAGTTCCCGCATGAAGGCATAACAAAAATTCATTACTTCGCGATCTGTTTTCCCTTTGGGGTCAAAATCAGATCCCCCTTTTCCGCCGCCCATGGGCAGCGTAGTGAGAGAGTTCTTAAAGATCTGTTCAAAACCAAGGAATTTAATAATACCCAGGTTTACTGATGGGTGAAATCTCAGTCCGCCTTTGTACGGGCCAATCGCATTATTAAACTGGACCCTGAAACCGCGGTTGACATGCACGTCTCCATCATCATCTACCCAGGGCACGCGAAACATGATGACCCTATCAGGCTCAACAACGCGTTCGTAGATCTTGGCCTGAACGAGTTCCGGGTGTTTCTCAACTGTTGGCTCCAGGGTATTTAATACCTCTTCAACCGCCTGATGAAATTCGGGCTGGGCAGGATCCTTTTCCTTGGTTTTGGCAATCACATCTTGAATAAGGGACACAATTAACCTCCTTGCACAATACAGTTATTAATAAATCAACTTGTCTATTCTACTCCAGACCCTATATCATACAAGCCAAATGAGCATCTGGTGGCAGTAATGGCTGTTTTTGTGACGAATGGCAGTCTGTTTCAGTGAAAAAGAAATAATCCTCCTATAGAATATTAGCCCCCGGCTATTTCCTTTTTTAATGCAAGCCCCAATCTTTTAATGCCCTCGACAATGACTTCCGGAGGAGCATATGAGAAATTCAAGCGCATAGCATCATGTCCGCCATCTGCATTTGGATAGAAATTGATTCCCGGGACGTAGGCCACTTTCTCTTTGAGTGCTTTTTCCCTCAGGAATTTATCTGTGTCTATCGTTTCCGGAACTCGCGCCCACAGGAATAAACCTCCTTCGGGTTTTGTCCACGAACACTCCTCCGGCCAGAATTCGGCCAGGGAATCCAGCATTGTGTCGCGGCGCTTTTTATAGACTTTGCGAATCTTATCGATATGCGGTTTCAGGAGACCCCGTTCGCAAATATCATTGGCGACATACTGAACAAAAGTACCGGTATGAAGATCGCAGCCCTGCTTGGCCTGGATCAGCTTTTTCATCAGTGCTTCAGAGGCAACGATCCAGCCCAACCTTAAACCCGGTGCCATGGTTTTAGAGAACGTTCCCAGATATATGGTCCGTTCCGGGATCAAATGGCAGATCGGCGGAATATGATCCCCTTCAAATCTGAGCTGGCCGTAAGGATCATCTTCAATAACTGCGATATCCAATTTTGTGGCAATCTCTGCCAGTTTGATCCTTCGTTCCAGCGGCAGGGTAGTTCCAGCGGGATTGTGGAAATTGGGCAGCACATAAATGAATGCCGGCGGTTTTCCGCTCTCATTGAATGCTTTTTCATAGGCATGTTCAATTTCGTCAACCACCATACCTTGTTCATCCACTCGCATAGTATGGAACTTTGCCTGATAAGCCCCCCAGGCCTGAATTGCGCCCAGGTATGTTGGCCGCCCCGACAAAACGAAAGTTCCAGGATCAATAAAAATCCTTCCAACCAGATCTAGGGCTTGCTGGGAGCCATTAGTCAACAAGACATTCTCGGGCAGAGCAGGGATGCCATATTTATGCATGGATGAGGCCAGGAATTCCTTCAGGGGATAATATCCTTCTGTCGCGCTGTACTGCAGGGCTTTTTTGCCCATATTTTGCAGCACATAGGAGCAGGCTTCATCTACTTCCTGAATCGGGAATACTTCCGGTGCCGGAAGCCCCCCCGCAAAGGAAATCACTTCAGGGTCCTGGGTGATTTTTAGCAGTTCCCTGATGGCTGAACTTTGCATGGATTTAGTGCGTTCGGCCAAATGGGAATCCCAATCTAAAACTGGTATTTCACGTTTCAAGTCGTGATCTTCACTCATATACACCTCCCGAGCTAGTGGGATAAAAAAAAAGCCCGTTTCTATTTTTTCCCCGAAACAGGCCTGGCATCTTAGGTAGGTTCAAATAATAACAACTGCAATAGGACCAACAACCTGATCAGTTGATCAGGTCGCCAAAGAGGTAATAAAATCAAGCTGCCTTTATTTACCATCAATTATTATCCTGTAAACAAGTCCCGGATCAGTACCTGGCTATACTTGTTCAATTTGGTTGGATGCGTCTGCGCCCAACTGATTGTGCCCGCATTTTACACCAGACACAGCTTAAGTCATAGTGAGATAAATCATACCTGTTTTTATGCCCTTTGGAACATATTTACACTCTCGATATGGAAGGTTTGCGGGAACATATCGAACAGGGTTGATTCCTGTAATACATAGCCCTGTTTTTGAAATCTATCACTATCCCGGGCCAGAGTGGCAGGATCACAAGAAATATATGTGATCAATCCTGGTTTTAGTGACACCACGCTATCGAGAACAGTTTTAGAAATTCCCGCCCGGGGAGGGTCCAACAAGATGATGTCCGGAGAGAGCTCAAGGAATGGCAGTACGTTCTCCGCGGGAAGGTCATAAAAGTCCACATTTTCATATTCTGCCAGATTATACTGAAAGTCCTCTGCTGCCTTGGGGTCAGATTCAATCCCTATTACTTTCCCCACATGGGGAGCCAAAAATGCACTGAATAACCCTACTCCGCAATATACATCCAGGATTAGGCTATTGTCTTCCAATGGAAGTTCCTCCAGGAGGAAATTCACAATCAGCTCTGCAACCCTGGTATTCACCTGAAAAAATGACCCGGCGGACACAACAAACGGAATACCCTGGACTGGGATGATAGTAAAATCATCTCCTGCCAGCACAATCTCCCCGCCAGGTCCCTGATGCACTGCTGAAAGTGCAAGGTCAACGCCAAACTCTATTGGTTTGGGGTCGCTGCTTTCGAGGACGATCAGCGTGTCCTGTCCCTCTTCTCCCGATCTGAGGCTGATCCGGTCCAGTCCGGGGATATATTCCAGGCTGAGGGCTGGCCAGATCTGATTCAAGCTGTCTTCTGGAAGATGGCATTCCTGGATGGGAACAACCTGGTTGGAACGATACTTCAAGAAACCGGGCTCCCCCTCCCTGGATATATGAAGCTGGATCTGGTTGCGATAATTCCAGATCTGGGGAGAAGGGACGATTTCTGTGACTGGCGGGTCAGTTATTTTCCCCATTCTTACTAGCTGGTCGATGAAGATGGATTTTTTGATCTTGAGCTGTTCTTCGTAGGATATATGCTGGTAATGGCAGCCTCCGCAATCTCCAAAATGCGGACAGCGCGGCTGGATCCTCAAGGGAGACGGGGTGACGATCTCAATGATCTCTCCCCTGGCGTAGTGTTCTTTTTCCTCTACTATTCGGATGAGAATCTCTTCATCTGGCAAAGCATTGGGGATAAAAACTGCCCGACCATCAGGAAGGCGGGCAAGGGCATCCCCACCGTAAACAAATTTGGTGGGGATGATTTTAAATTCTTGAGTAGATTCCATTTATATCGGTACCGTTATCCTTTTTACGGGCAGGTGTAGAGGAATTTTAGCAAGGTGTCAAATGGTGGTGTGCAGTACAGATTCAGGTAGTCAAAAGCGATCAAACCAACCACGATCAAGAAAAAGATTACCACGATGCAGCCAATGCCAGCCCATAACCAGGTCTTTCCTTTTTTGTCTTCGGTTACCTGTGGTTTGCTGAGGACTTGTTCCGCGGACCTGCTCTTTCGAGGAGCGGTCGGCGTGGCAGGTTCACTGGGAACTTCGGCAGGTTTTGGGGTCACTGCGGTAACTTCCGCAGCCGGGATCTCTTCCGGACGGGGGGCCACCAGCGTTTCCTCTGGATCAAGATCTGCTTGATAGGTCATATAAATGGCATCCCCTAACATGACCGTATCACCTGGTTTTAGGAGGTATTTTCCTCCGATCTTTTTCTTGTCAACATATGTGCCGTTGGTCGATCCCAGGTCCTTGATCATGAAACCTTCTTCAGCCTTGGTCAAAACCGCATGAGTTCTGGACACCTCAGCGATATTGAAGACGATCTCATTCTCCTCTCCACGGCCAATAATGATCTCATCCGCTTCCAAGGGAAATACCTCTCCCTTGTTAAAGCCTTTGATTACTGTCAGACGGTAGTTTTTATACCCCATAATCGTCCTCCTGATCTCTATTTCAGAACATACTTAAAGTCTATCGGTTTTCTTGAATCGTGTCAAACAAGATTCAAGGTGTTTTTAGATGTTCCTGTGAAATTAATCTGATCCTGTCATCGGGTTATCCAGGATCCAATCTGCTCCCAGAATGATGACTATGTCTGCTGCAGTATCTGGATCTGATCGATGAAAGAGCCTGTTCTGAGAATAGTTCATTACGCTAAGAATCGATTGGATTGTGTAGGGATTTCCAGTGTAATCGTAAATATAGGTTTGGTCTTTGAACTTATCAGAATTGCCCACTTCCGTAATATTCACTCCATTGGTTATCAGGAAATCAGCAGTTTCCCCGGCTAAGCCCGGGGATGATGTCCCATTCAAGATGGCTATACTGGCATTCTCCTGCAAAATATATTCTTCCAGAGTGACCTCATAGGTTGGTTCCGGGATCGGCGTTGCGGAAATTTCCTGCATATCGTGCCAGATATTTCGGATTTGTTCAATATCCGGGAAAAGTACATACTGGTCTCTTTCGTTAATGCCGGCTTCAACAACCGGTTCTTTAATTATCCGGGTGTGCAGGCTCTGCGGATTGATGTCCCTGACAGCCCAGCCCAGGGATATAATCTGGCTCAATGACAGATTTGTCTCCACGTTGGAAGAAAGATCGCGGTAAATAGCCGGCAGTCTCGGAATCACAACCGGAAGGATGTCATAAGAGAATACTTTCTTCTGCAGGCCTACCAGGACTTGCTGTTGGCGTTTTGTCCGTCCAAAATCCCCTTCATCCGTATCCCTGGTTCGGACATATCCCAATGCCAGATTGCCGGGCAGCACCTGTTTACCAGGCATGATCCTTTTCATGTCCCCTTCCATCTCGGCATTTGGCCAGACCAGGATCTCCTGAGGAACGTCCACCAGAACACCATCGACAGCATCCACAAGGACCACAAATGCTTCGAAGTCAACCTGGACATAATAGTCAATATCAATTCCAAGTAGATTGCCGGCAGTGTCCATCAATAATCCCGGACCTCCACCTGGATAACCGTATGCTTCTCCCAGGGAGTAAGCCTGGTTGATCTTATAAGGTCCGAATTCGGGAACTTCCGCCCAGGTATCCCGCGGGATAGATATCATGCCTGCTTTTTCTTCACGAACATCCAGAAAAGCCACGATGATCGTGTCAGTTAGCCCGGGGCCAGTATCGCCTTCCCATTCTCGTTTGTCGAGACCCGTTAAAAGGAAATAAATTGTTTGATCAAGGTTGAGATCCTTATATCCGGGTCGGTTGGCGTTGGTCTGCAGCAGTCGGGTGTCATCCAGTGTTGGTTGAGCTTGATTGGATGTTTGGTTTGTTGATTCTGCGCCGTTATCCACAATAGCTGGGGTAGGCTGACCAGGAGATTTTCGGGAACAAAAAGCCAGCAGTAAGGTTACTACTGCTGAGAGAAGAAACGCTCCCAATAATATTCGCCTGATTGGGTCAGGTGATGTGTTATTTTCAGGTTGATACGCTTGCATAATTTTCCGGAAAACCCTATATTTTCCTTTATACCAGACTATAATAGCTGACGGTTACAGGTTTAGGGTCTGGTCGGCATTATAACATGCTCAGTGCCTATGCCTGCCCGGAATTCATGGTCAGTACAATTACGATGAAGGAAATATGTCCTTAATTACAACCGCTGGTTTATCAAAATCATATGGGTCTGTTGATATTTTCAGCGGACTGAATCTGACCGTTCCCCCCAGGAGCAGAATAGCCCTGGTTGGCGAAAACGGGATCGGGAAGACTACTCTGTTAAATTTGCTGGCTGATATCGAGTCTCCTTCAGAGGGCAAGATCCAACGGGCAAACCAGCTAAAAATCGGTTATTTACCGCAAAAAAGTTCCCTGGATTCAGAAAAGACTCTCTGGGAAGAAATTCTCACCGCCCTTGAAGAACTCATAAAAATGGAGGGGGAATTAAAGAAACTTGAAGAAATGATGGGGCAGACGGAAGGATCATCAGAAGAGCTTCTTTTGCGCTATGGTTCTCTGCAGGAAAAATTCGAGCGTCTGGGCGGTTACACCTACAAAAGCCGCATCAGGCAGGTCCTGGGGGGGATTGGTTTTACTCCAGAAGAGTTCCAGATGTCCGTGAACCACCTCTCTGGCGGCGAACGCACCCGCGCCCTGCTGGCCAAACTGCTGCTGGCACCCAATAACTTGTTGATCTTTGATGAACCCACCAATCATCTGGACATTGAGGCCATCCAGTGGCTGGAGGGCTACCTTAAGAATTTTGAGGGAGCTGTTTTGATGGTCTCTCACGATCGTTATTTCATTGATCAAGTCTGCGATCATATCTGGGAAATGAGCCGGGCTGGTTTTGAAACCTACCGGGGCAATTACACTGCTTATCTGGACCAACGCCAATCTCGCTGGGAAAGGCAGCAGGGTATCTTTGAAGCCGAGAAAGCCCGCCTGGTGAACGAGCTGGATTTCGTGAAGAGGAATATCGAGGGCCAAAGGGTCAATATGGCCCGAGGAAAACTGCGCCGGTTAAGCCGCCGCATCCAGGCGATTGAACAGGTAGGTATCCAGGCTATCCAGGGAAAGAGCTGGTCCAAGCTCAGCCAGGATGTTCATACCACAACCAGCATGATGAGCCCCCAGGAAGCCCATCGCCGCATCGCAGCGCTAAAAAATCCCTCCAAAAAACCTCAGCTGGTAAATATGAGTTTCCGGACCAAGAAACGGGGTGGCGATCTCGTGCTGAGAACCTCAGAGCTGGAGGTCGGATATCAGGATGGAGAAAAAGCATTATTTTCAGTCCCGGACATCACTCTGCTGCGCCGAGAATGCGCTGCCCTGATCGGCCCCAATGGTGCTGGGAAAACCACTTTTTTAAAAACCATCCTGGAAGAAATCCCACCCCTGGCGGGTGAAGTAAATCTGGGCGCAAACCTTGATGTGGGGTATTTTACACAGGCCCATCGGGACCTTGAGGATAAAAACACTGTTCTGGAGGAAATCGAACGGGTCGGTAATTTTCAATCCGAGAACACTGCCCGGAGGTACCTGGGAGCCTATCTCTTTTCCGGTGAAGATGCTTATAAAAAAGTCAGCGTTCTATCTGGCGGCGAACGCGGTCGGCTGGCCTTGGCCAAGCTCTCTCTATCAGATGCCAATCTGCTGCTGCTGGACGAGCCAACCAACCACCTGGATATCACTTCCCAGGAAACACTGCAATCTGTACTCTCCGATTATCCAGGGACAATCCTGTTGGTCTCCCATGACCGCTACCTGATCAACGCCCTGGCAACCCAGATCTGGGAAATTGATGTCAACGAGGAAAGCCTGATCGTCTTTGAGGGCAATTACCAGGCCTATCAGGGCAATCTGGTTGAAGAACCAGAACCCGCAGACCCCTTGCCGGAACTGGAACTGGAACCTCTTGAAAATTATAAGGATGTCAAATCAGCGAAAAACAAAGCCCTGGCAGCCGATCGCAAACGTTCAGCCCGTTTAGAGGAAGTAGAAGAACGAATTGGACTGCTTGAAGAACAGCTGATAACCCTGGGGGAAAAACTGGCCAACCCGCCTGATGATCCAGCCCTGGTTGCAAGCTTGGGACATGATTACCGGGAAGCAGAAAATGAATTGGAAGAACTGATGATCGAATGGGAGATCCTGCAGAACGAGCTGGCCGGAGGGGACGTTAATTAGTCGAAATTCCCGACAAGTACTTCCGAAAGAATATATTTAGGCCCAAAAATAGCTGTATTAGTGGAGGCCCGGATTTGATGTCTGAGTTGGTCGTTTATTGGCGCGATTGGGAAGAAAGAAAACTGGCTGCCTATCAGCAAGATCAGGGCAGCTCCAATCATTGTGCGAAATTCGCCTCGGCTTCCGCAATTAATCTCCTTTTGGGTTCTTCGTTTGACGGAAGTTCGCTGGTTTCATGGCTGGATAATCGGTTATTAAGAGGTAGTGTTAGATATACAATCCTGGGCAATCACAACGGCAGCCTGGTTTTTCAGACTGCCAATCTGGTCAAACGATTCGGCTTGCTGAACGGGATCGACCTTGAGGTCCGCATCAAACGGGGAAAGCTGCCGGATCTGCTGGATGCGCTGCAAGATGGGGAGACTGTCAGCCTGATCTCTGTGACATATTTCAAGGGAGAAGAGCCCCTGATCTCCCGGGGGCAGAATACTGACGGCGTTTTAGCTGCCGCCCGCTGGGTCGGCGGACATATCATGATCCCGAGCGCTCATGATCCCGGGCACCAAAACCTGGCTGGCGTCTGTACACCCTGGGGATTCCTGAGCTCCTGGACCAGCAAAGATCAGCTGTACTGGATGAGCGACGAGGATTTCCAGCGCACCTGGGGGCGCTTATCGATCTTTAATATGGTTACGGTTAGGTTGGTTTAGGTCAGGGATATTGTGACTTGGTGAGGGGGAGACAGGGGAGACTAAGTGAAGAACTTAAACAGGGCCGAAGATAGAAGGTTGTTTTATCATTATGTCATTGCGAGGAGAGAACACAATGAACGACGAAGCAATCTCGGTTTAGGGTTGGAAATGTTTTCTTCCTGTAGGGCAATTGAAATCTGGATGCGTGGCAATATATGGTATTCCCTCAACCACAAAATCACACAGCTTCCAGATCTTCTGATAGGTCAGAGTTGTGTCAAAACCCAAAACAGCAAAATCGGGTTCCTTGTCCACCAGATGGAAACCATAAGTCCGGAATTCTTCTTCGAGGGAAGGAGTGCCCACCAGGTATACCCTTGCGCCCGGTTTCTCTTTCTTGAGATAGATCGCCGTTGCCATGCCTGATGAAAATATCTTTTCTTCTGGCACATCCAATCCATAATCCTTTAATTTTGAAACGTAGTCCATCCTGGATCGTGAAGAGTTATTGGTAAGGAAAAAAGGTCTTCCGCCCCCGGGAGAAGATTTTCGCCCAGGTATATGGTTCCATCCAGGTCAAATAAAAAACATGCTGTGTTCTGGATCTTCTCTGCGGTCATAGCTTTCCTTCAATCAATTACAACTAATCCAGCTCCCTATTGGAATAATTTTGCCAGGTTCTCTTGATAAGGCGGATACACAATTCCGTCTTCAGTAATAAAAGCCGTGACATATTTTGCCGGAGTGATATCGAAAGCCGGATTGCCGACCGGAGTGTTATCAGGTGTGATCTGCAAATTCCCCACATGGGTCACCTCATGAGCAGGCCTTTCTTCGATCTCGATCACATCTCCAGAAGGAGCGGCCATATCGATGGTTGATTTAGGAACTGCAACATAGAATGGAACTTTGTTTTCATGAGCAACAACTGCAAGATTGTAGGTGCCGATCTTATTGGCTACATCTCCATTGGCAGCAACCCGGTCTGTACCGACAATACACAGATCTATCTTCTCTGTTCTCATATAATGTCCTGATGCACCGTCGGCAACAACTTTGAAGGGTACACCATACTGAAGTAATTCCCACGCAGATAACCTGGCACCTTGCAGTCGGGGTCGGGTTTCATCCAGATAGACGAAGATCTTCTTCCCTTTTTCGTGGGCTATTCGGATTGCTCCTAGAGCAGTACCATAATCAACTGCCGCCAGGGCGCCGGTATTGCAGTGATGGAATATCACCGCTCCATCCAGGATCAGAGATTGGGCATGGCTGCCGAGGGAATAATTGATTTCCACATCTTCCAGGGCAATTTTTTGAGCTTCCCCAAGCACAACATCTCGCAGCTGAGCCACTGATTTGAAATTCCTTTCCTCAACCAGGGCCAAGATTCGGTCAATCGCCCAGGACAGGTTCACTGCCGTTGGCCGGGCCTGGCGCAGAATTTCGGAAGCTTGTTTCAGATCTGCCAGGACAGTCTCCATCTTATCTGACGTATCATGAACGGGCACCAAAGCCAGGCCAAAAGCCGCAGCGGCTCCGATCGCTGGCGCTCCCCTCACCACCATATCTTTGATCGCCTGGGCAACTGCAGCGGGGTCCCTGTATTCGTTGTAAACCACCTGGTGGGGCAGCACCCGCTGGTCAATCATGCTAACCAGACCAGGATCTACCCATTTAATAGTATGAAAAGTTGGCATATAATCTCCGGACCTTCAATAATCTGGTACAAAGTAGATTTCAGGGTTCTGGTCGTTCAATACTGGAGTGATAAAATAGACCCGAATTAATTATAACCCCAGGGTCAAAGCTGCCCCAGGAAGAAGGAACCCGATGAGCAATAGAAAGAACACCCTACAAAATATCAAAGACAAACCACAAACAACTGTGCTTATCATCGGTGCCGGGATCAACGGCATCGGCACGTTCAGGGATCTGGCCCTGCAGGGTGTGGATTGTCTGATCGTAGACAAAGAGGGTTTTTGCTCCGGAGCCAGCACAGCCTCATCCCACATGCTGCATGGCGGCATTCGCTACCTTGAAAACGGTGAGTTCAGGCTGGTAAAAGAAGCCCTTCACGAACGCAATAATTTACTCCGCAATGCGCCCCATTTAACTCACCCTCTACCTACAACCAATCCGATCTTCAAATGGCTGTCTGGAATTTTTAATTCTCCCTTGAAATTCTTGATTGAGAATGAAATGGTCACTCGCCTGGATGATCTGGTGCTGCGCCGCACAAAAACATCCTGGGTTGGAAAGGTGTCAGAAGAATCTCTGGTGGAATTGGCTGAAATTATCGGAGATAATCCGGGGTGGACAGCTAAACAAAAAATCCGGGAGAAGGAAAGGGCCTTGGCGCTGCTCAGAGAAAAACACGCTGTAAGGATCTAGGGCGCACTAACCCAACAAAAAAGGTTTCATGCCTTATAAAAAGGCAATTCCTCCAGGCCTGCAAGAGAGTATTGTCCAACAGATCCCGCCCTGGGAAGGATGCTCTTAAAACGATACTGTTTGATACGTTTGGTAATGGCATCCACAAATTCCGGAGCAAAACCACCTTTAAGGCAATCATCCCGCGTATAACTCTCTTCTACTAAACAGTA
Organism: Anaerolineales bacterium; assembly: GCA_021161345.1. Taxonomy (GTDB): domain Bacteria; phylum Chloroflexota; class Anaerolineae; order Anaerolineales; family UBA11858; genus B10-G9. Next base: position 14,208 of record JAGHAU010000186.1, on the reverse strand, counting down.
AAAGATCTGATCCATGTCATCATAGGAATATCCAAGTTCCGCTTCATCTGTCTGTCCTGCCCACAAATCCGCAGAGGGCGCTTTATTGATAATCACCTCAGGGACCCCCAATTCACCTGCAAGCTGGCGAACCTGGGCTTTGTACAGATCGGCCAGGGGGTTGAAATCATAAGCTCCGTCACCATGGATAGTACTGTATCCCAACAAGGTTTCAGTTTTATTCCCCGTGCCAACCACCAAGCCAGGGAAAGCTGCTGATTGGTCATAAATATTTATCATCCGCACTCTGGCCATAACGTTGCCGCGGCGGACGGGAGTTGCATCCGGGTTCTGGGCCAGGATTGCATCGACCGCCTCAGTGATCTCGATCGTTTTTGAGGGGCAGCCAAGTTCATCGATGACCAATTGAGCATGTTCCAGGGATTCTGGAGACGAGGTTCTATAAGGCAGGCGCAGGGCCAGCATATTCTCAGCCCCTAGGGCTTTAGCAGATAAAAAGGCACTGAGAGCGGAGTCCACACCACCAGAAATGCCCAGGACAACTTTATTGAAGCCGGCATCTTGCATTACGGTCTGAATGAAACCAGTTAAGGCCCGAATTGCTTCTTGTGAATTAAGGGTTAGATCCTTCATCTTTTTCATCAGTCCTGGCCATAAAAAGGTAGATCATTATAATAGCAAGGGAAATCAGAGAAAACCAGCTTTCCCATCGCAGCCCCCACAAAACAGGAACCGGATCAATTTTAAAGAATGAGATCACGCCATTAATTGCCAATAAACCCGCCGTTCCGGTCAGCGCCCGGAATCCGTGATCTCTCTGGCGTTTGATTGGAAAGAGGATCACACCTGCTGTCCATCCCCCACTGAGCAAAGCTCCCAAGATCGGCAGGGGCCATCGTTTCAGGGAAAGCCCATACAGATCCTGCACAAGAATTCCATACCAGGCCTCAACCTCCGGACCATAACCAATCCCGGTCCCCCAGGACACCAACCAGGTTCCAAATGCCATCATTCCCAAAAGAGGTAGATACTGATCCGCGAGTTCTCCCAGGGGTTCTTTCCAGATCAAGTGGATGCCAACGACAGCTAATCCGGCACCAATCAAAGCTCCTGGCCAGCTAAGCCCGCCCAGCCAGAATTGAGGCATCTGACCAGGATGCTCCAGGAAATATACCAGGTTTCGGAGCACAAAACCTACCCTGGCGCCCAGCAGGCTGGTTAAAATGATTCCTAATCCAGCATCAAGGATAAAAGTCCGTTTATCCTCTGCTATCCACCAGGATAAGAATAAACCCAGGGCGACTGTACCGGACAGGATGATCGAGTAAAGGGAAAAGGTCCCCAGGAAAAGGGGTTGTGTAATCACCCTAAAATCATACCATAGGGGGGGTATCTAGTATAATAAAAACGATCAAAATGAATGATAGATGATTTTCAATTTCCACGTAAAAGGAAAAACCCATGAATCCCCTTGTTGTCAAACCTGTTGAAAATATTGAAGATAGGAAAGCCTTCTTAAGTTTCCCCTGGAAAGTTTATAAAGACGATCCTTACTGGGTTCCTCCTATTTTTTCAGAACGTCTACACTTCACAGATCCGAAGAAAAATCCCTTCTTTGAACACAGCGAGGCCCAACTTTATATGGCATTAAGAGGGGATGAAATAGTCGGAACCATTGCAGCCTTTACCAATGGACGGCACAATGAATTTCAAAATGAGAATGTCGGGTTTTTTGGTTTCTTTGAGGTTCTGGAAGATTACGAAGCCGCTGAAGCATTATTAAAGACGGCTGAAAATTGGGCCCGAGAGAAGGGTCACACCGCACTGCGCGGCCCGGCCCAGTGGAACACCAATGATGAATGCGGATTACTGGTAGACGGATTTGATGACAGCCCCCGTATATTGATGACCTATAATCCCCGTTATTATGTCGATTTTGTTGAAAAGGCAGGATTTAAATATGCCCGGGATTTGTGGGCCTACCAACTGCCAGTGAAAGATTTCATGGACAACATTGGAGAGCGCCTGGAAAAAATCACCACCAAGATCCTGGAGCGTAAGGAAATCTCTCTTCGTCGTATAAATATGAAAATATATGACGAGGAAGTCGCCAAGGTTAAGTTGCTCTATAACGAAGCCTGGTCCCAAAACTGGGGATTTGTGCCCATGACTGATGCTGAATTTGACCAGCTGGCTGATGAACTTCATGATATTCTTGATCCAGATTTAACCTATATCGCTGAAAAAGACGGGAAAACTGTAGGCTTCAGCATTACGCTGCCAGACCTGAACGAACCCCTGCTCAAAGCCTACCCTAAACCCAATTCACCGGAATGGTGGACCATGTTAAAACTAGTTTGGAACTGGAAGGTACTCAAGAAAGTTTCCTGGGTGCGGGTCCTGGTCCTGGGTGTGATCCCCGAATATCGTACTCTGGGCATAGATGCCCTGTTTTACTATAAATCTGCCCAGGCAGCCATCAAAAAAGGCATGAAGATGTCTGAAATGAGCTGGATCCTTGACAACAATGACAAGATGAATCGCCCCATCATTGCCATGGGGGCGGAAGTCTATAAAACCTACCGATTCTATGAAAAAACACTTTAACCTGGCTTAACACCGGATCGAACCATGAGTGTTCATAAAATCCTTCCAGGTAGCGGCATCACCATCGAAACCGCTACCTGGCGTGACTTAAAAGACCTGCATCAGCTGGAAAAGGTTTGTTTCCAGCTGGATGCCTGGCCCCTGCTGGATATTATGGGGGTCCTGACCATCCCCCAGATCATCCGGTATAAAGCGGCAGATCAGGAAAACCTGGTCGGTTTTATCGCTATGGATCTAAGGCGCTCGCAGCAAACTGCCTGGATCGCCACTCTGGCAGTCCTGCCCGACTATAGGAAATCTGGTATCGGATCTTCCCTGATCCGGATCTGTGAGGAAGAAGTGAACCTGCCCAAAATTCGTTTAAGCGTTCGCCAATCCAATCAGCCAGCCATTCAGCTCTATCAAAAACACGGATATCAGCAAATTGAAGTATGGAAGAAATACTACAAAGGGGGAGATAACGCTTTGGTATTTGAAAAGAATATCCAATAGCAGCCAGGTTTATATCCCCACAAATAAAAATCTCATGAAATTCAAGGATAAAGTTAGAATGGTAGAACGTTCAACCTTCCAACTTTTAACGTTTATCCTATAATATATCTCTATGTCATCTCGCACAAATCACTTTCCCGCACCGGAATTCATAAACAAGCAGCTGATTTTTGAAGAACTGATGCAGCGCCTGCAAAATGAAAAGATCCTGGCAATCGATACCGAAGCCAATAGTTTGTTCGCTTACCGGGAGCAGGTTTGCCTGATCCAGATCTCAACAGATTCGGCAGATTACATCATCGATCCTCTACCGCTGGTTGACCTGGCTCCCCTGGGTCGGATCTTCAAGAATTCCGATATTGAAAAAGTGTTCCATGCTTCGGAATATGATATTTTGATCATGTACGATGATTTCAAATTTGAATTCAGAAATTTGTTTGATACCATGCTGGCTGCCCAGATCCTGGGTAGGGAAAAACTGGGGTTGGATACCCTGATGGAGGAGATCGTTGGCATCAAGGTAAACAAGAAATATCAGCGGGCGGACTGGGGGAAACGGCCCCTGTCCGATGATATGCTCCAGTATGCCCAAATGGATACCCATCATTTGATCAAAATCCGCCAGGTCCTGGCTGCGGAGCTGGAAGAGCAAGGCTTCACTTCGATCGCCTCGGAGGATTTTAAACGGGCCTGCCAGGTACACCGCCAACCCAAGGAGGAGAACATCGCTTCCTGTTGGCGCATAAATGGGGCCCGGAAACTGTCCCCCCAGAAGGCTGCGGTGCTCGCCAGGCTTTGTGAGTATAGGGAAGATGTTGCTAAAAAAAGGGATCTACCTGTGTTTAAGGTGCTCAGCGCCAAAACATTGCTCCTCCTGGCCGAAGAATCACCCACGTCGGTAAAGCAGCTGCTAAGTTTGAATATTCCCGGAGGGAAAGCCATTCAGCGGCACGCAGAGGGATTGGTAGATGCCATCCAGAATGGTATGGCATCAAAACCAGAACTCCCTCCCCGGAAAAAGCGCCTGGATGACTCCTACCTGGCCCGAGAAAAGGCTCTCCGTGATTGGCGCAAGATCACAGCCCGAAAAATGAATGTGAATTCTGCTGTTGTACTTCCCCGCGAGATCATGTACAGCTTGATCTCATCCAACCCAAAAAACCGTTCCGAGTTGGCCCTGGTATTGAAAGAAGTTCCCTGGCGATTGGAAAGATTTGGGGACGACATTCTGTCTATATTACTAAATATCAGCTAGGCGGGAGAAAACCGTGAATCTCACTTTTTATGGAGCAGCCAGGACAGTTACCGGTTCAATGCATCTACTGGAAGTTGGGCATCACAAAATCTTGCTGGACTGCGGTTTATACCAGGGTAAGCGGAAAGAGAGTTATAAACGCAACAGGAATTTTCCCTTCTCTCCCGCCGACCTGGATGCCGTAATTTTATCTCATGCCCATATTGATCACAGCGGCAATTTGCCCAATCTTGTCAAACAAGGCTACAGGGGGCCAATCTACACCACGTACGCAACTGCCCATTTGGACAATATCATGCTGCTGGATTCTGGTTATATTCACGAAAAAGATGCCGAATATCTCAATAAAAGACTGGAGAAACAAGACAAACCGCTCATAGAGCCGCTCTACACAAAAGAGGATGCCGCCAGGGTCGCACCACTATTCCACTGCTTGAATTATGAAGAGGTCTTTCAGCCCGCTCCCGGAGTAAAAGCGTACCTGGTAGATGCCGGCCACATCCTGGGATCAGCCGCCGTCGTTCTGGATGTAGAGGAAAACGGGCAAACCAAACGGTTATGGTTCTCAGGAGATATTGGCAGGCCCGGATTGCTGCTCATCCAGGATCCTGTGCTGCCGAGGAAAGCCGATTACCTGATCATGGAGTCCACCTATGGGGATACTAAAAAGAGAGACACTGACGCTGCCTTCGTTGAATTGAAAGAAGTGGTCCAGAGGACCATTCATCGTAAAGGGCGGGTGATTATACCTGCCTTTGCAGTGGGGAGAACCCAGGAACTTGTTTTTGGGCTGCATAAAATGATGGAAAGTGGAGATATTCCAGAAATACCTGTCTTTGTGGATAGCCCATTGGCTATTCGAGCCTCGCAAGTTTTCAGGGATCATCCAGAGTGCTTTGATGAAGAGACCAGACAGTTCATCGCTGATGATAAACATCAAGCCGCTTTAGGGTTTGATCGGTTGAAATATACCCTGTCCGTGGAGGAGTCAAAAGCCATTAATTTTACCGATCCGCCCTATGTTGTTATCTCGGCTTCCGGCATGGCGGAAACAGGACGCATTCTCCACCACCTGAAAAACCACGTCGAGGATTCTCGTAATACAATTCTGATCGTTTCATGGCAGGCTCCTCATACTCTGGGGCGGCGCCTGGCCGATCAAGAAAAAGACATCAAGATCTTTGGAAAGAAATATTTTCGGCGGGCGGAAGTAGTCACGATCAATGGGTTCTCGGCCCATGCAGGACAGGACGGGCTGCTGGCTTACGCACACGCAACCAAGGACACGCTCAAGAAAGTGTTTTTAGTGCACGGTGAACCGCGCGGCGCTGAACCGCTGATGGAGAAACTAGAAGAACAGGGATTCCCTGACGTTGTTTATCCAGAGCCTGGCGCTAAGTTTGAATTATGAGGGTCAATTAAGAGGGAGTCCCTGTTTTAATACCAGGTTGCCGATTGGAATATCTAATCGGCTGCTGAGCACAGGGCATTTGGTTCGCAGCAGGAAAAACACTTTGTCTCCCCGTTCATCCATGGTTTCATAATTCGCCTGTCCTTTGGAGAGAACCAAGGGCGATTCCAAAAAAAGCTTCTGAAAATCCGGTGTGGTTTGAGATAGGACAGTTCCAGGAGCCCAGGACCCTGTTTCCACAACTTCGGCTACCTGATCTAACCCGGCCGCCACTGCATAGTCAAGGGTTGCATCATTGAGAACCGGTCCACTTTTGACAACATATTTTACAGGTATATCCAAGGTCTCGATAAAGACCCTATCAAAGATCGTTTCACCAACATTATCTGCAAGATATAACAAGTGCGGGGCGGCGTTCAATCCCTTCCGGAAAGCTTCCAGCCCGCCACCTTGGAGTTCCTGGCTGACCGTCTTCTCCACTTCTTCCCACAGATCATAATCGATGGCATGAATGATATCGATTATATTGCCTGCGGCGCTGACCTTCAGTCCCTGCTCCAGGCGATCCCGACCTTTTAAGATCAAATCCCTCAGGTCATCCTGGTAATTGAGCGCATGTTGATGGCTGACTTCTTTTTCGTCTTTATAAAGGTCTATTACTCCCGGGGAATCTCTGATCACCCGGTTTGTCTCGCCAGCGATCTCAGAAGGACTGAGTTTGTCGTCCATCTGGGCAAGTTTGCTTATCACTTTTCGAATAGTTTGGATTTGAATAAACTCGTCGTCTTCATTCAATAAGACAGCATTGACTGACTGCCTGACAATGCAGTCATAACATTTAGGATAGGTTTTTATGATTAATTTACCCCCTGTTCACTTCTGGAACAGCTTCCTGGACATATTTCCGGATCTCCTTATCACCCTTCAGGTTTATCGCAGTCTCAGCGACTTGGCGGGCATGTTCCATCGATATGGAACGGATGAGCCTTTTGGCAAAAGGAACGGCGGGAGGGTTCATACTGAACTCATCCAGCCCTAAACCTAACAGGATCGGGATTGCCAATAATTCACCTGCCATTTCCCCGCATAATCCTACCCATTTTCCTTTGGCATGAGCAGCGTCAATTACCATTTTAATCAACCTAAAAACTGCGGGTTGGAACCCGGAAGCCATGGGAGCTACCTGGGCATTGGTGCGATCTGCTGCAAGTGCATACTGACTGAGGTCATTTGTGCCTATCGAGAAGAAATCGACCACCTCTGTCAGCTGATCTGCCAGGATCGCTGCAGATGGGATTTCGATCATGATCCCGATTTCCATTTCTTCTGCAACATCATAGCCTTCATCTCTCAGTTCCTGTTTACATTCCTCCAGAACTTCCCGGATTTTCACTACATCCTCAACAGTAGCTACCATAGGGAACATTAATTTCAGATTATTCCCATAACCTGCTCTCAAAGCTGCTCTCAGCTGGGGCTTAAATATGTCCGGTCGAGATAAACACAGTCGTATAGCCCTTACTCCAAGGAAAGGATTGGCTTCTGGCGGCATATCAATATAAGGAATATCTTTATCTCCGCCCACATCGAGTGACCTTAATATGACTGGACGATCGCCAAAGGCGTCTCCGATTGTTTTATAACTTTCGTATTGTTCTTCTTCTGTAGGGAGACTGGATCGTTCAAGATAAAGAAACTCTGAGCGCAGCAAACCAACTCCTTCAGCGCCTGAGAGTATTGCAGGTTGAACATCGTCTACGCTACCAATATTGGCGACAACTTCCACCTGATGTCCATCGGTAGTAATCGCTGGTTGATGGCTGATCGCCTCCGCATCCGCTTGAGCCATAAGGAATTTTTTCTGGCGGTCCCTGAATTGTTTAAGGGATTTTTTATCCGCATCGATGATGATCTCACCAGCATCGCCATCAATAACGAGTTTGTCCCCGGTTTTGATCTTCCTCAATGGTTCGCCGGCACCAACCACTGCCGGGATCCCTAATCCTCTAGCCAGTATGGCTGTATGGGAAGTTGAACCTCCAACTTCAATACAGAATCCTAGAACTAAATCCTTGTTTAACATGACAGTATCCGAGGGTGTCAGGTCCTGAGCTGTGATGATCGAAGGAATCTTTAATCCATCTGCTGGAGAATTCTTCAATCCAAGCAAATTCCTCAGGAGGCGGGAAGACACATCTCGAATATCCAGTGCCCGGGCGCTGAGATATTCATCTTCAATTGCTTCCAATTGCAAGGCGAAAGATTCTGCGGATTCATACAGGGCGGTTTCAACGTTGATTAGTTCTGAATCAACTCGTGACTTAACCGTATTGATCAGCTCCGGATCTTGAAGCATTAATTTCTGGGCCTCGAATATTCCTGCCTCTTCTTCCCCCAATTCCTCCTGGGCTTTTAAATATGCTACATCCAGCTGCTTAGAGGTCTCTTCCTGGGCTTGAACGAATCGTTTCCATTCTGCTTTAGGATCTTGAATATTACAAGGTTCTATTACAATCTCGACCCTGGTAAAAACAAACGCAGGGCCTATCGCAATACCGTACGAAGCGGGAATTCCAGAAATCGACTTCATATCAGTGTTCACCAAAGTTATCAAGCACTAGCTCTTCAAGAGCCTTCAGCGCTTCATCTGCATCTTCCCCTTCTGCTTTTACTACGATCTCCGCGTCTTTATGAGCACCGAGTGTTAACACAGCCAGGATACTTTTAGCATTGGCTGTTGTTTCTCCATGAGTGACTTCTATATCACTGGAGAACTTAGCAGCGGTTTGAACAAAGGTCGACGCTGGGCGGGCGTGAAGGCCTACCTCATGGGTAATAGTTAATTTGATTTCCGGCATATTATCTCCTAGCTAATAGTTCATCAAGATTGGGTTCTCAAAAGTTGTTTTTAAGTCTGCAATAAAACGGGCAGCTACCGCGCCATCTACGATGCGGTGGTCTGCGGAAAGAGTAAAGCGCATGATCGGTCTAACGGCAATGGCCCCATCTTCCAAGGCGACTACTTCATTAGTTGTTGCGCCAATGGCCAGGATCCCAGCCTCAGGCGGATTGATGATCGCGTTGAACTGTTCCACGCCAAAAGGTCCAAGGTTGGTTATCGTAAAAGTGCCTCCCCTGACATCTGGCCCCACCAGGGTTTCCTCTCTAGCCCGTTTCACAAGGTCATTGGTCTCAACAGCGATCTTGCTGATCCCTTTTTGATTGGCATTCTTTACAACTGGAACGATCAAACCTTTTTCTATGGCAACAGCCACACCGATATTGATATCCTGGTGAAGAATGATCGAATTTTCCACCAGCGAGCTGTTGATCATTGGATGATCTGCGATCACCATGGAAACCAGTTTAACAAGCATGGCGGTGACAGAAACTTTTTCATCACCTCGCTCTATGGCCAACTCATTATAGTCATTGCGGGCATTAATGAAATTCTTCATATCCACCCTGGCTGTGAATTGGATGTGCGGGATGGATTGATAACTTGCAGTAAGCCGTTCCGCAATTGTTCGGCGCATACCGATCAATGGAATTGTTCCGCCGCTTTGAACATGGCTGGCTGCTACCATTCCAGCACCAGGCTGGAAGTTTTCCACGTCACTGGCCTGGATTCTGCCTTTTGGGCCACTTCCTCGTACGCGGCTCAAATCCACACCTTTCAAACGGGCGGTTCGGCGGGCAGCTGGCGTAGCGATCACGTCTCCAGACAGCGCTGCCGGGGCCAGAGAGGATTGCACATCATCTTTAGTGACTTTTCCGCCCTTCCCAGTCGGAGTCACCCTGGACAGGTCCACGCCGAGAGTTTCAGCCATCTTTTTAGCTACGGGCGTTGCTGAGACTTCTTCGGCTGCAGCGGTTGGTTCTGGCACTGCAGCGGGTTCGGGAGCTGACGGGGATGCTGCTGCAGCCGGCAGTTTTTCACCTTCTTCAAGGATGTAGGCAATCACTGTGCCAATCGGGATCACATCGCCTTGATTGGCGGAAATCCCGTTTAAAATTCCAGTACCAGGCGCTTCAACATCAATGGCAATTTTGTCTGTCTCAATTACCAGGATAGTTTCACCTTCTTTTACTTGCTGCCCGTCGGTCTTTAACCACTCAACGACCGTACCAGTTTCCTGGTCCATGTCAACTTTGGGCATGATCATTTCTATGGCCATATTACACCTTTAGTGTTGCCAGTTCCCTGGCTTTTTCAACAATATCCTCAATTTGCGGCACTGCTGCTTTTTCCAAATCGCGATTATACGGGATGGGAACTTCCCGTCCAGCCAGACGAATGATCGGCGCTTCCAGGTATCCAAACGCTTCACTTTCAGCGATCACGCCTGCTAATTCACCGCCAAAACCTCCGGTCTTAACAGCTTCATGAACGATCAATACCTTTCCAGTTTTTTTGACTGATTTGACTATAGATTCTGTGTCCAGCGGCCGCAGGGTCCGGGGGTCCAGGACTTCAATATCGATGCCTTCCTTGATCAGTTCTTCTGCTGCGGCAAGGGACTTCTGAACCATTATGCCAGTGGCGATGATCGTCAGGTCTTTGCCTTCCCGTTTAATATCCGCTTTTCCAAGAGGAATCTCATACATCTCTTCGGGTACTTCGCCTTTGGTCTTATAGAGCAATTTGTGCTCAATGAATACGACCGGGTTATTATCCCTGATCGATGAAATCAGCAAACCTTTGACATCATATGGAGTGGTGGGCATAACCACCTTTAAGCCCGGCACGTGCACAAACCAATTCTCAAAACTCTGGGAGTGGTGCTCTGCCGCACCCGTTCCGGAACCCGCCGGGGTTCGTAAAACCATCGGTACAGAAGATTGACCACCGAACATGAATCTCAACTTTGCTGCCTGGTTCACCAGCTGTTCAGAGGCCAGGGTGGTGAAATCCATGAACATGATCTCCGCGATCGGTCGCATACCAATTAAAGCAGCTCCGACAGCAGCTCCCGTCAATCCTAATTCAGTAATGGGCGTATCCAGAATGCGCTCGTGGCCGAATTTTTCCAGCATGCCATAGGAAACCTGGAAGGCTCCCCCGTATTCACCAATATCTTCTCCAATCAGGAATACCCGGGAGTCTCGTTCCATTTCCTGGGTCATTGCTTCACGTATAGCTTCTAAGAATGTAATCTCTCTCATGGTGCGTAAACCCCTTCTTCCAATGTCTCAACCTTCGGATCCGGGCTGGCTTCAGCAAAGACACGAGCGGCTTCAATATCTGAATAACCTTTTTCCTTGATCTGATCTGCTTCTTTCTCGGTCAATAATTTTTCCTTGACGCAATAGGCTCGGAATTTAAGAATGGGATCCTTCTTTTTCCATTCCTCGATTTCCTCGGTGGTGCGATAGCGGTTGCGGTCGCTTTTCGAGTGACCGCGCCAGCGATAAGTATCATTAACTATCAGGGAGGGACCTCCGCCTTCGCGTGCTCGTTTTACCGCCGCTCCGACAGCTGCCTTAACCTCAATCAGGTCATTACCATCTGTTGAACAGCTTCCAGCCATGCCGTAGATCTCACCATGGGCTGCGATCTTCTTGGAGGTTGTCCAATCGTTCGCGGAGAAAGACATGGCATATTGGTTGTTTTCACAAATGAAAACAACGGGTACCTGGAAAAGAACAGCCAGGATCATAGATTCGTGGAACGCGCCTGTTGAGGCCGCGCCATCACCAAAGAAGGCCAAAAGGACTTGGTTCTCTGCCTTCATTTTCAGGCCAATTCCAATCCCAACCGCCATAGGGATGCCTCCGCCTACCACGCCGTTTGCGCCCAAGTTCCCCCCGGCCACATCAGCGATATGCATCGACCCACCCCTTCCGCGACAGTAGCCATTCTCTTTACCGTAAAACTCGGCCATCATTAAATTTAAATCTGCACCCTTAGCAATACAAAGGCCGTGCCCGCGGTGGTGACCTATAATAAAATCGGTGGGTTCGAGGGTGCTTATGGAGCCAATTGCGGATGCTTCCTGTCCAATGGACAGGTGCATCGTGCCGTGGATCTTGCCTGCCATATAACTTTTTTCAGCTTGTTCTTCAAAAGCTCGTACCTGGTACATTTGCAGCATATAATGCTCTGCATTTTCCTTCGATAATTTCATATTTTTTACCTCCCACCAGATATATTATCTATCGCTTTCCGAAATTGCCGTGCAGATTCTGCAGGATAATCAGTTTCCCTAATTGCCCTACCGATTATAAAAACCGAGATTTCCAAACCTTCAAAAAATGGGATCAAATCCAATCCAATTCCACCTGCTACAGACACTTTAAAACCCATTTCGATCAGAGTTTGTATGGTTTGCCAATCGGATTTATCCCAGGATCGGGAAAGATTGCCTTCATCCCAACCTCTGTGATAAACCATTCGTTCTACGCCGATATCCCGCCATTCTTGCGCCCTGGCGATGATGTCGCGAATACCAGTAAGCTCTATGAACATTTCCTTTCCAGGACGAGAGTTGGCTTCTTCCAGGGCCAGTTTGATGGTATCCATCGGAGCAGCGCCGAGCACTGTCATCCAGTCAGCCCCCGCGTCAAAGGCCATCTTGGCTTCTCCCCCACCTACATCGGGAGATTTGATATCTGCCAGGATCAATTTATCCGGGCAGAGTTCCCGGACGATCTGGACAGAAAGCATGCCTGCGGATTTGGATAGCGGTGTGCCAATTTCTATCACATCAACCTCATCCCGTACTATCTGCGTCATTGCCAAAGCAGGGGCGAGGTCAAAATAGTCTAGTGCTAATTGAATTAGTGGTTGTTTTGTCATTACAATATCATGCTCCTCGTTCGATTTTTCTTTGGTATCTGGCCCAACCTTCTTTCATTTTCTCCCGGATATAATCACCAGCTTTCTTAACAATCTCCACTGCGTCCGGAAAATCCTCAGTCCAGAGCTCCAGCACAACCGGTGACTGGAAACCTGTCTCAGCCAATTTTTCAAATGCTTCAACAAAGGGGACTGCCCCTTCACCGGGTGATACATATCGAAGCTGTCCTGGCAGGGTATCTTTTACATGAAGGGCTGCAATATGTCCTTTTACATAGTCCAGCTGGGAGACGACGTCCACCCCAGCATAGATCAGATTGCCGAGATCGGTATAAGTCTGGAACCAGGGGGAATCAAAATAATCGACATATTCCATGACCCGGGGCATAGTATTGATCTGGATATCCCAGTTTTCCAGAGCCAGCATCACACCAGCCCCACTGGCCCATTCAAATCCTTTGCCCAGATTTTCCAGGAAACGATCCTTGGTGGATTGATCGATTTCTTCGTAATAATCCTCCGCGCCGCCCAACAGGATCGTCCTGGCATTAAGATCGACAGCAAGTTCGATCGATCGCTTGAAAATATCGAGCGCGCGGGTTCTTGTTTCAACCGATTTACTTCCAAGAGGATAACGCCGGTGTCCACTGAGACTTAAGGACTGGATTTTCACGCCGGTTTTTTCAACAAGACCCATTACGGTTTTTCTCTGTGCAGGGCTCCAATCCAAGCGAGCCAGCCGTTCGTCTGTATCATCAACAGATACTTCCAGGAAATCGAATCCGGTTTTCCGGGTAATGTTCAACCGCTCTTCCCAGGAAAGGTTTTTTGGCAGGGCTTTTTCATACAGGCCTACCTTGATCGTTTCCAGATTGCTGGTCCAGATTTTATTCATACATCTTCCTAATCACGTATGTGATATTCGCTCTCACATATGTGATTATTATACAGGGGGAGAAGTTATTTGTCAAGCGGTAGGATAGGGGGTCAGAAGTGATTCTGTCGTATATCTGGAGTGAACCATTGCTTTAATAAAGAAATCCCGGGGAGTATGCTCTCCAACCGGGATTGATTCGTTAAATATAAAGGTTTTTGGGCAGGCTCTATTCTTTCTGTTTTTTATCCTTAGCAGCCTGCTTTTCCTTGCGTTGATCCATTTCGCGCTGGAGCATTTCTCGATTGCTGGGCATCATGCGCTGGATCTTGGCGCCCTGTAGGGCTTTAAGCGCTTTGTCTGCCAGATCTTTTTCATTAAACAGCAACTGTAAATTTTCAATTGTCTTTCTTTTAGGGCTCAGTGCCCCGATCCTGGCAATGTAGGGGAAAGGTGACACTTCAATGGCCTTGTCCCAGGGAATGCCGATGATCTTTCGGATCTTCTTGTTGGATTTCTTTCTGTTGAGCTCATCAGACAGATGGGCCGATTTAGCCATTTCAACAATAAGGAATCTATAAATGCGAAGGAGATTATTCCAACAAAGGAACATGAACAACCCATACACCAGAATGATCGAATTGATGATCAGTTCATTTGCTTGATAAAAATATAAAATCGCTCGTCCAACATCCCCTATTAGTGCTTCTAAAAATGGTCCTATCATGCGAAATCTCCTCCTGAAAAAAAAAGAAAGGGGTGTGCAATAT
>JAGHAU010000242.1 GCA_021161345.1 Anaerolineales bacterium | reverse complement strand
CTCTCTATACCACCAGGCGGAAGGCTTTTGGCCGTACCATCATGAAATTTCAGGGGGTGAACTTCAAAATTGCCGACAGCATCGCCGCCCTTGATGCAGCGACCGCCCTCGCCTACGCCGCCGCCCGCCTGATTGACAGCGGCCAGGATGCCAGGCGCCTGGTTTCCGAAGCCAAGAAAGTGGCCACCGAAGCCGCCTGGGAAGTGGTCAACAACGCCATGCAGGTGATGGGAGGCATCGGCTACACCGACGTCTATCCGGTAGAGCGCCTGCTGCGCGATATCCGCCTGATGATGATCTGGACCGGAACCAATGAAATTATGAACCTGTTGATTCAACACGAATACTACCATGAGCTCGGTAAACAGCAGCAACTAACCAGAAATCTGGAACAGGATGCCGTCGGCTTGGATGAGCAGGAAAAAGTGTATGAATAGTCAACAAAACAGGTATGCGAACTGACTAAAAATGATAAATAAGAGATGTATACAACTGATGCTCCTTCACGTCTGAAGAATAATCAAAATCCGTCAGAATAGACTCCTTTATATTGTCGCCCCAACGAAACTGATAGGCAATATCGAAAACCCACGGTCCTCTGGCAAGACCACTACCCAGAGTAAAACCATAATAATCGTCAGGAGAACCGGTAGCCGGAGCGGGGTCATAAAACAACCCCGCCCTTAATGGAACAATATACTTTGGATTGATAAGCAAATATTCTCCACCAATTCTCACTTGAATTGTAGCATCGATACCGGATTCCTGCTCAGATAGTCCGGTTATTGGCGAAACCTTGGTACCATCAGCTTGGGTTAAAATAAAATCCTGCCACTCTGTACGGTAAACATCTGCTGAGACTGTAAAGGCATCAGAAAAACGATATGCAGCCCCCAGACCATAAGACATGGGCATGTCAAGACGCTGCTTCTCTTTGAAACTGTCACCAGAGCTTGAAGAATACGAGAAATCAAGATCTGCTGTAAATTTGGTTTTTAACACCCCCCCCAAGACCAACTTTTCTGTCACATTCCATAATATACCTATGTTGGCATTAAAGCCTTCAAACTCATAATCCTTAACTGACCTTTCAATCCGACTGATGGGAGTGGTGAATAAAACAGGACCAGGGGGATCAATGGTCAGTGTCCCTGTAGCGGACTCATGATATTTTTCTTTCCAGCTATTCTCTCCCAACCAATCCTCCCAGAAGTTCAGGGTAACTCCCACAGAAAGTTTGGGATGCAATTGAACACTGTAGGCCAGACCTATTGCGTAAAGATTACCTATCTGTTCCAAATTTATATTTCGATCAAGCACCCAAGTGTTAATCCCCTCTACCTCCCGTTGCGACAGGTGAAAAGAGCTACCCGCATTAAACTCATAAAGATTCTGATAGTTGATTGAAAGGGTCATGTTGGTTCTAAAGAGTTCGAAAGGATACGAGACACTGAAATAATTAATACTGTTTTTATTTACGGTGTTGGAATTATCTGCTTCAGGATTTGTCCCGTACGACTCGTCGTTTTTCCGGTACACATAATTGCCAACTATGGAAACTTCCGGTTTTTCCAATTGGATGAGACCGGCAGGATTCCAGGATGCAGCAGTGGCATCATCAGCCACGCCTATAAAAGCACCGCCCATACCGATTGCCCTGGCCCCTGATCCAACTGGATTCCAGGAGGAAGAAATATCAATGTTCTGCATGAGACTCTGGGCAGTACTGGACACAGGAAAGCTCATAACAACACAAAGTAGGGACAAAACAAAAAATGAAAACTTTAAGTGAACATTTATTTTCATTAACCAACTCTCAAGCGATGAAATTTGACGGACTCGTAACAACTTTCAAAACACCTTGAAAACCAATGGCACAGTAAAAACTTCTTATTTACAGGGCATTAATAAGTTTTATCATATCCAGCCCGTCTATATCACCATCCCCGTCAGCATCAGCATTGCAGGGGATTTCCGGTGTGCAGTCAGCACCACCAAACTCGCTGCTTAGCACCTCTAAATCTCCAGCATCAATCTGCCCGTCGCCGTTAAAATCTCCAAGCAGACCCAAACCAACCAGAGAAATATCACCTGTACTGAAACCGCCATTTAGCAAAATTACTTGCCGGGTATTGGTTTCATAACCTGGGGCATCAGCTGTCAGCTGGTAAATACCTGGAGGGCCGCTACCCATATAATAACCGGTAGGCGCTCCGCTGTTATCTGTTAGCATTTCCACACTGAACCCATCAGCCAAAACACTGGCATGAATGATTGAATCATAGTTGTCATCATATACACCACCGGAGATCCAACCGTTGATGGCATTGTCATTATTTACTTCAAACGTCCAGTCTGTTTCCACACTGATAGTCGTCGCCCCATATTGATCAATGGCCTTTACCTGCCAGACATACCTTCGGTGTTGGATAAACAGGGCCTCTTCACCAATAAAAACCATTCCCTGGGTTAAACCCTCGAGAATATAGCTGAATACCTCAGCCCCCCATCTTGAATCACTGGGGTCATTAACGATTTCCACCGTATAGGTAATCGGATCGTCATCAGGATCAACGGTGGTCTGCCAGCCATGGATAAATCCACTGGTATGAAAGACCGGATCATCATCCGTATGCGGGAATAATAAATGAAAGTCTTCCGGTGGCTGATTCCCCACCAGATCCTTATAGATCGTCGACTGTTTTAATGAAGAAACATGACCGGTATCGGCATCCTTGGCAAAATAGTAAATTTGATAGATGCCAGGTTCGGTAAATACAGCAGGAACCACTGAAGGCTGATAATAATCCCAGGCTGCATCATATTGGGTTAAAGGAACCACAATGAGATCCATGGTAGCCTGTCCGGTGTTGCCGGCATCAACAGGATCATAGCCTGGTGCTTTAATTTCAGCCCAGAGAGAAGACATGCCGATATTGTCATCCACCCGGGCCCATAACATGGCGGCATTCTCGGTATCATCAAGAAATTGAGTCTCGGTGAACGCCACTACGCTCACATCACCCGGGTCGTTGCCAGTCATTGGGGTAATGCCAAAAAAGAGGGTGTCGCTAAAAGCACCGTCACCAGAACCGGCCAGATCATTACTGCCTACACCGTCACCGTTGTCATCTAACAGCGGATGCTGGCGGGAGTTATCCCCGTATATGGAGTTAGCGGAAAGAATCTTATCCGACGAGGTAAAGGCCTCAGTTAACACCGATGCCTCTTCAAAACATTGACGGATTGATTTGCCATATGAAGCAGCCTTGAACACCTCAGAAACAAAATATTCGCCCTCACGGATACCATCCTGCTGATCCATGGGACCTTTGTACGATGATTCTCCTTCTGCTGCCGCCGTAAGAATAACCCGATTCGGGCCGGATAGGTCATCAATAAAAGAACCGGAGCGACAAAACCCCAGAATACTGATAATTTCCTGGTTGACGGCATCGCCGGTAAGCTCATCCTGCAGCGAGGTTTGCCAGCCATCAAGATCGCTTGAACTGATTACAACGTCAGGATCAATATGAAACTCCTCATCATAGCCGTGATCAATCATAACGATAAACAGGTTGGCAGGCTTATCATTCATTTTTTCCCGGGCCCAAATGGTAACAGCATCTTCTATACCGGACCAAGTGGGTAAGGCATCAACGCCGTCCTGTGAGATAGCATAGTTGAAGTAAAAAATATCCTCATCCTGAAGTCCCCTATTCTTCAGGGTATTGTAAACCAGGTTGCAGGTTTTGTTATGGGAGTCAAGGCCCTCTTCGTTGGACAGCTTGCCCTGAACAATAATGGCATAACCGGCTGTCTCCACCACTTCGATTTTCATTTCAACCGAAGTTGAGGCTTGGTAGCCATCATCACCATCAAAGACTGCCCTGAGAGTCCAGGTACCAAGAGAACTCAGGCCGTTATAATTAAGCAGGCTGAAATGCCCCCATTTGTCACTGGTAAAAACCGTTTGCAGATCGCTTTCGTAGTTTGGACCGCTTATCTCAATTTCAATGGGCAGACCGGAAAGATCCGCACCACATTGGGGGCTTGGCAACAAAATACCACCGATAAAGGGAACTGAATCGCCATATTTTATCACAAGGATTGAGCTGTCCAAGATGAGACTGCTTTGTGCTTTTGCAACGGTAAGCACCTGACCAATAGAAGTATCTCCCTGCAGGATGTAATCACCCTTCCAGCTGCCCTGGATAGTCCAAAACCCCGAAGCCATAATATCATCACATTGAAGATCATAGGAAAAATCTCCCAGGGAATTGGCAAGCACAGTCCGGTGTATGGTGACACCGTTTGGAGGGATCATGGCAATATCCACAAAAGCCCCTCCCAGAGTTGGCGGAGGAGAAATATTACCGCTGATCTCCATCCATTCACCCAGGGTGATGGCATCGGTACTTAATTGTATGGTAATATTTGATAGTTCTGCATCACCTGTATAGTTAAAGGTCGCGTAAATGGTGTGGTTCTCTGACACTGCGCTGAAAGAGTATTCGCTGATGGCCCCCATTGAAACATTGTCTACCAGTACATCTGCAATTTCATAATCAGCATCCGGAGTGATAATCAAGGCAAGACTGCCATCCACTGGCACCGAGGTATTACCTGGAGGAGAAATTTCACCGCCGCGTCCGGCCGAGGAGGTGATGGTTACCTGTTCGGTGTTTTCCGCAAATATTGCTTCAATCGTGTGGTCTGCGACAACAAACTCGAACGTTTGCTGACTGGTGGGACCCACTGATTCGCCGTCCACAATGACATCTTGAATGAAATAGCCAGGATCAGCCAGGATAAAAAAGGTTTTATCCCGTCCTTCGTGGATATAGACCTGTCCATCCGGGGTAACGGAGCCGTTGGCTCCGACTGTGGCTGTGATAGTGTGGATAGTTACTTCTTCGGGTACATATTCATCCGCCCCGATATCAAAGGCACCCCAAAGAGGACGTGGATCACCCTCAAAGTCCTGGCTCAGGCCGGTATCGGTGCCATTGTTGATGTTGGCTGAATTGGGAGCCAGGTGATAGTCATCAAGAGTATAAGGATGACCTGCTGTAAACCCTATTGGAACCAGATTGCCCCGGATAAAAAGCTGGGTGGCATTGTTGCCTGTTATAGGAAAATGGCGACGGTTGTCAAGGTCACTTGAAACATTGAGCATGACCCCTGCCCATTCGTTTTCATGCCAGTTTTTATCTAAATCTGTAAATATGGTGAGATTGCTTACAGG
>JAGHAU010000071.1 GCA_021161345.1 Anaerolineales bacterium | reverse complement strand
TGGTTATTTTGTCAGATTTTCTTATAATCCCCGCCAGGGAATCCTGATCTTCTACAACAACTAAAAAACTATAAACCCTCAGCAGCTGCCGGTTCTTACGGGCATCCAGGCTTCTTTTTAGGATCCGGTATGATAACAAATCTTGTCTGCGTATTTTGAGGAGTTTTAAGATTGCAATAACTGAATCTTCTTCTGAATGGTCAAAAGGTAGATTAACTGAGCTTAGTCTGATCATAAACAAATCATATCCGATAATGTCCCTTGCTGCGTAAAATTTTTAAAATCCAAGAACATAATCTATAAATTCATTACAAGCAACTCGGAAATTGCTTTTATTAATTCAAATATCAAGTCATGTATTCGGCTCAGATATCCTTTAACCAGGTCAATAAGTGGTAACGATACCAACACTAATCTTTATTTAAATCCGGGTAGAGCTACAGCTAAATTAGATAGAAATTTCCATATCCTGTTTTGCAAATATTATTTCGATAATGCCTTCATGTGCTGCTGTTTTTTCATGTTATGATGTAATATCTGGCAGGTAGAAAATTACATAGTTATTAATATCACTCAGAAAAGAAATTATGGTCGAATCGCAACCAGCAAGATTAAAACAGGCATTAGCAGCCCTGCGCGAGGGAAATCTCTCTCAAGCCAGGGCCTTGATCCTTACAGAACTCCGCGCTAATCCTAATAATCTTACAACCTGGTTGTGGGCCCTTGAGGTTGCAAATACTGACAAAGAGAAAAGATCCATTCTGGGCAAGATCCTATCCTTAGACCCAACGCATAAAGGAGCTTTGCAATATTTAAAGAAACTCGATCAATCTACAGGGGTTGATTCCAATTCATCTTCGCTAGTAAATGGGAAAGCTGAAGCAACCCTTTCCCCGAAACCAGAGGATGAGAAGGGCCGGGCCGGTGGTTTCGTCGGGTTATTCGCAGACTGGATCACGAACCTGCCGTTATCATGTGGTTTTATCACCCTGTTTGCCCTGATCGTTGCTGTGGCTTTTATCTATTTTCGGGTTAACACAAGCTTATACGGTTTGATCGGGAATGATTTTGATGACCTGATTGTCAGCAATTCCTACGAAACTATCTCATCCGGTGATATGTATTGGGAAGTTCAGTTTGAGGGTATTGGCGAATCTAAATATATTGGAATTGTCCGGCACGTTTCCCCGATTCGAATAACTGAATTCCGAATCCTTACCCATGATATTTTGGTCACAACAGCAGATTTTTCTAATCCTGATATTGTAGATACCAGTGTAATTGACCACAAATTTATCTGGAAATCAACTCAGGTCAGCGATCCTGCTGGATCGATAAATTTAATTCATGCCTTCCCTGCCAACAAGGAAATCTATCAAGAATTGTTGAAGATCCAAAACTGGGACACTGTAAAGATCACGGGGCGTGAAATATATACCGTCAAGGCTTATCAACCCGACGAAACTTTTCTGGGTACTTGGATAGATAGTGGTTGTAACACACTGCTAATTGAATCTGTATCTATAATACAAAATCCCGAAGAGTGACCAATAGGAAAACACCTATGCGCAAAGGCTTGTCCAGTGTTGTTATTTTTCTCTGGTCACTAATTATCCTCGTAATTACGGTGATGACTGCTTTCTACTTTCAGGATGAAATTAGGGAACTTACTAATCTAAATAAGAGTACACCGACTCCGAGCAAAACATCCCCTTTGCCAACTACGACTCCCACTCAACTGCCGCCGACACCGACAGCTACAATTCCCCTTCCTACTGCCAGCCCTAGCCCTATTCCACCAACAGCGACTCCTGCAACTCCACAACCTCAAATCATTGGTTATTCTGTCGCCGGAAGACCATTGGAGGTTTATCAATTTGGGAACGGCCCGATCGAAAAAATGATTGTAGCCGGCATTCATGGCGGCTATGAATACAATACCATTATCCTGGCTGGCGAACTAATCCAGTACCTGGAATCGCATCAGGAAATCATTCCTCCAGATCACACCCTCTATATCCTGAGAGCTTTTAACCCGGACGGTTTCGAGCGCTCGAGGGGATTTGGAGGAAGAGCCAACGAAAACAACGTCGATCTCAATAGAAATTTCCCATCCAACTGGAAAATTGAATGGCCTCGACCAGGCTGTTGGGATTATATACCGATCACAGGAGGTGTATCAGCTGCGTCTGAACCCGAAACTCAATCCTTAATGGCTTTTGTTGAAGCACATGACCTGCAAGCATTTATAAGCTATCACAGCGCCGCCCTGGGTATTTTTCCCGGTGGACAGCCCCCAGACGCAGGATCCCTTTCCCTAGCTGAATCCTTAGCAGGGGTAAGCGCTTACCCCTATCCACCGATCGATGCAGGATGCGTTTATACCGGCCAATTGGTTGACTGGATTTCCGATCAGGGAATCGCTGGAGTTGATATCGAATTGACCAACCACCAGGATTCTGATTTTGAGATCAATCTAGGGATTCTAAGCATTTTTCTGGACTGGTCTCATCCAGAATAATAACCCCTCAAAACTCTTCATTTCGAACTATCATTCTTCTTTAAGTTATGAAAAATGATCCCATTTCCTTTTTCCAGGGATACTTTTCCGGAACTTGCCGCGCACAAATGCGCGCCAAAAAACAGGATCATAGCACTGATATATATCCAAAACAATAAAACCACAATGGCGCTCAGAGATCCAAAGATGATCTCATACCGCGCAAAACCACTCCTTAGATACCATTGAAATATCGTGGATGCCAAACGCCAGATCAACGTGATGCCTAATGCACTAAATCCTGCCGCCTTTACTGGAACACGCCCCATAGGGATGATCCTGTACAAGCTGTAGAAAAACAAAAATGGTACCGCCCAATATAAAACTTTAGTTCCAAAACTCCACAACCAGGTATTGAATAATAAATCCAAACCAGGAACTGTATTTTTATATTTCACAAGAACATTCAAAAAAGTCGATGACAACATTAAAATAAAGAGCAGCAGGATAATTGCTATAACCATTGCCAAACCGAAAAGGCGTTGTTGGAAAAACGTCCGCCTTTCTGTTTCTGGCCAGGCGCTATTAATATGATGAACCATCATTGAAAACGCGTTTGATCCTGACCAGAGCAATACCAATAACATCACGATCCCTACGGAATTCCTTAATTCCAAGATGCGTTGAATATTCACTTCTACTAATTTCTGTGAAACTGGAATAACACTGATCACCAATTGGGCGACTTTAGAACTTGCCTCGTAACTTGAAACAAAAAAGGACGCTATCGTTACCAGAATTATCAGGAGAGGAAAAAATGAAAAAAGGGTATAGTAAGCCGTACCGGCAGCACCCCTAGCAGCACCTTCCTGCTGAAAGCTAGACAAAGCGACGGTAACTATCCGCCACATTTTGCCTGCCAAATCTTTAATTCTTTCTATATTGATCCTGTTTTCCATAAATACCCTTCATCAATTTAAAAATTCAGGTGGAATTTTACCACTTCTATAACAGACATATTAGGCATGATCGCTTCAGCCCTTAAATAAGAAATGAGCCTGAATTAGTCAATTGGATCCAGGCTCATTTAAGTTTAAACTTGATATTTAGGACCAGAATTCTTCAACATGCAATGCTCCCGGTTGTTTACGGGTATGTTTGGAGTAATCCTTTTTCAGCAGCCATCCTGATACTTTTTCGACCATTTTGGGATTTCCGCTAAGGAAGAAGTGCGTTTTACCTGGGTCGATGTCTATATCCGCTTCATCTTTTAAGACATTCTTTTCAAGCATCTCTTCGATCCACATTTCGTGGCCATTCCAGGTGGAATCTGCTTCAGTAAGCGTGGGTATATAGGTGAAATTCTCAAAAGTGCTATCAAGAAAGGTCAGTTCGCTGTAATATCCCAAATCCCACTGTTTAGCTGCTCCCTGAATTATTGCCATCTTTGATTCTGGTCGATCAACAAGATAAGAACGCAGGAAACTCAGGTATGGTGCCAACCCTGTACCAGTTGCGACCATCACGACATCCTGGTTGAGGGGAGTTTCAGCTAATTTAAATACACCAACAATGCGCTTACTTACAAAGATGCGCTCACCTGGCTGCAAATTGAATAATCTCGGAGTTAATTGTCCTGATTTCACCTGTGAAATGTAAAACTCAAACTGCTCCAACTGGTTTGTAGCGGAGGCTATCGAATAGGGACGCTGGATCAATTTATCAGGCTCTACGGGATCTGTCTCAGGTGTCGAGTTCGGAGATCTTTCTTCCCTGCCGTAAAGGCCGAGCAGTGTATACTGCCCAGCATTGAATTTTTCCCTGGGTTCATCAGTATCCAACCTCAGGGTCATAATGTCCGGTCTTAACAAAATCTTTCCAACAACCGTGGCATTGTATTTCGACTCTTCCATCCTCACTCCTCTATTTTTTTCATCACTGTTAAAAATCTGCCTCCTATTATAGTGCAATCAATGAAGATAGAATAGACCTTCCCGTAAATTTTCGGAAAGGTCTATTTAAATTCTAAATATACTGA
>JAGHAU010000195.1 GCA_021161345.1 Anaerolineales bacterium | reverse complement strand
TGTATATAGTGTATATCCTGTATATTGTTTCTCTCCCCTAGGCACGGGATATTCACGGCGGTTTAACGAAAAGATTCAAACGGTCGAATTCCATTCCAAACCTGTTGCAGACGCAGTCTGTCCCGGTCGCGAGGGAAAGCGAAAATCAAAAACTGACTGTTAAAAATTGAGCTTGGTCCAACTTCAACATCATGGCAGTAGAGGAAAGACCTTGAACCACGATTTGAATTCCAGGTTGTTTCAGCTACACATCAATTACCCATTCCCCTTCTCGTATCAAAGGTTCAGATGATCCATCAGCAAAAACCCCATCCACGTCCATCTCTCCGGATCCAAACATGAAATCCACATGGATCAAACTGTCATTTCCACCGGCTCGAGCAAATTCCTCTTCAGTCATTTCAGTTCCACCCTCCAGGCTGTCCTTGTAGGCTCTTCCTAAAGCCAGATGGTTGGAGGCATTCTCATCATACAACGTGTTGAGGAATAACATGCCGGATTGAGCTATAGGTGTCTGGTGCGGCACAATTGCAACCTCTCCCAGGAATCTGGAGTTCTGATCGGTATCCAGGATACTGCCAAGTTTATCCTCCCCAATCTCTGCCGAATATTCCACCACTTTTCCTTCTGAAAACCTCAGCCAGAATTTATCAATGAACATTCCCTGATAACTGAGTGGTCTTGTAGCTGATACCTTTCCGTTGACCTGATCTTTGTGGGGTAATGTATATACCTCTTCTGTAGGCAGATTCGCGATGAAAGGAAAACCTCCTTCTGATATTCCTCCTCCACTTCCCCAGATGTGCCCTTCAGGTAATCCTACAGTAAGGTCTGTACCAGGCCCAGTAAATATTAATGATCGATAGGCTTTTTCAGTGAGATGATCTGCCCGTTTATCTATTTGGTTCAGATAAGACAACCAAAAATTAACTGGATCATCTTCATCCAGGCGGCAGCTCTTGATGACAGCTTGCCAGAGTTTTTTCAGTGCGTCATCTGGTTTTTCACCAGGAAATACCCGTTTTGCCCAGCTCGTTGTGGGGAAACTAACCAGACTCCATTGAATGGAGGATCTTCCCTGATGAAAGCTGATAGGCCGGTAATTTTCACTGCGGACACGATTGGTTATACTCAAGATTTCTGGGTCGATATCTGTAAATGCATCTGGGTCCGTACCCCAAATCTGTAAATAAGCAGCTCCTCCTTCGATACAATTCAAGATTCCTTTAGGTTTCCAACTTGAGAATTCGTTAAAAGAATCTTTTGGAGCATGCTGAAGCCTTATCTTCCTTACTTGTGGATCCACCCATAATACTGTGACATATCTGGATTGATGTTTATAGGCGTGTTTAACCACTTTCCGAACGAGAGGTGCCACCTCCAGGGGTCCAGCCCAGATAATCAGCTGCTGGTCAGGTTGCAGATTCAATCCAACCTTAACAATTAATTCGGCATATTTTTCAAGGATTTGATCAAAATTCGGGATATTCATAATAACCTCTTGGTAAATCAAATAGAAAACAACATACAAATATTATATATGAATATTTTTTATCCATTCTTCGCTGAACTATAAAAGAAGGTTGAACAAAATTTGGAATATGAGATTTGAACAGTGACTCAAATAGGAGAGAATAATTGAGTCATTGTAGACTGCGTCAAATCTCCAACCCATGGCTTAAAAGGTGGCTGCTAAATGATCGATCCATCGAAAGAGTGAGATTATGGGGAAAAAGTTATGAGTTTTGCTGTAAATCATAAGTCGTAAGATGTAAGTCGATCAATATTCAATGTTTAACCCAACCGGTCGTGGGTTTTACTCGCCCCGGTTTCTTCTCCCCGGTCGGATGCGCAGCGCCTCCCGGTCCAGAGCGCAGCGAGGTTATTAAAGGGAAATAAAGGGGGAAATAGTGTCTACTGTGTATATTATGTATATTGTTTCTATGCGTTATGCACGGAATAAGCACAGAAAAGAATTATTCTGTTATCTAAAAAAGATCCAGGTTCGAGTTCAACTAAATGGGCCTGGCAGGAATTAAGAGTGAGGGCGTATTCCAACCGCCCATCACTCAATCCCGAGATTAAGGATCGAGGGGCATACCTGCAGCCTGCGACTTGGCAGATAACGGCTTTATTCCAGTGTGGCTACATTTTGACAGATAAGAACTAACGAGAGCATCAGGGATGGGGCGTTTTCAACCCTTACGCCGCTTTGCTCAGTCCCAATTTAATAAAATCGCACTGCTAATACGCGGGGCACAGCTCCGTCCCTTACATGCAGGGTTGGACACCAACCTAATACCAGTTTCTGGCAAGCGACGCTCAGTCCGACTGCTTTAAATCAGTCAATCCTTTCAAAAAGGCCGCCACGTTTCGTCCCAAATCAGGTACACAATAGCCGCCCTCTTGGACAACCAGCGTGGGCACGTTTAGCGTTCGAATACTTCGCCCGACTTTATTGAAGCCTGCCATCGTGAGTTGGAAAGTGCCAATCGGATCACCGATGTACGTGTCAAACCCAGCTGAGACAATGAGGATTAAATGCGGTCAAGCGCACCAGAAGGGTTTCCAGATCAGATAAATACCGGCATTGGTCAGTTCCGGGTGACAGTGGCACGTTCCAATTTGTACCCTCACCCGCTCCTATGCCAACCTCATCTGCGTAACCGGCGAAGAAAGGATAGTCTGTACCAGGGTCAATGTAAAGAGAGCCATACCATACGGCTGTCTCTGCGTAAAAGATGGCCTGGGTGCCATTTCCGTGATGGTAGTCTATGTCCAGAATGGCGACTCGTTCGCCGTTTTCACGCAATACCTGTGCAGCAATAGCCGCGTTATTCAGATAGCAGTAACCGCCAAAAAAGTCAGGGCCAGCGTGATGCCCTGGTGGACGGCATAAAGCGTACACATGTGATTCTCTAGATTGCAGAACCCTCGCCCCAGCAATTGCACAGTGGGCCGAAGCTGAGGCCGCTTTCCATGTGTGCTCTTCTATTAGCACCCCCGTGTTTGTACAGTAGAAACCCTTTTGTCCTTCGAAGCAACCTGGACGACGACGTTGCCCTGAAGGCGGAAAGAAGGTTGGGAACACAGGCGTCGAGACTTCGGCTTCTACATTCTGCCGCTCGTATGTGGTCATCAGGTACTCGATCATACCCGTGTCGTGAATGGTGCGAATCGGCTCAAGTCCGGCGTCATCAGGAGCAATGACCGATCCCAACTCCTGCTCGTTGATGGCAAACAGGATGCTGTCAACACGCTCCGTTACATCAAACGATGCGGAGCGCTCGCCTTGCTTGACTACGTAAGCAGGCCGATGATTGCGCTGCACAGGCGATTAGATAATCAACACGGGGAAGGCCCTTGAGCCATCAGGTGTGATCGGGGCAGATACACCTTTTCTACGTAGGACGACATCATCACCCGGAGCAGTGTGCTGTACCCGATGTCGAACTGTACTTCGGCTCCAACCTCCAGGCCGAGGCCACTGACATCTAGAATCAAATGATCGCTGCTTATCCCCAGGATATCCGCCTTTATCCTGGGATAGATTGTCAAACCGTCAACGTCCTGCCTTCCGATGGCAAGGATCGCCCTTTCTATATTTCCTCTGTTCTCGAATACGGGAACGCGACCGAACGCATCCTGAGCAATTTCGCCGTAGGGCTGCGAAGGCTTAGTCTTAAGTTCAATCACCTCGGCTACCAGCGTGAAGGCGTCCGTGTACAGGTCGGGAATCCGCTCTCGGGTTAACGTATCGCAACCCAGCAGGATCGCCTCCCCGATGCGCAAATGGTTGACGAGACCGACATCCGACGTCGAAACAAACCACTGGTAGTTTGCCGAGTTTCCTCCAGAAACGACTTCAAAATTGATGCCAAATTTGCGCTGAAGGTTTCCGACAATCGCGGACAACGCTTGCATATTTTCTTCGGTTGGCCTGACGCCCCCGAAACAGGCCAGGTTCGTTCCTATCCCGATCAGTTTAACACCTCTCAGGCTCATCACTTCCGCTACCATCGGCTCGACGTCGGAGGGCAATATGCCTTCTCGTAGGTCGCCCAGCTCGATCATCAGAATGATCCGCTGGATTTTGCCGCGTTTGACCGCCTGCCTGGCAAGAAGTCGGATAACGGAGATTTCGGTATTGAGACTCACATCTGCAAACTCGACCACTCGCTCGATCTCGCTGGGCATAGGGGAGCGAATGAGGGTGAATTGCGCGTCTAACCCTGCTTGGCGCATCTTTTGGATGTTGGCGATGCGAGAATCGCCGAAGGAGTGAATGCCACTGTCAAGCAAAGCGCTCGCAATCCTGGGGGAGCCACAGACCCCTTTTGTGACGGCGGTGACGCAGACCCCCTTAGTATCGTATAGCGCTGTCAGCTTGCTGGCGTTATATGCAAGTTTGTCGAGTTCTATCTCTATCCGAGGTGCTGGCATCTCAATCTCTAGTCCTCAAACTGAGTCTCTTGATAGCGCTCTGAATGATCTCATCCAGCAGATCCACCCCGTCCTTTCCCTCCGCGCGAGCCATGAAGCCAACGTAACTGTGAGGTTTATCCTTGGGCGTGCACATCAGCCCCGCGAACGTGTTCCCCTCCAACAAGAACGGTCCTTCCTCGGTCAATATCGTATCAATTCGACCAAAGTCCTTGAAACCCAACACGTGGTAGGCCCGGAGCGCCAATTGCCGCATCATCTTGGTCTCTATAGCAGTCAGCGGAGCAGGACAAAGGAAGGAATCGTTATCTAATTCCTTTTTCTCGAAGGTTAGTGTGATATCTCCTTTACGATACACAACCTCCAAGGGAGGCAGAGTTCTTGCATTTTTATTGCCCAAGACACCCAGGGTAATTTCTCTGCCTCGCAGGAACTTTTCTATGATGACTGGTTGACTGATAGTCTCGAACTTGTCCACAACTCCGCTGACCAGTTGGTCGTAGTTGTGGACAACGGACGCGTCGTTGATCCCCGCGCTACCCCGGCCAGCTACCGGTTTGATGAAAAGCGGATATTCGAAAGGCGGGTCGTCCCGAAACACCTTGCAGTCTTGCTCCGATCTGGCCAAACAGAAAGGCGATGTTGGTAAACCCTCCTGCTGCCAAAGCCTTTTTGTCAGTGATTTGTCCGTGGCGATGGCTATTGTGAATGTGTCAGATCCGACGTAGGGTATCTCCAGTTCTTCAAGGATCGCGGCTTCTACCAGACTGGAGACATTGAAGACAAGGTCAACTTGTGAAGCCTGTAGATCGTTGATGAAATTGGTTCCCCAATGAATCTGGCGGATTTTGTAGCCAGCTTTGGTCAACGCCCGTTCGTGATGTTCCACCTCGGCATCTGTCTCATCGACAACGTTGTCAGCACCGATGAGTTTTTCTTGAATTACAAAGTTTCCTCGTTTCTTGTTCAGTAGGCCAATTCTCAAATTTGCCATTGAAGTTCGCTCTCCTTAATATCCTCTCTTGCTTTTGCCGCCCTAACTACATTTATCTAAACCATAGATCGCTAGCCAACTGATAAGCTCCGGCTATTGATCTCTATAGAAACTATCCTATTCTGACCGGGTCTCCCTAAGGGTCTCCTTATTCAATTGAAAATAGCAAATTGAAATTTGAAACTACCGTGATGGGAATACACCCCCCGTCAAAACG
>JAGHAU010000105.1 GCA_021161345.1 Anaerolineales bacterium | reverse complement strand
TCCAATTATGTCACCCAGGGCGAGATCCTGGCCAGCCTTAAAACTGAGTTTGTCTCTACCGCCAACGACCTTTTCACCTGGGAAGAAGGCATATTCCATTTCGAAAATAATCTCAAACCCTCTGCTGACAAAATTTCCCTATTGATAAATCTGGAAAATATCATCATAGAAGGCTCTCGACAACTGCAAGAAATGGAACGCCTGCAGGATGAACTTCCCAGCCTTGACATGGCACTAAAGTTCACCGACAACCCTGGAACAAATATCCGCAATGTTAATTTAAGTGTCAAAGAATGGCGAGTTGTTTCGTTCATCAATCCCAAAAATTCAATGAAACAAATTGCCAAAACCACAAAACTCGATGAGTTTGAATTCAGAAGGATTGTTTACAGTCTGATCCAGGCCGGGCTTGTTGAGATCATTCGCCCGGAAGGTGTCGCTCCGCCCACGCCAAAAGTTCCGACTCTCCCTGTAGAAGGCGCAGAAGAACAAAAATCTCTTGTCAACAGGCTCATTACTCGTATTCGTTCTTTATAAGTAGAGGAATTGTAATTATCGCCCTAAAGGGAAGCACCCTATGCAAACCGTCAAAATGGTAGTCACCGGTCCATTCAGCTCAGGCAAAACGCAGTTCATTCAAACAGTGAGTGAAATTGATGTTGTTGCCACCGAACGGAAAATTTCTTCCGAATCGGAAAGAATTAAGGAGACCACTACGGTTGCTATGGATTTTGGCAGGATCACAGTCGATGACGATCTTGTTTTATACCTTTTTGGAACACCCGGCCAGAAACGATTTGATTTCATGTGGGAAATCCTTTCAGAGGGTATGCTGGGTTTTGTTGTTATGGTTGACAGTTCGAGGCCAGAAACATTCAGGGAAGCACGGCGGATTCTTGAAACTTTTCGCGCCTACGCTCCGACTCCATATGTAGTAACCGCCAACAAACAAGATTTAGAAGATGCCTGGGATCCTGAGGATATGCGTATCGCGCTCAGGCTTGCCCCCGAGGTTAAGCTGCTTCCTTGTACCGCAACAAATAAAGAATCCGTCAAGAATGCTCTCCTTGAGCTTCTTTACAGCATCCTCGAAAGAATGGAATCAGATTAAATAAATGCTGATTTTGAAACAAAAACAGGCCCTCGATTTGCAGTGGCCTGTTTTTTTATTCATTATTTTTGAGGTCTTTATATTCGTACAAGATCGACCAAACGCGCCTTGCCGCTTCTATTTGGATATTGAGTGACATCTTTGAATCTCCCCTGGTTCTGTCAGCGAAGTAAATTGGAATTTCTTTTATTTTATATCCACATAGGTGTGTGATATACGCCATTTCAACCTGGAAAGCATACCCCTGAGACCTAACGCGGTTCAGAGGAATTCCTATTAGTGTATCTCTTCTCCAAGCCCTAAATCCGCCAGTCACATCAAGTATAGGCATTCGAAGTATTACACGAGCGTAGTAATTTCCAAATGAAGACAATCCTTTTCTCCAAAAGGCCCAACGCTCATCCAGACTTCCCCCAGGCACATACCTAGACCCCAAAACCATATCTTTCTCTTTGAGTCCTTCAAGAAGGCTGATAACTTTTTCCGGGTTGTGGGAAAAATCCGCATCCATCTGGACAATTTGTTCGGCGCCTTTGTCCAGACAGAATTTAAAACCCTCCAGATAAGCTGTACCTAATCCCTTTTTCCCTTCCCTGTGCATAACGTAAACCGCTCCAGAATATTGCTTTTTGAGTTTTTCAGCAATATCCCCTGTGCCATCAGGACTATTATCGTCCACCACCAGGACTTGCAGATCGGGAATCTTCAATTCGAATAGGGAATCTACAATCAGGGGAAGATTTTCTTTTTCGTTATAAGTTGGGATCACTATAGAAGTTTTCATATATTTCCGGGTCCAACAATTCAATCAATCGGTGTTTTTAGGATTTTGAATTCACAAATTTCATCGCCAAGAGCAGCGCACTTTGTTTCGGTTATATTGAACTCCCTACCTCCCGAAACCCAGTGTAATCCCTCCTTTAATAATCCAATCATGTAATAACAAACAGCCTGGTCATCTCCAGATCTCCCCCAGCAGACAGGGCAGCGCTGAATTTGGTACAAGAAATATTCATCTACTTCTTCAAGAGATGTTATCTGATCACTTTTCTCCGAAAATATTCTTGCCATTGCATTTAAGCCGAATTTTATTTTTCTTTGCATCGGCAGTAAACGAAATGCCATATCTCCTACCCCTGCCAGAGTTCCATATTCCTTCAGTACATCATCAAAAGTAGTTCTTCCGACCCTCAATGCCAACCCTCTGCCTCCTCTTTCCCCATAAATCTCTTCCAAAGCCTTGTTTATCATTGAAAAATGGGAAAAATCAAATGCCTTTTCAAGGTTATCTGGGGGTAATTTTTCTTTCAGGGAAGACAGGTGGGTATAATTAAGAATTGACAATAAGCCATTCTCACCAATAATTTCCCTGATTGATTCCAGGTAAATTCTGGCAAATTTATTCGTATTAAAATAACCACTTTCAGGAATACTAATCATAGGGAAGCCAAGCCAATCAGATCAATTCAGATAACGTTTCAGCGGTTCTTTTGATATCCAGAAAAATCAATCCAAGTTTAGCATTGACACTGGCCATGACTGTTAATACGGCTTCATGACCCACAGAAGTAAGCATTACATACCCGTTGTCACCCCTAATATAAACCTGATCCAGGTCTCCCCGTCTGAGCTCAACAGATATCCTTTCCCCCAACGAGAGCATTGCGGCGGACATAGCAGATACTCGATCCTCTTCGACACTTCCGGGAAGAGCAGACGCGATGATCAACCCGTCCACACTTACAACTGCTGATGCCTGGATATCAGGGGATGATATTTGCAATTTCTTCAATTCCTCAACCATTTGTTTGGATCTGGTTCCAGGCAAGTGTCACTCTCCCTGCTATTAAGCTACAAATATTTATCATATCTAAATAACCTAAAAAAGGTTAACATAATGGTATAACTGTGTCAAGCAATACACCTTGCTAATAACTGACAGCTTTCTAAACCTCAATTTCTCACTTAACCTCGATTGTTTTCGGCCTGTCAATATTTGATTTAACTCATTGCCCAGGATTGATTTTATGGATATTTTTACCAAATGCCAGAATTATACAGCAGCCCGCGATGCACAGGCATCCGGTCTTTACCCTTATTTCATCCCTCTCGCAGAAAGTGAAGGAACTGTAGCGGAGTACAAAGGAAAAAGCCTGATCATGTGCGGTTCAAATAACTATTTGGGCCTAACCACACATCCAGAGGTCCAGGAAGCCGCCAGAGAGGCTATCTCCCGCTTTGGTACCAGCTGCACAGGCTCAAGGTTCCTCAATGGCACGTTGGAGCTGCACGAACGCCTTGAAAACGAATTAGCTGATTGGATTCAAAAAGAAAAAGTATTAGTATTTTCAACAGGTATGCAGGTTAATCTCGGTACGATCAGCTCACTGGTTGGAAGGAACGAATATATCATCTTGGACCGGGAAGATCATGCCAGCATCGTAGATGGCGCCAGGTTGAGTTATGGAGATATGATCCGCTACAGGCATAATGATATGGAAGACCTGGAAAGTAAATTATCACGTTTACAGGCCGATAGAGGGAAACTTCTCGTTGTTGATGGTTTATTCAGTATGGAAGGAGATATCGCTCGTTTACCAGAGATCGTCCCCCTCTGTAAACAATTTGGGGTTCGATTGATGGTTGACGATGCTCATGCTGTTGGTGTGCTCGGAGGAGGCCGTGGAACCGCAGCCCACTTTGGTCTGACAGATGAAGTTGATCTGATTATGGGCACATTCAGTAAATCTTTCGCATCTATTGGCGGCTATCTCGCAGGTGACGCAGAAGTGATAGATTATGTTAAACATAACGCACGTTCCTTGATATTCAGTGCCAGCATCCCAGGTCCAAATGCAGCTGCAGTTCTTGCAGCTCTTGACATTATGCAGCGTGAACCAGAACGGATAGAGCGCGTGAATAAAATTGCCGACCGTATGCGAAAAGAATACAAGAACCTTGGATTTGATATTGGTTATTCAGAAACTCCTGTTATTCCGATCATTATCGGAGACGACCTTCTTACTCTGCAAACCTGGAAAAACCTCTTTGAAAACGGCGTTTTTGTGAATCCCGTCTTGAGTCCCGCAACTCCTCCCGGCAGGCAGCTTTTGCGAACTAGTTATATGTCAACGCATACCGATGAGCAGCTTGATCAAGTATTGGTCATCTTTGAAAAAGTTGGTAAAGAACTTGGCTTGATTCAATAGCTGAAATTTTCGTTGGCATTCTACGCGCCTGAACATTCTTGTGTTCGGGCGCTGTTTTATCAGATCTTTGTTTGAAGGAAATATAATGACTCTCAAACTTTATCACGACGACAGCTATCTTCAGAATTTTTCAGCCCGTGTCTCCAAACTAGACCTGGAAAATCACGGCCTAATTTTGGACCGGTCTGCTTTTTATCCCGGAGGAGGTGGTCAGCCAAACGATAGAGGATCTGTAAATACCCCTTCTGGCTCTATCCCTATCCATAAAGTAAAAATTGTTAACGGCCAGATCGTTCACTTTTTACCACCTGAGGCATCTCTTCCGGATATCGGTTCATCATTGGATTTTGACTTGGATTGGGATTACCGCTACCAGCTAATGCGTACTCACACAGCTATGCATATTCTTTGCGGGACAATATTCCGGGATTACGGTTCTTCTGTTACTGGCGGTAATATGACCCCACTTCAAGGCAGAATGGATTTTGAATTTGCATCCCTCCGTAAAGATCTGGTTAAAGTCATTGAGAATGCAGTTAATATCGAGATCGATAACGCCTTGCCTATATCGTGGCGTAGTATCCCCCGAGCTGAAGCCTTTCAAATCCCGGATCTTATCCGCACTAAAATCAATCTGCTCCCGGAGAATATCGCTGAGATTCGCATTGTAGAGATCGAGGGATTAGACCTTCAAGCTGACGGGGGAACTCATGTAAAAAATACCGCCGAAGTTGGCCGGGTTAGAATTAATGATTACAAAAGCAAAGGCCGCGAAAACAAACGGATTTATCTTGAAATCCTGTAATAAAAAAGGGGTAAGTTGAATAATAAATACCAGCGCTGGGTAGCCGTTGTCATATTTTTTCTGTTTATGTTGCTTCATCAAACCGATCGATTATTGATCGGCCCGCTCACTTCACCTATCATGGAGGAGTTCAATCTGTCTGAAGTGCAGATGGGCGGCATCATTACAGGCTCGTTAATACTTGGCAGTATTTTTTATCCAATCTGGGGATTTCTATACGATAGATTTGCCCGGCCTAAATTACTGGCACTTGCTTCTTTCGTTTGGGGAATTACAACCTGGTTCAGCGCCATTGCGCCAACGGCAAAATTTTTCCTGATCTCGCGCGCTTCTACAGGGATTGACGATTCCAGTTATCCAGGAATAGGAACTTTAATCTCTGATTATTTTCCTCCCGCACAACGTTCAAGGATATTTGGATTTTTGCAGTTATCAATACCGCTTGGCTATTTGCTGGGGTTGCTGCTTGCTTTGAATTTTTCGCCAAGGTATGGGTGGAGGATCATTTATCTATTTACCGGAGCTATCGGTTTGTTATTATCGCTCTTGATATTCTTTGGAGTCAAAGACATTCCCAGAGGTTCTAGTGAACCCCAACTTTCATCAATTAACGATCTTGAAACTACAAAGGTTCAGTGGAAAAATCTACCGGATTTATTAAAGATCCGCAGTCTGAGGTATATGTTCCTTCAGGGCTTTTTTGGCGTTCTTCCCTGGCAGGTGATCACATTCTGGTCATTCCGCTATCTGGAAGTGGAACGAAACTATACACCCGAAACAATTTCTTCGACCATGGTTCCGGCCGTTCTGATGATCGGAGCTGGTTATTTCCTTGGAGGAGTTTTTGGGGACCTGGCCTACAAATATTCTAAGATCGGCAGATTGGTCGTATCGCTTGCAGGCATTATATTAGGGGCAGTATTTCTGACCATCACTTTGGCAATACCTTTAGAGAAAGTCTTCGCTTTCAGGATCCTGTTATCGATTACTTGCTTCTTTATCCCCCTGGCTTCGCCTAATATTGCCACGTCTGTATATGATGTCGTCCTTCCTGAAGTCCGCAGCACCGCAACTTCAATCCAATATTTCCTCGGGAATCTTGGTTCCGCATTTGCGCCCTTACTGGCTGGCGCAATCAGCGAGATCTCTTCCCTCGAAACAGCCCTTCAGACAATCAGTTTATCTGCCTGGTTGATTACAGCAGTGATCCTGACGATCGGAATATTTTATTTTCGAAATGATATGGACATGATGCATGCTGCTTTAGAAGCCAGAGCATCCGAGCGTTTTAATTAGAT
Source organism: Anaerolineales bacterium (assembly GCA_021161345.1). Lineage (GTDB taxonomy): Bacteria > Chloroflexota > Anaerolineae > Anaerolineales > UBA11858 > B10-G9. The sequence goes on along the minus strand of JAGHAU010000105.1, from coordinate 9,152 downwards.
TTCGTTTTTTTCTTTGAGAATATCACTATCGTGATCAACAAAACCAAACTGATCCCCGTAATTCCCGCCCCCATGTAAAATGAAACGGGGTTATAGCTTATTTCCACAATGTGTTCACCTTCTGGAACACATACAGCCTGGAAAAGATAGTTAGCTCTTTCAACTTCAACTTGCTGTTCTCCATCGATAACTGCAACCCAACCAGGGTACCAACTCTGAGACCAGATCAGCCAACTGTTTTTATTGAGGTCTGTCTGAATTTTTATATATCCAGGAGCCTTTTCATTTATCCATACCTCTCCCTCGCCGCCACTTAGGCAATTAGTATTAACTGCCGTTGGTGATGAAATTAAGATCATGCTGTCTGAAAAGTTTGCGCTTTGATCTAGAATTTGGTCGAGGATCTTTTGATCATCTCGTGATATCCCGATTAAATCATTTATTCTTATTTCGCTAATCGGTTCCTTAATTTCGTATTCTGTCGTTATAACCTGACCCCCAGATTCAGAAACAAACTGCCCGACATTCATAAGTCCGGTCATTTGGTGTTGATCGCGTTCTGCTAATCCATTATATTCCGCTATCCAGGTTTGGAATCTGGTCGGCACTAACGGATCAAAATTATTCACCATTTCGATCCGCTGCAGGATTGGTAAATTTGGCAGTAAGTCCTTGTGCATATCCTCCCAGGGACCATCGATGGTAAAAGAATTAAACTTGAAGTACTTATTAAACTTTAAATCATATTCCAGATCCTCCGGCAGGAATGTTCTTGTTTCACTTTCTTCATTCCTTTTTACTTGATAAAAATCTATCTTAACTCCGGGATTAAGTCCCCATCCCGCACTTATTAGATCAGCTGCAACCAGCAATATGAATAGATTACTCCAGGCATTGAATTTTCTATTTTTCTCCCTATCAGGTTGATATAGGATCAATAAAGTAGTACCTAACCCAATAATTCCAGCCAATCCGATCGGGATGAAAAAAGTTGTTTTTACATCCGGCAGGAAGATCCAACCCAATAATGCTCCGCCTATTATAGCAATACATCCAGCAGCTGCCAGGCGAGTCCAATATTTCCTTTTTCCCACTGGAGTGGCAAGTTGTTCTACCCCGATCCCGGCCAATACAGCCAGGGCGATCTCGGCCCATAAACTTAATCTCGTTGGCGCCTGGAAAAACCCAAAGGTAGGAACGTTCCGATATAAAAACGGGAACAGGAAAGTATTATCGCCCAATGCCAGCAGGAAACTAACAAAAACAATCCCACTTAAGAAAATAACCAGCCCTCTACTATTTGTATTTGTCTGCGAAGATCCTTTTTTGGAAATCCCAAAGATCCCTCTTATCACTGCCCCCAATGCAATAAGAACAGGCAACAAACCGATATAGACGGCATCTTCCCAATAATTTCCATACCCCCAATAATTTCCAGCAGAAGGATTCCCGAAAAGATTGGGCACAAATAAGGTCAGAAAGCGCCAGGGCCAAAAGGAGTATGTCATCGCTTCGGCATATCCAAACTCTACCGATCGCTGGGATTGAAGCAAGTATTCTGCTGTAGGAATTAATTGAATAGCGCTTATCCCTGCTGCCAGCAATCCAGCGATAGCGTATTTGCTGATTGAGCGCCAGATACTTCTCGCCCAATTATTCGCTTCCAAATTATTGATAGACCAATACAAAATCCAGATACCGCCCAAAATGATAGAATACCAGGTCGTTTGGGCATGACCCGCTAAAAGCTGAAAAGCCATAATGGTGCTTAGCAAAATAACCGCGTATTTCTTTTTCCTAATAACACGCAAGCTAAAGAGTAATATCCAGGGAAGCCAGGCGGCAGCCGCATTTATACTCAGAAATCCCGCGCGCGCAACTAAATATCCGGATAACGAAAACGCTAATCCCCCGACTGTCTGGGCCAACTTTCCCAGTCCTATTTCTTCCAGCAGCTTAGCTGTCCCCAGACCACTCCATATCAAATGGAATACAACTACAAATGTCAGGCTCCAGCTCATCCATTTTAGGCCTGCCAATCCATACACAAATAACAGGATCCAATAAGGAGGGTAGAAAATTGCAGATTGATAATTGGCCACTAATGGTGCACCCATGCCAACCCAGGGGTTCCACAGAGGAATTCGCCCCTGCAGCAAAGTTTCCCAGGCAAAATCCCACCAGGGAACAAATTGGGTCGATACCGTGCCCCAAACAAGCGCTTTTCCCGTAAAGATCAGGGGGGCAAATAAAATGAGCGGGGCAAGAATTAGCAGTAAATGGAATTTAGATGTTAATCGTTTCATTTTTGATGTTATTGTTTTCCCCGGTAATTTATCTCATAGATAGAATAGTCACCATTATTATATATTCGGATCAAACAATTATTTTCTTCCGGATTCGCATTCCAATTTTTCATTTCTTCCGGACCCCAAAATAGATAATCGGGCTTGAAATCTTTGAACAATGCGTCGCAGTCCCCTGTAATGCTTTCCTGGTTGAAATAAGCAGACACCCGGGTTATGATCTCAGCCAATCCTATAGTTTCCGGTCCATGGCCCATCACTACCCGGACCGGGGCCCAGGCAGGCAAATTATTTCCAATTTCAAAGGATGATAAAACAACTGCATCTTTATCTGCTGATGCAGCAATGAACTCATAAGCTCTCACCTCATCAACTTTCCTAAAGATCGGCACAGACGGGTTGGCAGTTGCGAGTATCGATCCAAGAAAAATGAAGAGAGTTGAAGGCAAAAGAAGCAGCAGTAATCCTTTTACCAATGTTGGGATTTTCTCCTTATCAGCATAATTACCAATCAGACCAATAATTAATACTGCCCATATCCCCTCGGCTAACCTCCGCTGAGTGATAACTGGCGCATATATCAAGAAGGGAGAAATGATCAACCAACCAGATAATAATAAGCTTTCTTGCATCTTATCTTGAAATAATTTCCGCATTCCAGCTATTGCAAATGGCAGTACCATTCCATACGCTACAAAATAATGAATAAAATGAGGTGATGGAAAACGGTTTTGCACAGACCAGGCTTTGAAATACGGATCAGCTAAAAATATATATGCTGTGTAGATCACTATCGGTCCGGATACCGAAACAGCCTGGACTACTTTACGGAACAAGCGTTCAATATTACTTTTTCTAAAACCAAAATGTTTATTGGAGTTTATCAACCTTGCCAGAAAAACACTTACGGCAAAAATACCTATTATCACCCAGGCGATAACTACAATCATAGGCTGGAAAAATCCCATTATCAGCCATAAAAAACCTGCAAAATATCCTTTCTCCATTTTTAAAAATACCGTTAATCCCCATAAGAAAAGAGCTCGCGCCGCAGCCAGGTGCGGGAAACCATAAATACCAAGAAAACCAAAACTCTCAGGGGATATAAATTCCAGTGGAAGGGAACCGAAGAAACCTTTCTGGTTGATCGCCACTAGGATCCAACCCAGCCCGCCTCCCAGTGAAATCAGTACCAAGGCCCACCATCTCAGGTTAGACTTCTTGATATAAATAGAAACAAAATCATAAGTAGCCAGAATCGCAAAAAACCCAAATACAAATCGCGCCAGATGATACAAAACAACCATTTGTTCATGCTGAGCAGGTCCTGCTGCCAGTTTTCCAAGAATTATATAGGGGAGGTACGCAATAACTCCCTGTTGTTCAACTGCGCTGTGAGGGGACCTGAAAAGCCAGTTTCCTGATGCCCCGGAGACCATTTTGGCGATATAAGAATTACCGTCTTCTACACCAATTACAAAACCCGTATAACGCCACTCATCACCCTGTTGGGCAAACCCCACTAAATATGGAATCATGGTAACTGACATGACAGCAACAGCAAAAACAATGATTTTTCGTCTTTTTGTAAAGTATTCTTTCATTTATCTTTTCGTATTTGCCAGACAGCTAACGTCCATCCGATCGCTGCCAGGCCAAGTCCAATATACACAGTAATTGGCTGAAATTTAAAATTGATTTCATGTTCCCCTTCAGTCAGATCTACACTGCGCAATAACCCGTATGCTTGTTCTATTGCCTTTGCATCTCCATCTACAATCACCTTCCAACCAGGATAATAGACCTCAGACAAAACTAACCTACCCGGGCCGTACGCAGTAAGTCCAATCCGGTTCGGTGAAAATTCCAAATTGCTGATTTTTTTACTGTTTTTTAGCTGATAATTCTCTTCGCAGATTAGCTCATCTTCAATCCAAGCCCTATCCAATATAAAACTGTTAACGTATAAGTATGACTGATCTCCAGTGGGAATTTCATGTAAATCCGGATTGTCTATCATAAATTCTGAAATCACATATTTTACATTTAATAGACCCAATAAAAACGCGTTTGGCATTGATCCAGCATTATCAAGAGCTGGATTGCCCGTATTGAAAGCAGGAATCGTAACAGAATAACCTTGCGAGGTCACTCCACTTGCCTTATCCATAAACTCTGAGTAGGCTGCTACTTGCAGAGGATCTACTCCGTCAGTTAGTTCAAATCCATTCTCAACTGCTAAATATTGTGGGAAGCTGTACGATGGAGAATAAAGGCGGAATTTATCTGTATCTTCTTTGATGCTGTCCACTATTTCCCGTGAAGTTATTTCATTTTTATCTTTCCGATAATAGCTCTGGATCCCTGCGCCAAACAGATCGACTACCATCAATCCCACAAGGATCCAGATCCATCCTCTCTCTTTGGCAACTGGTTTACTGATTAATATTAAGATAGAAAATAAGAAAAGAAACCCAAAACCCCATATTGCTATGATTGAAAATTCCCCCAATAAGTAAGTTATTGACAGACCCATTCCTAAAGAAAAAATAGCCAAGCTGAAGGCAATTTTTGAAAGGCGCTTATGTCCTAGCCCTCCAGTGATAATACTGTCAAGCGATCTTGCGGTAATTACAGTTAAAGAATACCCCGCTAAGAAAAACGCCCTGGTAGGAACGCGCAGCAGTGAAATGATTGGTAAATTGACTAGCCATGATGGGTTTATAAGCCATGACCCAAACGAAATCAATAAACTTATTAATACCCAGGCGCTCCAAAATCTGTTTTTTTCTCGGAGCTGTTTTATAAAAATCTGCATTATAAATAAACCGATAATAATTCCGCCTGAATAGAGATACCATTCAGGACTTCCACCACTGGCAGGGATGATCAAATTTAAGATCTTTGCAGGTGCAAGCGAAAAAGCTTGAATGTCATCTACTCCCATTTGAAGCCTGGTCGACAATCCTACAAATTCGTACATTGGAAGAATGAGTGGTGAAGCAATCAATATAGCAATAATTCCAGATCTTAAATAATATAAGAAATTTGTACTGAACCCTTGTTTTTGCCTATGCGCAAATTCATAAGAGAACCAGAACATACCTGCATATACCGCCCAGCGAGGATCTGCCAGGAATAAAAGAGCTGCCGTGATTCCTGTTTTCCAACCCTTTTGATCCTTCCTGCTCACTAATAACAGCCATGGTGTCCAGCTGATGGCATAGATCAACGATACGTGACCGGCACCATAATGAGCAGCCATCTTTGGCAATAACCCAAAAGCTACACCCCCGGCGACCGCTCCTATTTCCCCAGTATTTTCCTCTTTCAGAAATTGATACATGCCCCAGGATCCGAAAACCGCATGCACTGCCAGTATGACACTTATCCCTTCCGGAAGCGGGAACAACAGGGCCAGCCAACCTGGCAAATAGAATAACCCAGCCAACGGGTTAGCAGCGAATGGCGCTCCGGAATGGATTAAGGAAGACCATAACGGGATTTGATGATATTCAATGATAGATTGTTTCAGATATAACGCATTAGGATAATGCGTCAGTATCAAATCTGTATACAAGGCTGAATCAGATGGGTAGGGAATCTTACCCAAGATCCCTGGAAGATATACAAAAACTGGAATTAAGAAAATTAAGACGATCAACCAGGTAGAGATTTGAGTTTTATCGTTTATATCCAGGTTTGGCTCCAGGTTGTTCTTCAATTTTCTCATCGCTGACCTATCAGATAAATTTTCAAGAGTTCGTTTTCGTAATCTGGCGCAAATCCCATTTGATCTATCCAATTATTCAGTTCCCCCGAAATTTCTCCGGTTAAAAACAATATATCGATTTCCCGTTCAGCAATACTTTCTTCAAAAAAATGATCGTCCTGTTTTCCTTTAGTAAAATCGCGCAGGAATTTTCTTTCTAAATCAGCATTAACCGTTTCAAAAGGGTGACCATAAATTACTCTTCTACCAGTCACTGAGGGTATATAAAGCCCCAATTCTTCATCGGCCAGGACCAATGCATCAGGATCGGCATTGTCCTTAATCCAGGTTAACCCGTTATATATATCTCTCTCTAGATATATCTTCGGATCATGTCTGGCTGCTGCCTGAATTCCTGATGCCATAACAATGATATTGGTTGGAATGACGAGGACCATAAGCAAGATCACGCCAAACCTAAAAGATAAGCGCTCCGTTTTTTCTAATTCCATCAGCCCATAGACAGCTAAGCCCGAAAGTGGTACGTATATTCCTGTTAAAAATCTGCGCTGTAAATTCCAAGGTATAAGAACCAGCACCAGGCTTGCAGCAGCCCAGATAACCAGGGTTTTACCCTTTTTCCCTTGCCAGGCTCTTATAGCACCCAGTCCAGCCAGGATCAAACATGGAGACAGGGATATTAATAGATCTGCCCAGCCTGGAGATTCGGTGATGTTTTGAGTGTTCCATAGTAAAAGTACCGGGTCAGATAAAATACTCCAATACTGGTAGATCAGAATCAAACCTCCCCCCGAAGCGAATATTATGGTTGAAATAAAGTCATCTGTTTTTAATATTTTTCGAAACGGTATATTGTCCTCAAAAATATCAGCAACCAATTTTCCTGCTTTAACGATCATAACTATCACTACAGCAAACGGTTGGATGATTCCCATCCCTAATCCCAGCATCAGCTCTGCAAGAAAAGATGTCCTTCGTCCGGGCAACAAGGCCAGGATCATCAGCGCCAACCCTATACTGAAATGCGGGTTGGTATACATTGAAAGCATTGGGTACGCTTCAGCCACCCAGAAATCACTGGTGAATATTCCAGCAAAGATCGCGAGCCACCCCAGCCCCGAACCCAAAGCGGAAATTGCAAAACCCAATATTTGATGACGCCGTTCATTGAATATATTTTTATTGAATTGATACAGAACTAGCAGAAGCAGGAGCGCCCCTAAAATGCGGAAACTATGAAATGTAAGAATCAACGGCAAATTCAGGAGCCTGCTCAGGTGGCCCAGTAAAATATAAAAAATGAATAGGTAGGCTCCGTCACCTGCCTCAGCAGTATATGGCAGAGCAAAACGCCATTCACCTTGCTGTCCCTGCTGCATTTTTGCCAGGTACGAATGACCATCAATCGGATTAATCAAAAAACCACCGAATACAGATTCAGTGTTAGTCATTTGCGCCGCAAACAAATACGGGGCAACAATCAGAATGATTACGATGAAACAAATCAATAAGGGCATGCGCCTTTCAAACATGGTTTAATTTTATCAGCTTTTAAATCTCCCCCTTGTAACGAATGATCTCCACATCTATAATCTCATCAGACAAAATTCGCATAGGGACATCACAGAAAATGGGCCGCTCAAAGACTCTCTACCAAATACAACAATACAATACACAGATCGATGACTCTTCAAGTCGCATCCTTGAAATAAATGCGATCCTAATTGATAATGATTTGCTGATCAAAGCTCAAAAGATCCGAACTGATGCAGAAGCGGTTTTACTGGGAAAAAAGAAAGTTCTCACCTCCGCCGAGACGATTGTGGGAGATCATTCCCTGAAGATCGATCAAAATCAGAAAAAGCTGTACAGCGGATTAGTCACAAATCCAAAAGAATTGGAGGATCTTCAACTTGAATCGGAATCTCTTAATAAATACCTGTCGGTCCTTGAGGAACGACAGCTAGAAGCGATGCTAGATATGGAAGAAGCTCAAAAAGAGTTTGATGCTGCCTCAGTCGAAGTAACTTCCATACAAACAAATATGGATGCTGAACACGCAAACTTGTTAAGCGAAAAAGAGGGGCTCGAAATTTCCATTTCTGATATTAACGCACAGAAAGAATCCTACTTATCCTCAACTGAAATTCCAGATTTTTCAACCTACGAGGCGCTTAGAAAATCATCTGGCGGCATTGCCGTTACATTGATGATTTCCAACAGCTGTTCTTCTTGTGGCGCAAATATACCATCCGCAATTGCCCAAGAGGCCAGGTCTCCCACTAAATTAGCTTTCTGTCCAACCTGCAAAAGAATCCTTCATCCTGGTTAGCATATAACATAAAAAACTATGGATAGGTTTTTACCCAAGATATATCTTGATTTCAGTTCGTTTCTAGCAGGCGCAATAATCATTGTTGTCTTGATCGTACTGTATTTCGTTTTTCGCAAAAAGCTAAAAACATTTTTTGGTCGCGTAACTAGCGGTTTTATAGATTTTAGAAATAGCTTGTCTATATCGTCAGATGCGGATTACATCAAAGTAGTTTACAGATTTGCTCAAAGTTTACACATTGCCGCAGATTATTATCCTCTCGAAAACATCCTCGTTCCTTCGAAATGCATAGCTCCTCCGCCCCCGATTCAGCCCGATGCCAAAGTCCTTGATCCCAGCCTTATCCAGCAATCGTTTGGTTACGATCCAGCTCTTCCTGAATTATCGTCCGAGTTTTTCGGCCCTACTTTCAGCCTTTATGAAGCACTCTTTGGTAATACGAATATCTGCCTTGTAGGATATCCAGGAAGCGGCAAAACAACTGCGATTGCCGAATGTATTATTACTCTTGTCAAAGGAGATAATACAGATAGAGAGCGTGCAGGCAAGATCCCGTTTTATGTAAAAGCCCACCATATCCTGGCCCAATTCCCCGGAAGCGACATTCCTGGTATCATCCTTGCCGCCATTCAAACCAACAAGATATTCCTCACAGCGCCTAATTTTGTCAAATATTTCACCGCAACCCTAAATTCTGGTTCAGCGATTTTGTTCATCGACGACGTTGACCTCTTGACCTATACTGATACGAACAGGATAACCAATTTCATCAATGCCC
>JAGHAU010000187.1 GCA_021161345.1 Anaerolineales bacterium | reverse complement strand
GGAGCAGGTCATAACCAATAAAGGCATGTCCCTGCCGCAGAGCGTCATATATCAGTGATTTGTCTCTGTTTAAATCTCCTGATAGGTTTTCAGGGAGCAGCAAGTGGGTATTTACACTCTGGAAATGATATTGATATGGGAAAACCGTACGTTTTACCGGACCGAGATTGGCGTGCATGGCGTGGGCGTCCGATCCACCAACCGCTACGATCTTATTTCCAGCTGCGGTCAATCTATCCCAGATCATTATTGTTTCTGGAATCGGACCGCGGGCGATCCTGGAAGGGTTGAAGGCATACCAGAGGGCTGCAAGGTTGCTTTTTAGTCTGGTCTTAAATTCCGAGAATCCGTTCCAAAGTTCGATGCCAGTAAAACCAGTTACATCCCACTTGTCCCAGGAAAAGTCCCCCTGGCTGAACTTGGGCGCCGCAGGATCAATGGGATGGGCTAAAAATGACAACCCGCCTACCTGATCGATCTTTGTGATCAATTCCTGGGTATCCTGGGCCAGATCTGCCATTTCATGGTCCACTCCAAAGACCAGTAGATGATTGTTCCTTCGCTGAGTATTATTGTCGTGGATCTCCTCTCCGACCAAAACCAGGACAGAATCCTCTCCCATGGCAAAATATCCTTCCTGGTCCTGAACGAGGATATTATGATCGGTGACTATCACAGCTTGCAACCCGGTTTTGATTGCGGCTTCGGCAATGTTCTGATGAGTTCCTGTGCCATCTGAATGGCGGGTGTGCATATGAAGATTAATGGCGATTTCTAACATAATGGGTTCCGTAGATTAGGATTGGACTTGAAGTTTTAATAGTGTTTCTTTTCTGGGCCGAAATCGGTAGGAGAGGACCTTCTTGACGTTCTCCCTGTAGAGAAGGTATAATCGCCCTGCTCGTTATCAGAATAGCAGTGTTAAAGAAAATAGATTGGTGGAAATGGGATCAATTATCCTGATTTCTGTTGGTCTGGGAGGTTTTTGTGTCAACATATTTAAATATCGGATTGATCATCACATCCATCGCCTTGGTTGCCAGTGTTATCCTTCAGAGTAAGGGAGCAGGTCTGGGCGGTTTGACTGGCGGCGATACAGGCGGTGTGTTCTCTGCCCGTCGAGGAATTGAAAAGACTTTATTCCGTGTAACTATCGGACTTAGTGTTTTGTTTTTTGGATTGGCAATTGCCTCAGTAATTGTAACAGTTTAATATGAAGCCTGGCTTGATATAGAACGCATTTCTATGCCATAGGATCGCCGGAAAATATGGGACCCCATGTTTTCCGGCTAGGTTTAACTCCAAGGGGGGAGAAGGCTTACACTACAGTAGGAAAAAGCCCATGAAATTAATAAAAAAACTGCGCTGGCAGATTTTAATAATCGTCCTGGCATTAGTGGTCATTGGATTTGTATTGTGGGGACAGCAGGCAGAACCAGTGCTTGTTGAAGCTCCAGAACCAACCAGTGGTGGAATCTATGTAGAGGGTATAGTGGGTTCGCTGATGCGTTTAAACCCGCTGCTGGCAATATTTAACCCACCAGATCAGGACCCGAGCAGTTTGATCTACAGCGGCCTGATCCAGTTTGATAGTTCAGGATTTCCCCAACCAGATCTTTCAGAATTCTGGGGCATCTCCAGGAATGGAGATGTATATAATTTTTCACTGCGCCCTGACACATTCTGGCATGACGGCGAACCGCTAACCAGTGAAGACGTGGTATTTACTGTAAATTTACTGAAAAACCCGGACTTTCCTGTGCCGGAGGATCTGGCCCTTTTCTGGCAGGAGATCGAAGTAATAGCTCTGGATGATCTGACTATTCAATTCAGACTACCGGAAGCTTTCTCACCGTTCCTGGATTATCTTGATTTTGGAATATTGCCCTCACACTTGCTTGCCGATCTGTCTGTGCAGGAAATTGTCGATGACCCTTTTAATCTGCAGCCCGTTGGGACCGGTCCATTCAAGTTTAACAACCTGATCATCGAAGATGATCTGATCACGGGAGTAGTATTATCGAAGAATCGGGAATTTTATGGAGAAGAAGCTTTTTTGGATCAGGTTGCTTTCCTTTATTATCCCGATTATCAATCCGTTTGGGATGCTTACCAGGCGGGGGAGATCCAGGGTATTGGTGAGGTCTCCGCAGAAATCCTGGGAGACGCGCTAGCTGATGAGAATTTGAAACTTTATACCAGCCGTTTGCCTGAAATGTCCCTGGTCTTATTGAATCTGGATAACCCGGAAACTCCCTACTTGCAGGATGTAGATATGCGGAAAGCCTTGCTGCACGGAATCAACCGGCAGTACCTGGTCGATCATATCAATCAAGGTCAGGCAATCATCGCTGATGGTCCAATTTTTCCTAAAACCTGGGGGTATTATGAAAACATTCCCCGCTATGATTTTGATCCAGAAAAAGCTGTAAAGATCATTCGTGACCTTGGGTATACCTTCCCGGGAGAGGGCGGTCTTGCCCGCACCAATGAGGATGGTGATCGTTTATCACTGGAATTGATCTATCCTGAAACCGGACTGCACACTCAGATCGCCCAGGCTATCCAGGAGAATTGGGCTGCCTTGGGATATGATGTAACCTTGTTGGCTCTGCCATACCAGGAAGTGTTGAACAGGTTGGAGTATAGGGATTATGAGGCGGCTCTGGTAGATCTGAATCTTACCAGTATGCCGGATCCAGACCCCTATCCTTTCTGGCATCAGGCTCAAGCGACCGGAGGACAAAACTATTCCATGTGGAATGATCGCCGGGCCAGCGAATATTTGGAGCAAGCCCGGATCATCCTGGATATTGGCGAAAGAGCAAGATTATATAAGAACTTCCAGGTCAGATTCCACGATCAGCTGCCAGCTCTGCTTTTGTATTATCCGGTCTACACCTACGGTGTTTCCTCTGATGTCAAAGGCGTCCGGATCGGTCCGATCTTTGAACCCTCTGATCGGCTGGAAACCATCCCCGATTGGTATTTCTTCGTTGAAGTACCTGGAGGCTTAGAACCTACTGAAGACCAAACAGCTGGAGAATAAGTCTCCAGCTGTTTTTATTTATTGCGAAGAGATAATTGGAGAACTGAATCGTGAGTAAAGAACAAATTCAAAACGGAAACTCAAAAAAACAATTAAATGAATTTTGGCATGCAATAGAAAGTGCCAAGGTGATCTCCAAGCTGGAGGTTGACCGAGAGCATGGTTTATCAGCCGCAGAGGTAGAAAATCGGATCAAATCCTATGGGAAGAACGAGCTCCAGGAAGCGCCGCCTACCAGCATGTGGATTAGGATCTATGAACAATTCGCCAATTTTTTGGTTATCTTGCTGCTGGTAGCGGCAGTGATATCCGCGGTGCTGGGCGATTGGGTAGAAGCCGCAGCCATTATGACGATCGTTCTTCTGAATGCTGCCCTGGGAGTGGTCCAGGAGAGCAGAGCGGAAGAAGCCTTGGCCGCGCTGAAAAAAATGGCCTCCCCGGATGCCAATGTGCTCCGTGATGGGCACCGTCAGGCGATCCCTGCCCGGGAGGTTGTGCCGGGCGATATCGTGTTCCTGGAGGCAGGCAATTATGTACCTGCTGATGTGCGCCTGCTGGAAACAGTAAATCTCAGGATAGAAGAAGCTGCCCTGACCGGTGAGTCTGTGGCAGTGACTAAAAACGCTCAGCTGGAGCTGGAAGAAGATGCGGCCCTTGGAGATCGAAAGACCATGGCGTATACCGGTACAGTGGTTAGCTATGGCCGCGGTGTGGGGTTGGTTACCAATACCGGTATGTCCACTGAGATCGGGCAAATTGCGACTATGCTCCAGGCAGTGGAAGAAGGTGATACGCCGCTCCAAAAACGTCTGGACAGCTTCGGACGCACCCTGGGTTGGATATCTCTGGTGATCAGCGGGTTGATCTTTGTGCAGGGTACGTTCTCCGGCACACCGGCCCTGGATATGTTCATTATTGCAGTCAGTTTGGCCATCGCGGCTGTTCCGGAAGGACTACCGGCAGTGGTCACGATCACATTGGCGTTGGGCATGCAGGAGATGATCGCCCGCAACGCACTGGTGCGCAAATTATCGTCTGTGGAAACCTTGGGTTCGGCAACCATAATCTGTTCTGATAAAACCGGTACCTTAACCCAGAATGAAATGACTGTAACCAATATCGCGGTCGATGGCGAGTTTTTGGATATTACTGGAACCGGATATGGATTGGAAGGTGAATTTTTATATGATGGTGCTGTAGTAGACCTCGCCGAGGATTATCCGGGCATCCGAACCGCTCTGTGGATCGGCGCATTAAATAACGATGCTATCCTGGAAACAGATTATGACGAGAACGGCAAGAAAACTGTCCGGATGGTTGGAGATCCCACGGAAGGAGCCCTGTTAGTTGCAGCCGCCAAGGGCGGCGCGCTGCCGGCACCCCTATCCCAGGCTTATCCCCGCATTGAAGAAATTCCCTTTGATTCTGAACGTAAAAGAATGGTAACTGTGCATGCCATCAATCAGCCTGAGGCTGAAGATGTTTCACCGTTTTTAGATCAGAAACAGCAGGCCTGGTATGTGGTCGCCCAAAAAGGCGCTCCCGATGTAGTGCTGGAACGCTGCACTCATTACCAGAGCCGGGATGATGTTGCAGTCCCCTTGAATAAGGAACAGCGGAGCCGTATCCTGGCTGCTAATGACCGGATGACCTCCCAGGCGCTGCGAGTGCTTGGTGTTGCATACCGGGTAGTGAAAGACCTGGAATATTACCAAAATGGCGATCTGAGCGCGGAGATCGAAGAGGAGCTGATCTTTGTGGGTTTGCTGGGTATGATCGATCCTGCCCGTCCTGAGGTCCTGCCAGCACTGCAGATTGCTCGCGAAGCTGGAATACGGACAGCGATGATCACTGGAGATTATCCCAATACTGCCAAGGCCATTGCCCAGGAAATTGGTTTGCTCCAAACCGGTCACCTGGTAATAACCGGGAAAGAACTGGATGAACTCTCTGATGAAGAGTTGAAGGAAGTTGTAAAAAACACCGATGTATTTGCCCGGGTATCCCCAGAACATAAAGTTCGCATTGTGGATGCTTTTAGATCCAATAACGAAGTTGTTGCCATGACCGGAGATGGGGTCAATGACGCGCCCTCGATTAAGAAGGCCGATATCGGAATCGCAATGGGCATCACAGGTACGGATGTAGCCAAGGAAACCGCCGATATGGTGCTGACTGATGATAACTACGCCAGCATTGTCTCTGCTGTAGAGCAAGGCAGGGTGATTTACAGCAATATCCGGAAATTCGTTTATTTCCTCTTGTCCTGCAATATCGCTGAGATCGCCACCATATTCCTGGCTACCATGCTGGGATGGAAATCTCCCCTGAGCGCTATTCAGCTCCTATGGCTGAACTTGATCACGGACGGCGCTCCTGCCCTGGCGCTTGGTCTTGAGAAAGGGGATCCAGACTTGATGGAGCAGCCTCCCAGGGATCCGGAAGAGCCGATCCTGAATCGATTTATGCTTACCGGTATCAGTATTCAAACAGTGGCAATAACAGCAGTCACGCTGGGCGCCTATTGGATCGGATTGACCTATTATCCGGAGATGGCCACTACAATGGCATTTGTGACCCTTTCATTCTCGGAACTGCTGCGGGCCTTTACTGCTAGGTCAGAGAGAGTTCCGATCCTTAAGATTGGCATTTTCAAAAATAAGGTCATGAATTGGGCAATTCTTTCCTCTCTGGTTTTGCTGCTGGCGGTTGTTTATTTGCCATTTCTGCAGGTTATTTTTGATACAGCACCCCTGGGTTGGACCCAGTGGGAGATAATCCTGCCCCTGTTGTTAGGACCATCAATCGCAGCAGAGTTGACCAAGGTGATCGTTAGAAAAAGAAAAAGGGATTAATCCATTCAATTAATCAAAAATCCACCGGAGACGGTGGATTTTTGATTTAAATGGCACCAGGAGCGGAAGTACTTATTTCCTTAATATTTTATTAGAAGTGTGTTTTTTTACCAATCTGTGTGTAAAATGGGTACATTAACTGTATTACACAAGAGGTGAATTATTATGAGTTCCAAACAAGCTATTCAGGAACGCCGCCGGAAAAGGCAGCGTCAGAATAATATCATTATCTGGATCATGGGTGTTGGCGTTGTTCTGGTAGTTAGTGCGATCGTTTATGCAATCATATCTTCTAATCAAGTTACAATACCTGACCTGGAAGCATACCAGCAGAGCGAACTGAGAGGATTGGGAGATCCAAATGCACCGGTAGTCATTCAAGAATTTTCTGATTTTGGCTGCACCCACTGTGCTGATTTTGCTCTGGGAACCAAAAAACTGCTTGAAAAGGAATTCATCGACACCGGCATAGTATATCTGGAGTTTCACAGTGTGGGTGGGTTGCTGGGATCGGCCGCGACATTACAAGCTGCGGAAGCTGCTTACTGTGCTGGAGAACAGGATAATTTCTGGACTTTCCATGACCTGGTATTTTCCAACCAGCTCAACCTTTTCGGCAACCGGGCTGCGGACAACTCCAATAAATTGATCGAGTATGCTGAACTCCTGGATCTGGATTTGAATCAATTTGAAAACTGCCTGGCAGACCGCACCTACCAATCAGTAGCAGCTGACGATGAAAGTCTGGCCCGTCAGAACGGAATTACTGGAACGCCATCATTTTTGGTGAATGGAGTATTGCTGCGCGGTAACCAGCCGATCGAGAATTTCCGGCTGGCCATCGAGGAAGCACTGAAAACGAGTGAAAATTAATCGCTAATCGTATGGATCAAAGAAGCCCTCATCTCGAGGGCTTTATTTTTTTAAACTGGGTCGGTCAGCTTTATCCTGTAGAACACCCAAATTCCCAGAAAACCGATAAATATTGCCAGGAATCCCCAGGCTGCGGGAGGGGCGCCTTTTACAATACCCAATCCCAGAGCCAGGATCGCGCCAGAAGCCCAAATGATCTTGAGCCGAAGAAGCGACTTGAATGCATCCCGGGAGGCATTCCTGCTGAAGAGGGACTCTCCCCCAATACCCAGCAGGGCTGCCCCCACCAGCCTGGGCATAACCGGGTCGATCGCTCCCCAGCCAAACCAGGGCATGATAACTTCCGGGAAAAAAATCAGCGGGATGGCAAAAAACATATCCGCCACAAAATGGATTACAAACCAGGTCTTTAATCCAGTTGGGATGATTGTATTATTATTCGTCATCGATTTCCTGCCTCAGGGTGTAATATGATCTTCTGGCCTGGAACCGGGATCGTCGAGGCCGCTTTTGCTGAAAGGCATCAGCACTTTGACATGCATATCATGGTTCACAGTGATCTGACAGGATAGGCGGATCTTCCCAAGGGCGTCTTTTTTGTTTTCTAATTTGGTCCGTTCAGCCTCGGTCATGGTTTCTGGTTCGCCAGTAAGGAATTCCACCTGGCAGGTGGTACAGCGGGCATACCCGCCGCAGCGGTGGAGAGGTTCTCCACCGTTATCTTCCAGGGCATTCACCAACCGGGTTCCTACTGGAACCTCATATTCGCCTACGCCTTCGATTTTCAATTTTGGCATCTTTCACTCCCTTCAAGATAAATTCTTCTTTAGTATTCATTAACCTAGCATGACCAGACCTGCCACCCAGGATAATTGGTCTTCAGCCGGCAGCCCTTCTTCATGATTGAAATTTGTTTTCCATCCGCAGCTCTTGATCAGTTGGAACACGTCGATCCCATATCCAGACATGGAAGGTCTAGCCAGATCTGGGTGTCGGCAGGGGCCATTTTCTTCGACCCTGCGGCAGCTGAGATGATCCTGGCAGAATAGCTCTTTGCAGGAACCCCCGGCAAATCCAGATGATCTGGCATAGCCCATTTTTCTTGCTTCCAGTTCAACGTTTGCAACCAGTTCATGCAAAACCTTGCCCACACCAAGCCGTTCCCAGGAGAGAAGCATCAAGGCAGGGATCACAAGCTGAATGATAAGTGCCCTTGGGTGGGACTTTGTCAACTCTCTAAAGAATGCTGGACCTTCCACATGAGGTGGGCAGCTGAAGGACTGGCCGTAATTCTCACATTGCGGTTCAATACATTTTTGCGCTAATTGGTCTTCCACGACAATTTTGTCACTGGATATAATATGAGCTTTACTGGCACCTAATGAGACGGCCAGTTGGATTAATGGATCCAAATCATTGTTCATCAATACCTATATGTAGTGCAGAGATGAGATCTAAAAGGCTTATTTGATCGTTTCTACCAGGTTGATTCCCCGTTTCTGATATTCAAGCAGCAGATCTTCAAAAAGATGGGGTATATTCCCCAGGAATTCCGGAGGGCAGATACCCTGATTGGGGATCATTCCTTTTAATAATTGCCGGGCGACAATTGTGCAGGTATATCCAGTGGTCCGGGCCATGGATGTGATCCCGGTTTCCTGATCAAAATGATCAAGTAGATCGTATTGATAGACGATCTGTTTGTTTTTCTCCTTACCCTGGAGCACCACTTGCATCACCGTCAGATCCTTTTCTCCCTCCTTCATAAACCATTGATCAAAAAGCAATCTGGAGGTAAGGGATAAAGGTATCACCTGGCTGCCATCCACTTCTACTGGATCTGAACTGAAAAAACCACTCTCCCGGAAGGTACGCATTAAATTGGCATGTCCCGGGTAGCGAAGGGTTTTTTCTTTCATTGTTGGGAAGCCAAGTGTATGGCGAAGGGTCCTCAGGCCATCTGTATTGAAAGCCTCAAGTGTGCCGGCTTCTGGAAAATCAATTAATTCGATCCCGGAAAGTGCGGGGTAGATCACTTCCTGGCCGTTTTCGACCAACCGGGCAGGACGGGTATATTCCTCAAGCACATCTGCCGGGGAAAAGACGGCTTTATATTCGAAAGGCCACTCCCTGATCTCTGGCAGCCCGCCAACGTAACAATGATAATAGGCTGGTTCGTCGAGCTTATCTGCGACATATCCAGCGATGATGTTGCACAGCCCTGGTGCAACACCGCAGTCAACCACAGCGGTCACGCCTTTTTCTTTAGCCAAATCATCCAGGCCAAATGGATCTTCAGGGAAAAAGGAAATGTCTACAACATTCTTTCCGGCAGAGATGACTGTTTCCAGGGTCTGATATCCCATGAAACCTGGAACTGCGCAGATCACGAGGTCACAATCTTTGATGAGGGATCGGAGGGTATCTGGATTGGAAAGATCAGACTGTTCTGTTTTCACCCCCGGCAGATCAGCTATTTTCTCCAGGGAATTGGTGTTGATATCAGCGGCGGTCACCTGAAACTCTTTGGTCCGGGCCAGATCATATACGATGGCACTGCCAACCAACCCGGCTCCCAAAACGATGATTTTCTTATTCACATATACCTTCCTTGGTGCGAAATTACAAGTGAGGGATTTGATTTATTGGAGGATGTATGCTGAGTTTATGATCCGTCCAACCAGCCATATTATAAGGCTTCCTGAACTTTGGGCAGTTAAAGATAATACGATATTGAATTCATCCGATGAGATGTTTTTCCAGGAAAATACCAAGGTGAGAGTAAAAATCCTCCAGGGTAGAGATTCGTTTAAAACTATGACCTTCTTCGGGGTAGAGACGATAAAGATATGACACTTGATTCTTTTCTAGAGCTGAGACGATCTGTTCAGCTTGGTCCTGGGGAACGATCTGGTCTTTGCCCCCCTGGAAGATCGCAATTGGATCCTGAATGTTGTCAGCAAAGAAGATCGGAGAGCGCTGGTGGTAGAGGTCTTCTGCCTCCGGGTAGGGACCGATCAGCCAATCGGAATAATGGCGCTCAAATTTCGGAGGGTTTTGCAGCAGAGAAAGGTGATTGACTATTCCATATAAAACGATTCCTGCCTTAAATACTCCAGGATATTTCACCAGGATCTGATATACAGTCAGTCCACCAGAGCTGCTGCCCATAACGACCATATTCTCCCGATCTACACGACCATGATCAGCCAGGTGAGTTGCTCCGCTCAGACAATCATCAACATCAATAACTCCCCAATTCCCCTCCAGGGCTTGGCGGTACTCCCTGCCATATCCTGTGCTGCCGCGATAATTGACTTCCAAGACTGCATACCCACGGCTGGTAAAGTACTGTGTCCGGGGCTGGAAATCCACCCATTTTTGTCTGGTTGGGCCGCTGTGAATGATCACTGTCAGGGGAGGCTTCCCTTCACCGCAGTACCGGGGGTTTTGGGGAGAATAGAATAGGCCATGGATTTCCTGTCCTTCCTGACTGATCCAGGAAGTTGGTTCCGGTATTGAAAAGGAATCTCTTGGTATGTGGACCGGTGTGGAGTGGCGGATGATCTCTGTTTTCCCCTTCAGGTTTACTGTGATCAAGCGGGCAGGGAGATCAGCAGTGGATGCGACCAGGGCAAGACGACTGCCATCCGGAGAGATAGAAATATCCTCTAACCAGGTGTAGGTTTCATCGAGTTGGATCATCCTTTCCTGATTTGAGACCAGATCCAGGGACCATAGCGTACGAATCCCTTGCTGGTTTCGCAGGAAGTATATCCGTCTGCTGTCAGGGCTGAATTGGAAGGACTGTTGATCCTGCAGCCAGGCGGGCAGTCCATGTTCAGCATTAACACCGGTTAGCTGTTGCTTTTGCCAGGTTTGTAAGTCCAGGAGAAATATTTGCCACCAGCCATCTTGTTCGGAAATATAAGCCAGATATCGGCCGTCAGGTGAGAATTCAGGCTGTAGTACAGAGATTCCGCTGCCGCCGGCTACAAGTTTTTTTGAAGCTAAGTCAAGTCCAACCCCATTAGAATTTTCCAGTTCAGCTAACCATAAATAACTTTCATTCCAAGGCATATGGGGATGATCCCAGCTGATCCAGGCGATTCGGCTGTTGTCGGGATGCCAGCGGGGGTAGTTGTAGAAATCTGATCCGGAGATTAGAGGACGGGCTGGTAATGAGTCAAACAACCCCTTGATATAAATAGCGTCAATATCTCCGTCAGAGTGCACGAATATAATGTATTTCCCATCCGGGGATGATCTGGGGGATGCTGCGCTTAGCAGGGACGATGTCAATTGATCGGCTGTAGCTTTTTCGGGATTAATTCGATACAGCTGGTGAGTTGCCTTATCAATTACGATTAATGAATTTTCTTGGGTTGTATATCCGCCGCCGCCATAGAGCAGCTCCCCTCCAATATTCAAATCGCCGCTTACCTGATGAATATCGCCAGATCCGGGAACAGCCATATTGATCTTGGTCAGGGAAGAAGACCGCTCCCGCCAGAACAGGGCCCCGTCCTGCCCCCAGACAGGTTCACTGATCTTCAGTAAATTGGCAAATAGATCAGCTGTGATTTTTGAGGGCCAGAGGCCGAATGATTTGATCTTTTTCTCTGTCATGGGTCTTTATTATCATACTATGAGGAGATCAACTC
>JAGHAU010000267.1 GCA_021161345.1 Anaerolineales bacterium | reverse complement strand
GCGTATGCTTAAAGGCGGACGAGGAGACTGGGAGAAAAGGCAAGAGTATTTAAATTTTTGTGGTTTAGATATATGATGTTAAGGTGATTATGTAGGGATATTATTTTTTGAGAGAAATACTATGGGGGAGAAAATTCTATATCACACCGATCTGGAAGTGTATCAACTTGCTTTTGATGCAGCAATGCGTATATTTCATCTGTCAAAGTCGTTTCCAAAAGAAGAAACCTATTCACTGGTAGATCAAATCGGGCGATCCTCTAGATCAGTTTGTTCGAACCTTTCAGAAGCTTGGAGAAGAAGGAGATATCAGGCAGCTTTTATCAATTGCTTAAATCTTGTTGAAGCAGAAGCCGCAGAGACACAGGTTTGGTTATCCTTTAGCAGGGAATGCGCCTATCTGTCAGTTAAAAAGGCTGACCACTTAATCAATATTTATGATCATATCTTGGGAATTATTGTAAAAATGAATAAATATCCTGATAAGTGGATTCTTTAGCTCCAAGTCACCCGGTCTCCACGCCACCATGTCCCCCCGTCACCAAGTCACAAAACGATTTTGCACCCTTCTTTAGAAGAGATTGAAAACGTACACCGCCAATACTCCCATCACGACCCCGATCAGTGTGCCGACCAATATATCTGAGAAGTAATGCACACCCAGTCCTACTCGTGAAATATCCACCAGCAGCGTCCAGACCACCATGATCAAACCAATCCACCAGAAACCGGTCAGGAACATGATCACGGTCAACATGGTTGCCCGGGCTGCGTGGCCGGAAGGGAAGGAATGTGGGTCTGAGCTGCGGTAGACCTGCCCCCATTCTCCTTCGGGTCGGGGCCGTTTCACCAGGAATTTCAAGATCAATACACTGATGGCGGTGAAGAAGATTCCCAGGAATAATAAAGCGATCTGCGGATGCCAATCGCTAGGACCAATAAACCACAGCAGGATCAATGCCAGGCCCCAGAACCAGGAATCTCCGGAGTGAGCCAGAAAAGCCGCAATCCTTTTTATCCAGGGTCTATCCTCCGGGATGCGGATCTTTTCAGAATAATGGGCGTCTTTTTCTAATAGTGTAGACAGTGACATGGGATCAGGATAATTCTCTTCGGGCAAGCTCTAATTGATGAGGTTTATCGATATCCATCGCGATCTCCGGGTAGGGGCAGATCAATCCCTGTCCGGTAATGTCCAGGCGGCGTGTCACTCTCTTGACCGTATCGCTGAATGTCAATCGCCGCAAGAGCAGCAGGATCAGAATATCAAATCCAATTAATCGGGCCTGATGTAAATAGCTTTTCCTGGCCTCGAAGATCTTCCGCCAGAAATCTTTCTTTGATTTGTATAATTCCAAGTTGATCACGGCAAGATCCCCGCCGCAGACATTCATGTCCCGCAGCTTGACATAGGACCTGGCGGATCCAGGAAAGCGCTTTTCCATCTGGCTTTGTTCAACGACACAATAATAGAGATCTTCATTGCCAGCCAGCGATGAATTGATGATCCAGTTGATTCCCTCGACAGTGATCAGTGGTATATCCGAAGAAACTACTGCGACGGATTCTGCACCGGGGTCGTGTTCCAGGACTGCGGCAGCTCCGCGCTGAAAGTTGAGAATGATATCCTCAGTAGATGGTTTGAAAGTGATGATCTTATTTGAATGGATCTCGGCCTGCCTGTCCTCACAACCTACTATCACTATACTGTCAATTGTGTCTGCCTGATCCAGGGCATCCAACACCCATTGGATCATGTATTTTTCGCCAATTTCGAGCATGGCTTTGGCCTTGCCTTTGGTATCAGGGTAAAGAGCTGAATCTGGGCCAGGCACTCCGCCTGCCAGCACAATTGCATCCATTATCGTAGATCCTGGATCTGGGCTTTCAGACTAAGTTGATCAATGATCTGGTCAAGTTCCGGGGTCGTCAAAGGTCGGTTCTTTCCTGCCGCAGCTACCAGGGCGGCTTCAAACATATTGGTCCCAAAAGACCTACCGTCCAGGACAGGTGTAGTTGTAATCAGGAAATCCACACCGCGATCCTTTAGGAATGTGACATCTGCTTCAGTGGTCGTATTGGTGACGATCACTTTGCCCGAAAGGTCATCCGGTGCATGCTGCATGATGTACAGCCAGTCTCCGGCGATCACCTTACTTGCGGCGTAATATTTCTCGTATTTTGGTACTACTTCAAGTTGTTTTTCTCCGGTGGGGTAAAGCATTTTAATTGGCATTCTACCGACAATGGGTAAAAGGATGGCGGCCGCGAAGTTTGCCATCGGTACGGTATAGATCGGGATAGGGATCTGCAACCCAAACATCAGATCGCCAAAAGTTAATTGATATCCTGCATCGATAAAGGATCTGGTCATACCCCCGCGGGTTAGGCCCGCTACTAACAGAACGGTCTTGGGCTGAATGATATCTCCCAGCTGTTTTTCCACATCCTGCATGATCCTGGCTTCCAGGGTGGCTTTCAAGCCCCCGCCGTCGACTACCGGGGTGTTTTTAACATCCCGGATGAGTTTTAATCCGGCATACAGAGGATAATCCCGTTTAAGGGCATGGATATAGAGATCAATTCCTCCTACGCCAAAGGAGTCTACTTTTCCATCCAGTTCACAATAAAGCTGATAGGCTTTTTCTTCATCGCCATCTGTCCCTATGCGCTCGATGGAGACTTCTTCCCCGAGAAGGGTAGTAACGACCTTTTTGTCGCGTGATTTGGATCCCAAACTTACACTGACAGCTCTCTTCATCGGCTACTTCCTTTATTGGTGTTGATGTCTTTAATTATAACGTAGAGATAGAATTGAAGTTACCCATTACTGCGGGAGGATTAATCAAAAAAACGAGCAGTCTGGATCTCAGGCTGCTCGTTTGGTTATCATGTGATCTGGTTCAGGGGATTTGAAGCACAGTCCCCGGGGTCAGAACCTGGTCTATATCCAGGTCATTGGCCGCGGCAATTGCCCTGGGATCAACATCTCCGTAGAGGCAGGCAATTGAGTATAAAGCATCTCCGTAAATAACAGTGTAATTTGATGGGTGATACTGTAGAGCGCGATCACCAACCCAAGCCCGGCTGCCAGAAGGGATCTGAAGAGTGTCCCCCGGATAAAGGAGGGTGCCGCTTTCGTAGCCGTTATAAACTTCGAGATCTTCCGGATGGATGTTAAACCGGCGGGCTATACAATAAATGAACTCCCCTTCATGCAGTGTGTAAGAATCCGGTACAGCGTATTCGTACACCTCTGGATCCGCGGTTTCGGTATCCCCAACTGCAGAGGTTGGTTCTGGTGTACTGGTTGGTTCGACAGCTTCTGAGACGGCAGCAGTGGGGTCTGTCATGGACTCTTCTGTTGCCCCAGGTGCCTGTGTTCCACCTGCTTTTGGGGTCTTAGCAACTGCCGTTTCAGTCGCCTGGCGGGCAATCTCGCTCAAGTTGGTGGTGGGTGTCATTGGCGGCGGTGTGGATGCAGACATCGTGCAAGCCGAGAACAAAAGCGCCGAGATAATAACGATAAGGATGATCAGGCTGGTTTTTTTCATCTAACTGTCTCTCCTTGTGGGGGTCCTTCCCCTCTTTGTTTGAGCATCTATTCAAGATATCAAATCAATCAGGGTTGATTTGATACTAGCATAATAGGCAAATAGCGTCAAGAAAGAATAAATCCCCTCGACTGATCTATATGTTTGTGCAAGATTAATGCCAGACCGAGAGGTTTTTTTATCCCCTGCTGGAGTTGAGAGTATCGCTTTGATTGACCCTCTGCCCCCCTTCTGATAAACTAAAGAATGCAAGGTTAAAATTCTCCTACTCCAATTATCCATCAGGGTGTTAATCTATGTCTCAAGTTCTCTATCTAAAATGGCGACCAGGCGATTGGGATGAGGTAATTGGCCAGGACCATATAATTACTACATTGAAGAACTCTGTCCGCCGGGACCGGATTTCCCATGCCCAGATCTTCTCTGGCCCGCGGGGCACAGGGAAAACCAGCACAGCCAGGGTTTTGGCTAAGGCTGCAAACTGCCTGGCAGAGGATCCGGCTGCACGCCCTTGCAACGAATGCGCAAATTGCCAATCAGTGATCAAAGGCGAGTTCCTGGACCTGATAGAAATCGATGCCGCTTCAAATACCAGCGTGGATGATATCCGTGATTTGAGGGAGAAGATCAATTTTTCTCCCAATGTGGGGCGATTCAAAGTCTATGTAATTGACGAAGTGCATATGCTTTCCACATCTGCATTCAATGCCCTCTTAAAGACCCTGGAAGAACCACCGGCCCACGCTATCTTCATCCTGGCAACCACTGAGATCCACCGCATTCCTATTACAGTGATCTCCCGCTGCCAGCGGCATGATTTTAGAAGGATTTCTGTGGATGAGATTGTGAAGCAATTAGAAAATATGGCCGCCGCGGAGAAGATTACTGTCGGCCAGGATGTGCTGCGTTTGATCGCCCGCCAGGCCACAGGGAGTTTGCGGGATGCAATATCCATCCTGGACCAGTTGTCCAGTGCCGAAAACGAGATCACGGCAGAGTTGGTCCACCAGATCCTGGGCACGTCACCGGATCAGGCGGTGTTGAATTTTGTTGACGCGATGCTGGTAGGGGATTCGGGAAAAGGGCTGAACACCCTGAATCAATCAGCTGAACGGGGGAATGATCCTGTTCAGTTCACAAAACAGGTGGTGGCCTATTTCAGAAATGTCCTGTTGATGAAAATGGATAATGCGGATCGGATCGATGTGCCGGAGAATTTACTCCCGACCATATCGTCCCACAGTAATAAAATCTCGATGAAAGAATTGCTGGACCTGATCCGCGTTTTTAATAACGCTGCGAACGATCGGGGCGCTTCCTGGCAGCCAACACTGCCCCTGGAAATGGCTTTTTTGGAGGGATTGGAAGTGATCAATAAGGAAGGATCGGACTTGGGAGTATCTGGAATGCCCCAAACAAGAGCTAAAAAGTCCAGCCCAAAACCTGCCCAGGAAACAACCCGGACAACACCCCGGACAACACCCCGGAAGCAGGCGCCTTCCCAGCAGGAACCACCTCGGGATAAACCTGAAAAAAAAGGACAGCAGCCGCTGACCGTATTGCAGCAGTGGAGAAAGATCCTGGAAGGAGTCAGGGATGTGAATCCTGTTACGCAGGGAATCCTGAACTCATGCAAGCCTTTGGGGATCAAGGATAACCAGCTCGTGCTCAGTTTCCAGAGTAATGCCATCAAGGAAAAGATCGATGGCGGAGACCATATAAAAATCACTGAAGATGCGATCGAAAAAGTTATTGGTGTCCGGCTTCCCATCCTCTGTGTTGTGGGAGGAAAGGACCAGGCAGATTTGCCGGATGGGGTGGATCCTGATGGCCTGGTTGCTGCCGTTGTCAGGGACCTGGGAGGTACACTGGTGTCAGGTGAGGATGATAATTAGCTCCAGAGAATTCTTATTTGTGTCAGGAGGACAGAATGGCTAAAAGGTCCAAAAGCGGTGGGAGCGGTCTGGGCGGGCAGGGTGTGATGCAGCAGATCCAGCAGCTGCAGGAGCAGATGGTCAAAGCCCAGGAACAGCTGGCTGAGGAACAGGTTGCTGGATCCGCAGGAGGCGGTGCAGTTCAGGTGGTTGTGACCGGGGATCAGCGAGTATTGTCTGTTAGTGTTGATCCGGGATTGATTGAAGATGGTGATCAGGAAATTCTGGAAGACCTGATCTTGACGGCAATCAACCAGGGCCTGGATGAATCCAGGAAACTAGCTGAAAGCAAACTGGGTCCCCTCGCTGGACAGGGACTTCCTTTCTAAAAGTAAGGAGACAGAGATAATGCTGCCAGAACCCATCCAACAATGTATTGATGCATTTGCGCGGCTGCCAGGCATTGGCCCTAAAACAGCGGCTCGCCTGGTTTTTTATTTGCTGCGGACCAGGGATAGCGACCTGTCCAAAAAACTGGCGGATTCATTGCTGAACTTGATATCAGGAACTGACACCTGTCCGGTTTGTTTTAATATGATGAACGCCGGCCAGGAACAGTGCGGTATTTGCGGGAATGAGAACCGGGACAGGCAGGTGATCTGTGTTGTCGAAGAGCCGCTGGATGTGCCGGCCCTGGAACGGACCTCCGGATATTCCGGTTTATATCACGTCCTGCATGGAGCGCTGTCGCCAGTGGAGGGCATCACTCCAGATGACCTCAAGATCAAGGAGTTGATCGGTAGGGTTCGCGCAGGAGAGATCAAGGAAATCATCATCGCCACAAATCCCAGCATGGAAGGGGATGCGACCGGGATGTATTTGCAGCAGCAGCTGAGCGGATTTGACATTAAGGTCACCCGCCTGGCAAGGGGTTTGCCAATGGGTGGAGACCTGGAATATGCCGATCAAAACACTTTGCTGCGCGCATTAATGGGCCGCCAGGAAATGGATTAAAGGGGATAAAAAATATTGCTCAATAATTGTTTTTGATTCACCTTGACAAGAGGTGATTAAGCACTATAATGATGCAGGTTTGATTTACAAAGATTTCGCCCATAAAAAGGCAAATCTAAAAAACCGAAAGAATGCAGACCCTGTGCGGAAGCGCAGAAATGCGCAGATGTATAACCGATTTTCTTCAAGGAAATATCGGCAGGGTCTTTTGTTCTCTATGTTGACTGCCCTTGACGCTGTATATCGCGGGTGGTAGAATAGAACCCGCTCTTAAAAAGGGCCTTGTACCTTAACAGCTGAATAGTGATAGAAAGCCAAAAACAGCAAAAAACAAATCTTTGAGATAGAACTTCGTAATCTAATCCCACTTCGTTGTGGGATAATTTTTGCGGAGAGTTTGATCCTGGCTCAGGATGAACGCTGGCGGCGTGCCTAATACATGCAAGTCGAACGAAGATGTTCTTGAGTTTACTCGAGAGCTCTTAGTGGCGAACGGGTGAGTAACGCGTTGGTGACCTGCCCTAAAGAAGGGAACAACCTCGGGAAACTGAGGCTAATGCCCTATGTGCTTCTTAAGATTAGATGCTTTTGAAGTAAAGGTTCTGTGGACGAAAGGCTACAGTGCCACTTTAGGAGGGGCCTGCGTACCATCAGCTAGTTGGTAGGGTAATGGCCTACCAAGGCGATGACGGTTAGGGGACCTGAGAGGGTGACCCCCCACACTAGCACTGAAACACGGGCTAGACACCTACGGGTGGCAGCAGTAGGGAATCTTGCACAATCGACGAAAGTCTGATGCAGCAACGCCGCGTGTGCGATGAAGGCCTTCGGGTTGTAAAGCACTTTTCTGAGGGAAGAGAAAGGACGGTACCTCAGGAATAAGTCTCGGCTAACTACGTGCCAGCAGCCGCGGTAATACGTAGGAGGCGAGCGTTATCCGGATTTATTGGGCGTAAAGCGCGTGCAGGTGGTTTGGTAAGTTGGGTATGAAATCTTCTGGCTTAACTAGGAGAGGTTGCTCAAAACTGCCAGACTAGAGGACGATAGAGGAAGGTGGAATTCCCGGTGTAGTAGTGAAATGCGTAGATATCGGGAGGAACACCAGTGGCGAAGGCGGCCTTCTGGGTCGTTCCTGACACTAAGACGCGAAAGTATGGGTAGCAAACGGGATTAGAAACCCCGGTAGTCCATACCGTAAACGATGTGAACTTGATGTCGGTGGTGTAATAATCATCGGTGTCGCAGCTAACGCGATAAGTTCACCGCCTGGGGAGTACGATCGCAAGGTTAAAACTCAAAGGAATTGACGGGGACCCGCACAAGCAGCGGAGCGTGTGGTTTAATTC
>JAGHAU010000111.1 GCA_021161345.1 Anaerolineales bacterium | reverse complement strand
TACCTGGCCCTGGGGACTGCCGCCCTGATCTATGCCTGGTGGCAGGAAAGCAAAGAACAGGGATACAACTGGTTCAATCCAGCGCTGCGACTGCTGCTTTTCCTCGTTTTTGCTTTCATCACTTTTCAGCCCTATGCAAACTGGTACGGTGAAGGATACACCAGCATCAAACCCTGGTTTGGTACTCACACTCCGCTGGGAGAGTATTTTACTCATTGGGGATTTTTCCTGCTGATCCTTGTCAGCTGGATGTTTGCGGAAACTGTGGATTGGATGGCGAAAACGCCAGTTTCGGCACTCAGAGAATTGAAGAAATACCGGGAGCTGATCATCGCTGGT
This sequence comes from Anaerolineales bacterium, assembly GCA_021161345.1. Taxonomy (GTDB): domain Bacteria; phylum Chloroflexota; class Anaerolineae; order Anaerolineales; family UBA11858; genus B10-G9. The sequence goes on along the minus strand of JAGHAU010000111.1, from coordinate 7,250 downwards.
TTGTTGATCATGATGGTGATCATAATTAGCTTTGGAGTCACCCTCGAAAATGATTTATCTGTGGGTGGGTTCACTCTTATCGGCGGTGGCGTTCACATCATCTGGTTCGTCCTTCCGGTTATGGTTTGGGCCCTGGTGTTGATATTGCGGCCCGGGCAGAGCCTGATGAAAGGAGTCGTTCTATTTCTGATCGGCACCAGTCTGGCGATCACTCTGATGGTGGAGCTGGTGTATGTGGAAGGCGATATTGGCCGGATGAACACGGTATTCAAGTTCTACCTGCAAGCCTGGACCTTGATGTCAGTCAGCGCTGCTGCTGCCCTTTTCTGGTTGATCCCCATGGCAAAAAATTGGAAATCACCTTTCTGGATCACATGGAGAGTTCTGTTTATGATATTACTGAGCGGGGCTGCCCTTTACCCGATTTTGGGTGGTGTGGCAAAGATCAAAGACAGGATGGTGGCAGATGCACCTCATACTCTGGATGGTATGGAGTTCATGAAGTATGCCACTTATCATGATCTGGATACAGCTCTGGATCTATCCCAGGATTATGAAGCGATCCGCTGGATGCAGGATAATATTCAAGGATCGCCAGTTATTGTGGAAGCCAATCAGGTTGAATACCACTGGGCCACAAGGTACACTGTATATACAGGGCTGCCGGGCGTTGTGGGATGGAATTGGCACCAGCGCCAACAGCGAACCCTGACTCCTCATGACTGGGTCTTTTCCAGGGTGGAGGACGTGAACGTCTTTTATGATACGGCCGATTTGGGAGCAGCCAGGGAATTCCTTGAGAAGTATCATGTCAGTTATATTATTGTCGGCCAGCTGGAGCGTGCCAAATCTCTTCCAGAGGGTATAAGTAAGTTTGATCAAGGCCTTGGTACCCTTTGGCAGGTGGTTTATCAAAGCCGGGAGACTACTATCTATCAAACGATCTCAGTAGCTGATTAGGAAATATTATGCTTGATTTCATAGCCTGGTATGTGCTTGTCACTGCTTTGGGATGGATAGTTTTTCCCCTGTTATTTCATGTGCTCTCTGATATCCCGGGCCGCGGATTTACCTTTGCAAAGATATTTGGTTTGATGTTCTGGGGTTATTTGTACTGGATACTGGGACGTCTTGGGTTTACAGCCAATAACCTGGCTGGATTGCTCTTTACGCTGCTCCTGGTTATTGGAGCTGCTTTTCTGGTTCTTCAAAAGAAAGGGATTGATGACTTGCGAGATTGGATCCAATCCCGCTGGCGTTTGATTCTGACCACTGAACTCCTCTTTCTGGCGGCTTTTGCTGGCTGGGCCCTGATCCGTTCTTTGAACCCCGAGATCCTTGGGACAGAAAAACCGATGGAGCTGGCATTTATCAATGCTATCTTGTATTCTGAAAGCCTGCCCCCCCATGATCCCTGGTTGTCTGGTTATGCGATTTCTTATTATTACTTTGGCTATGTGCTGGTTGCGATGCTGGCCAAGTTTGCCGGCACACTCGGCAGTGTTGCCTTCAATCTGGGTGTATCGCTAACGTTTGGGTTGACTGCAGTGGGCTCTTTTGGTGTTTTGTATAACCTGCTGGCGTTGAGGACTGGCAAAAAAACCTCTCAACTCCTGCCGGCCTTATTAGGCCCATTTTTTACCCTGATCCTCAGCAATTGGGAAGGTTTCCTGCATTACCTACACTCCAAAGGACTTTTCTGGCAAGGGGCGCCTGATCAGACCAGCTCGCCTTTCTGGAATTGGCTGGATATCCAGAATCTGGTTGATCCGCCTATGGGGGACTCATTTGGCCATTGGTGGTGGTGGCGCGCTTCCCGGGTGATCCAGGATTATGATTTTTCTGGGTTTGGCAGAGAGGTGATCAGTGAGTTCCCGCTGTTTTCATTCTTACTGGCTGACCTTCATCCCCATGTTTTGTCGATACCATATGTCTTCCTGATCCTGGGTTTTGGCTTGGCGCTTTTCCTGCGCCCCAAAGGTAAATCATTTCGCTGGCTTGGGCTGGTACCTATTGAAATTTCCCCGCTATTCTTCCTGATCCTGGCCTGGCTGGCAGGAGGAATGGCTTTTCTGAATACCTGGAACTTTCCCATGTATGTCGGCATACTGGCTGGTGTATATGCCCTGCGCAACCAGCGAGAGCGGGCAGATTGGCAAACCGTTGAGATCGTCAAGGATTTCCTGTTCTTTGGCGCTACCCTGGGCCTGACTGGCGGCGTGATGTATTTGCCCTGGTACCTCGGATTTGCTTCCCAGGCCGGCGGTCTCATCCCTAATGTTTTATATATCACCAAAGGGAACCAGTTTTGGGTCATGTTTGGACCGTTATTGGTACCTATTTTTGCCTGGCTGATCGCAGCCTGGAAGAAAAAGGAACCCACTGGAAACGTGGCTTCCGGATTGGCACTTACGGGGTTGCTGGTTCTGGGCCTATTCTTTCTTATGCTGTTGATGATTGGAATGTTGGCCTGGGTCCCGCTGCGGGCGGACGGCAATGAGCTGCTTACCCTATTCCTGAGCTCGGTGGGGGGGCTGGAAATTGGCCAGGTCCTGATCGAAGGGTTGCGGCGCAGGGTTATGCTCCCAGGCACAATGATCACACTCATAGCACTCTCAACCCTGGGATGGGGGTTGATATTTTATAAAAAACCAGAGGGAAAGAACAGGATCCATCTGCCCGAAAAATCTGCCAACAATTTTGTTTTGGTATTGATCGTTGCCGGCATGGCGCTGGTTTTGTTCCCAGAGTTCATATTCCTGAAAGATCTGTTTGGATACAGGATCAACACAATATTTAAATTCTATTATCAGGCCTGGTTGTTATGGAGTATTGCAGCCGCCTATGGTACGGTAAGGTTAATTCAATCACTGAAAACCCCCTGGCGCTATCTGATCTACAGCGGTCTGTTTCTGTCTATGTCTATGGGTTTGTTTTATTCCGTACTGGGTTTACAATCCAAGACCAATAACTTCACCAGAGAGGCTGGTTTGTCTTTGGACGGAGCTTATCTTTATCCGGATTCCGATTATCAGGCTGTGGAATGGCTCAGGAATGAGCCCAGCGGTGTCATTGCTGAAGCCGCAGGTGAAAGTTATTCCACTGCCCATTCCCGTTTATCCACCTATACAGGAAATTCTACAATTCTGGGTTGGGATTTCCATGAGATCCAGTGGCGTGGAAACGCTGAAATAGTGAACCCCCGTAAAGAAGACCTGATTACACTCTACTGCACCCATCAGTGGGAAGTCGCCAAAAATTTGTTGGAAAAGTACAACGTTCTTTACCTGGCGATTGGTGATGTGGAATATACTAAATACGCCGTCGGCAGCGATAATTGCCCCAATGGGCTGAACTCCGATAAATTTATTATGCACCTCCAACCTGTATATCAAAATGAACGGCTGACGATCTTCCAGGTTCCACCGGCTTCTTCAAAATAAATAGAAGTATAGTAATACCAGAACACCTTATGACTGGATTGGATAGTATGAACAAAGAAACCAGGATAACAAGAGAAATATTCATATACAGCCTGATTTTTATGGCGGCCTTACTGCTGCGCCTGACCCTGCTGGGGAGAACTCCCCTGGTAGATTCTGAAGCAGCCTGGGCATTCCAGGCCTGGCAGATCCATCTGGGAGAGCATATCCCCATTGGATCCCAGGTTGGCTACCTGGCCTTTACTGAGATCTTGTTCTCCTTATTTGGTGGGAGTGATTTCCTGGCCCGATTCTGGCCGGCCTTGATTGGTGGCCTGATCATTTGGGTGCCGTTTTTACTGAGAAATCGCCTGGGCCAGATCCCAGCGCTGATCCTGGCTGCAGGATTGGCGTTTGACCCGGCCTTGACTTCAGTATCCAGGATTGCAGCCAGTGCGATACCTGCCCTGGTTTTTCTTCTCCTGGCGGCAGCAGCCTTCGATACTGGAAAGATGCGCTGGTTGGCGATCTTCCTTGGATTGGGGCTGTTTTCCGGACCTGCTTTCTGGCTGGGATCATTGCTGCTGATATTAACTGTATTTGTGAGCAGCCTGCTTGGTTTATTTGACCTCAGGTCATATACCCGAAACCGCTCGGCAATCTTTCGAAATGAAAAAGGGCAGCTGGCGAAGATATTTGAAATATTTATGGTCCCGCTGGTATTAATTTTCCTGGTAGGATCTTTTTTCCTAAGAAATTTCCAGGGATTGAGCGCCTGGATAGGTTCGGTGCCGGAATTTCTCACTAGCCTGATCCAATTTGATGGTTTTTTGGCTCTGCGCCTATTGATCAACCTGTTTGTAAGCAATCCATTGATCCTGGTTTTTGGTAGTTCAGGTTTTATCTCAGCCTGGCGAAAAGATGATCAGATTGGAAAGATCTCCTCGATCTGGTTTGGACTCTCCCTGCTGATTTTGTTGATCATTCCTGGTCGGCAGGCGGTTGATTTGATATGGTTGGTATTCCCTCTGTGGGTCGCCGCTGCCAGGGAGCTAATCCGAGTTTATCAACTGGCGAAAGACTTTTGGGGTGTTTATGCGATAGCCGGGTTTGTTGGCGTTTTGATCGTTCTGAATTGGTTGACATTTACCGGCATGGTTTTCCAGGGAGAGAATCCAAAGGCCGTTCTGCTGCAGATGGGATTAATTGCGGCTTCGCTGGCTTTGGTGATATTGTCAATGACTATTGCTGCCTCTGAATGGGGTTGGCCTGTGTCCCTAAAAGGATTGGGCCTTGGTTCGGGGGCGTTGCTGATGACCTATGTGCTTTCTGCATTGGTCCAGGGAAGTTATCTCCGCCAGGCTGACCCCAGGTCATTGTGGTCTGATGGCTCTGGAGCGGGACAAACCAGATTGCTGCAAGAATCTATTTATGATGCCAGCATAACTTACACCGGACGCGGAGAAGCAATCCAGGGAGTGGTACTTGGTTCCTGGGATATATTGCGCTGGGAGCTGCGCGGCCTGGAAGGGCTTGAATACCAGGAATCATTGGACTCGGAAGATTTACCCCCGGTGATCATCACTTCCGGGATAGATTATTTCCTGGTTGATCAGGAAATGTACAGAGGTCAGGATTTTGTTCTGGAAACCCGGCCGGGATGGGATGGAATCATTCCCGCTGATTGGATAAGCTGGATTGCTTTTCGATCAGGACCGGTGGAAAAAGAGGATATAATCCTCTGGATTCGAAACGATATCTATTCAGGTTATTAGATCTCGACCTGTAGTATCAGGCCAAGCAGAGCCATATAAATTCGAGGAATATGAAATACCCAAATATCATCGCTATTGATGGACCTGCCGCTTCGGGAAAAACCACCATTGCCAATCAGTTGGCGGAAAAGTGGGGCTATTTATTTTTTGACACAGGCGTGATGTACCGGGCTGTTACCTGGCTGGCTTTGCACAAGAATATTTTGACCAAAGATGAAGCCCTGGTAACTGATTTGGCGGATAGGATCAAAATCGATGTTGCCCCCCCATCAAAGGATGATGGCAGGGAATATGATGTCATTGCTGATGGTATCGATGTCACCTGGAAAATTAGAAAGAATAAAGTAGACTCGCAGGTTTCTCGAGTATCTGCCTACCCTGGGGTAAGAAAAGCGCTTACAAAGCAACAGCGCCGGATCGGGCTGGTTGGAAAAGTGATAATGGTTGGCAGGGATATTGGCACTGTTGTCCTGCCAGAAGCCGATTTGAAGATCTACCTGGACGCATCTGTTGAAGAACGAGCCAATCGCAGGTACAAACAGCGAGTGGATCGGGGGGAAGATGTCGAATTGCGAAAGGTCCTGAAAAAGCTAAAAAAACGGGATAATATCGATTCAACACGAGAAGTTGCCCCGTTACGCGCGGCCGAGGATGCTGTTTTAATAAATACTGACGACCTGAGTATTGCAGAGGTTGTTTCCAAAATTGAGAACATTGCCTTGAGTATGATGAAGGAATAATATGGAAGATAGATACCGCGTACCATTTTGGACCAGGATTAACAGGATATTTTTAAAAGTCTTTTTCAAAGGGTTTTTTCACCTTCTTGGAAAAGTCGAGTTATATGGTATGGAGAATATTCCCGACCATAATAAATATGTCGCTGTATTCAACCATGTATCACTTGTTGAAGTCCCATTTATCGCTGCTTTTTGGCCAACGAACCTTGAGATCATTGGGGCAGCAGCGGTTTGGGATCGCCCTGGTGTTTCCATCGTTGTCAAAATGTGGTCAGGTGTTCGTGTAAAAAGAACCGAGTTTGACCGGGATGTATTCAAGCAGGTCATCCAGGTCTTTGAAGCTAACCGTCCTTTGATGATCTCACCGGAAGGAGGGCGATCCCATTCGCCCGGGCTGAGACGCGGGAAACCAGGGGTCGCTTATATCATCGATCAGGTGGATGTTGAAGTCCTCCCTGTGGCTGTAGTGGGTAATACGATGGATTTCCTAAAAAAAGGAATAAGAGGAAAACGACCACCAATTCAGATGATCGTTGGAGAACCGTTCAAACTGCCTCCCCTGGATGGACGAGGCGAGAAACGAAGATTAATGCGCCAATATAATACTGATTACATTATGGCGCGGTTGGCAGCCCTGCTGCCTGAATCGTACCGCGGTGTGTATGCTGAATACGAGAAGATCCTGGCGGGAAAGCCGGTGGTTTTCCCTGAAACTGAGGATTGATTTACGCACCTTCCAGAAATCTTAGGGGGAAACTTGAGGGATGAACCATGCTATAATCGAGTATGGATTTCAACCATCTGCGATCAATATAATCCAGGAAATGATGCCCTTCATTCTTACCCTATTTAACGCCCCTGCATATATGATCTGGCCCTCAAATAAGCTGGGAATTTTGGCGTTGATAGTGCTGGCGGCTGGACTGGTGTACGGGAATTGGCATTGGCGCGTCTACCAGCGTGAAATGAAGGAACAGCAGTGGTTCCTTTTCGGTATTCTAATGACCCTGGCTCCTATCACAGCCCTTTTGCTGGGAGTCCGCTTGCCAGAATGGGGGGCAATACCGCTTCCAAATATGTCTTTGGAACCAACTGGCGGTGCCTTGATGATACTGGTTGCCGTCCCGGCGCTAATAGCTGGCTGGGTACTGGGTCCTACCAGCGCCTCAGTGATCGGGTTGATCTCCGGTATATGCCTGGCGTACTGGGATACGCATTCTCCCTTTACTGTCATTGAGTTCACCTTTTTTGCTATGCTGGTCTCGGTAGCTATCCGTCAGCGTTATCGAACTGCCATGTTCAGTATTTTAAGG
>JAGHAU010000133.1 GCA_021161345.1 Anaerolineales bacterium | reverse complement strand
TGGAAAAAATCGCTGTTTACTGTGGCTCCAGCCCTGGAAAGAATCCAGCCTTCCATAAAGCAGCTGTTCAGCTTGGCAAAGTTCTAGCTGAAAGGGAGATCACTTTGGTCTATGGGGGCGGGAGCTTGGGCTTAATGGGCATCCTGGCTCAAACCGTCATTGATCAGGGCGGGCAGGTAATCGGCGTGATTCCCCAGGCGATTGCTGATATGGAAGTGGCCTTTACCGATATCCAAGATCTTCGGGTGGTGGAAAATATGCACACCCGCAAAGCCCTGATGGCCGAGCTGGCTGATGCCTTCATCGCCCTTCCCGGTGGAATGGGAACAATCGAAGAGATAATGGAGATCCTGACCTGGGCCCAACTGGGATTTCACGAAAAACCCTGCGGCATGTTGAATATCGCTGGCTTCTACGATCAACTTCTGAAATTCCTGGACCGCCTTGTTATGGACCAATTCATCGCTCCGGAACACAGATCGATGTTGATGGTGGATGAAAGTCCCCAAAGTTTACTGGAACAATTCAGCTCCTATGACCCTCCAAAAATCGATAAGGCTAAACGATCGTTAAAATTGTCCAGGACTCAAAAAACATGATCAAATCTTCGATGACCATTTGGAGGTCAATTTGTTCTTTGTAGATAAACCATTCGTTTCTGATTTTTTCAAAGAAACTGTCCGGGACCATGCCATACCCGTAGTAGACACTGAGATCTCTCGATCTATCAGCTTGTATCCAGGAACCAAGATCATCACAGAAGCTGAAGCTATCAGGGCTGTTCAGGGTTCCGGGGAACAGTTAATCTATACTACCTCCGAGAATGCTCTGGCTTGGATCATCAAGAATTTGGCATTCAGTGATCTGGTGGAAAAAATCGAACTTTTTAAGAACAAAGTTGCTTTCAGGGAACTGACCAAACCCCTGGTCCCGGAGTTCTTCTTCCAGGAAGTTTGTTTTGAAGATCTTATGAACCTACCCCATCCAGCCAAAGACCTTCCATTGATCATCAAACCCGCAACTGGTTTTATGAGTGAGGGTGTATATAAGGTAAAAAACGCCGGGGAATGGGATCAAACCAAGCACAGGATCCTGGCAGACGGGGAAAGATCCAAAAGCCTTTATCCCCCTGAAGTTGTTAATGCCAGCGCCCTGATCGTCGAGGAATACATCCAGGGGGATGAGTACGCCATGGATGCCTATTTCGATACCGCAGGCGAAGCCGTGATCCTGAATATCCTCAAGCATACTTTTTCTTCTACAGATGATGTCGGCGATCGAGTTTACACCTCATCCAAAGAGATCATAGAAGAGAATCTCCAAGAGTTCACTGAATTTTCAAACAAAATCGGTCAGCTGGCCAATATCAGGAATTTCCCGGCCCATATCGAGCTCCGCAGGAATCCCGATGGTACCCTGATCCCTATCGAGATCAATCCGATCAGATTCGGCGGCTGGTGCACCACTGCAGATCTGACCTATCTCGCTTACGGGTTTAACCCTTATGTTTATTTTTATAAACAGATCAAACCTGATTGGCCGAATATTCTAAGAAACAAGGCTGGAAAACTCTACAGTATCATCATCCTGAACAATTCCACAGGGATCGATCCTTCCCTGATCAGCAGTTTTGATTACCAGAAACTGCTATCCAATTTCGAGAATCCTCTTGAACTGCGGAAGTTCGATTATAAAGAATATCCTGTTTTTGGGTTTTTATTCACAGAGACCAGCCAGACTAATGAAATTGAACTGAAAAAAATCCTGAGATCGGATCTTACAGAATATCTAAAAATGTAAAACAGGAGACTGCCAGAATGGCAAAAACCAATCTCACAAGCAAATCAAACCAACTTAAGGTCGGCCTGGTCCAGATGGCTCCAATATGGTTGAACCGGGATAAAACCCTTAGGAAAATCGAAGATTTCCTTCATCAGGCTTGTAAAGAGAACTGCAATTTGGTGGTATTCGGGGAAGCAATCGTTCCCGGTTATCCTTTTTGGGTAGAGCGTACAGACGGCGCTCGATTCAACAACAGAGTTCAAAAAGAGATCCATGCCTACTACCAGGATCAGGCGGTCCAGATCGAAGCCGGACACCTGGATTCTCTCTGCAAAGCTGCCAGAAAACAGAAGATTGCAGTATACCTCGGCACCGTAGAACGCCCTGTTGATCGGGGCGGCCACAGCCTGTACTGCTCCCTGGTATACATCAACCCTCTGGGGGAGATAGGCTCAGTTCACCGCAAATTGATGCCTACTTATGAAGAGCGCCTGGTCTGGTCCACCGGTGACGGTCACGGGCTACAGGTTCATCCCCTGGGTCCATTCACTATTGGCGGCTTGAACTGCTGGGAGAACTGGATGCCCCTCTCCCGGACTGCCCTTTACGGCATGGGAGAGGATCTACATGTGGCAGTTTGGCCGGGAAGCCAGCACAACACTTTTGACATCACAAAGTTCATCGCCAAGGAATCACGCTCCTACGTGATCTCGGTCTCGGGACTTATGCGCAGGTCGGATATCACATCTGACTTGCCGCACAGCCAGCTGATGCAGGACAATTTCGAGGAAATCCAGGCCGATGGCGGCTCCTGTCTGGCCGGGCCAGATGGAAAATGGATCGTCGAGCCAATTATCGGAGAAGAAACCCTGATCACCACAGAAATATCCCATCAACTTATTCGGGAAGAGAGACAAAATTTTGATCCTGCCGGCCACTACGGCCGCCCCGATGTCACCCGCCTGGTAGTCAACCGGAGCCGCCAGAGTTTGTTGGAAATAACCACGGATATTGAAGGATTCCCAGATGAAGATTAATTCCTTTAAATTGGAACGGTATTTCGCAAAATACGAATTTAACGTCAAATATCTGCTGGCCAGTTCGGACTGTGAATCGCTCTCGATCGAGGATTTGCTAGCGCTCGAAGATGGCGCTGAACTCCGCTTCAAGGAGCATTGGTTGGGATACACCGAATCCCAAGGAAGCCCCGCATTGAGAGAGGAGATCAGCCGAATATATGAATCCTTGTCACCAGATCAGGTTCTGGTCCACTCAGGCGCAGAGGAAGCCATCTTTACATTTATGCAGGCCGCCCTGGATCCAGGCGATCACCTGATCGTACATTGGCCCTGCTACCAATCTTTATATGAGATCGCCGCCAGCATGGGCTGCCGAATTTCCAACTGGGAGGCGCGGGTTGAAAATAACTGGGAATTGGATCTGGACGAGCTGAAAGGATTGGTCCAGCCCAATACGAAAGCCATCGTGATCAACACGCCCCACAACCCTACCGGTTATCTGATGTCCCGGGAAACTTACCAGGAAACCTGGCAAATCGCCCAATCTCAAGGAATTTTACTATTTTGTGATGAGGTTTATCGGGAATCTGAGTATGATCCGGACGACCGGCTCTCCGCGGCTTGCGATCTCGGAGAACTTGGAGTATCCCTGGGTGTGATGTCAAAATCGTACGGACTGGCGGGTCTAAGAATTGGCTGGATAGCCACTCAAAATGCGGA
>JAGHAU010000019.1 GCA_021161345.1 Anaerolineales bacterium | reverse complement strand
TTGAGGATGAAGCTCAAGCAACCGCCGATCAATACATCCCGCCCACCAGGGTACCTGATCAACCTGTAATCACACCGACCCCCAGCCCCCCAAAACCCCTGCCAACACTGCGTACTGAGGATGTGTATTATTCTGTCCAGTTGGGAGATACCGTTAAATCAATAGCTTACAAGTATAACTTGCTCCCCGAACTGATCATTGAAGTCAATCAGATCACCAACCCCAGCTTGATCTATGTCGGGCAGCAGCTGCTGCTGCCCGCGCCAGATGTCAGTGAGATCGGTACTGGATATAAGATCATCCCCGATTCTGAGTTGATTCGCAGCCCATATACTGTGCGCTTCCAGATCGAGGCATTTATCAATAATCAGCCAGGATATCTTAAGAACTACGAGGAAGAAATAGAAGGAGAAGTACAGACTGCGGCCGAGATCTTGGCTCGTGTATCCCAGGATTATTCGGTTAATCCCCGCCTGCTTCTTGCTATTATCGAATATCAAACCGGTTGGCTGACCGGATCAGCAAATAAAAACAAGCCTTTCCCGCTGGAATACCAGGAATCAGGATACGAGGGCTTGTATTATCAGCTTGCCTGGGCGGCTGATGAACTCAACCGGGGATATTATCTTTGGAAAGTACAGGGTGTGGGAGCCTGGGCTTGCCTGGATGGAGTAAACGTACCAATCAACTCCACAATCAATGCTGGTACAGCCGGTGTCCAGAATCTCTTTGCGGGGCTGATGCCCTACCGCAAGTGGGTTGATGCTGTGTCAGAAACCGGGTTTATCACTACTTATATTGCACTCTTTGGATACCCCTTTGACTATAACTACACGCCCATGATCCCATCCGACCTGGCCCAACCCACCCTTCAGCTTCCATTTGAAGATGGCGCAGCCTGGTTGTTCACTGGTGGCCCTCATGGAGGATGGGATAATGGATCTGCCTGGGCAGCGCTGGATTTTGCTCCGGCCGATAAGGAACTGGGCTGCAGTTTCAGTAATGATTGGGTGGTCGCGGTAGCTGATGGCCCCATTACTCGATCGGACCATGGCGCAGTAGTCCAGAGCATCGACGGTGACCCTTATGATCAGACGGGGTGGGCGATCCTCTATATGCATATAGAAACCAGAGACCGAGTTGAACTGGGAGTGAGATTACAAGCCGGGGACCGGATTGGCCACCCATCCTGTGAAGGGGGTGTTTCCACCGGGTCGCACCTGCATATTGCCCGGCGGTATAATGGAGAATGGATCCCTGCTGATCAGAATATTCCATTTAACCTGGATGGCTGGATCTCTCAAGGCCTGGGGTATGCATACCAGGGATTATTGGTTCGCGGCGATCAATCCATCCAGGCGGAAGACCATAACACTGATGTGAATCAGATACAACGGTAAAATTCTGTGAAACGATTTTTTATAACAATGCTGGCACTATTACTTGCCGGGTGTAGTTTTTACCAAAAAACACCCCCGATCTTTGTGCCTCCAATCGGGTTCACCCCCACTACAGAGATCATACTCCCAGAAGCTACCGAAGTTCCAACCCAGGAACCTACTCCCACCACTGATCCGGTCGATAATCCCACGCCAACAGTCTTTTTACCTCCGACAGAAACTCTTGTCCCAACGCCTAAGTCCCAACAGGAACCAATTGTATACCATGCCCAGGCCGGAGATACATTAGCAGTGGTTGCCACTCACTTTGGGGTTGGGAAAGACCAGATCCGATCCAATGTGGATTTGCCAGAAAGTTCCTTTATCAATCCGGGCACGCTGCTGGTAATCCCCCAGGTTTTGATCAATACCACTTCCAGCTCCCACCTGCTGCCGGACAGCGAGTTTGTTTATTCCCGGGCCATCACGGATTCGGATTTTCCAGTAGACGTGATTGAATTTGTCCAGAAGGCGGGAGGTTATCTTAGCGAAGAACGGGAATATGAACATTCCAACCTGACAAACGGGGGAGAGATCGTTAAGAATATTGCTCAGAATAATTCCATCAACCCCTATCTACTGCTAGCCATGCTGGAATATCAAAGCAACTGGGTCTTTGGGCAGCCTCAGAACCTGGCCCAGCTGAAATATCCGATGGGTTTTATCAATTATGATGATGATGGCCTGGTGCGCCAATTGCGTTGGGCTGTGAATCAGCTCTCAATTGGTTATTACGGCTGGCGGGAAGGGCGATTAACTGAAGTCATTTTCAAGGATGCCCAGAGCCCTACCCGGAATGTAACAGCCAGGATCGAACCCAGCCTTAACGCCGGCACCGTTGCCCTGCAGTATTTCTATTCCAAGATCTATGACAGCGATGAATGGATCCAGGCTCTGGATGATGACACAGGCTTTATCACAACATATGAAGAGATGTTCGGGTCCCCGGAAAACAGAACCCAATACGAACCCCTATTCTCCCATAACCTGGTCCAGCCGGACCTGATACTGCCTTTTGTGCCCGGTGTGGTTTGGAACTATACCGGCGGACCTCACGGTGCATGGGAAAGGGAAGGTTCCTGGTCCGCAGTAGATTTCGCCCCCTCGGGATTCCGGGGAGCGTGCTCCAATTCTTATGCATATGTTACAGCTTCCGCTCCGGGTTTGGTAGTGCGTGCAGAAGACGGTGTAGTCATCATTAACCTGGATTACAACGACAATGAACATTCCGGTTGGATCCTGTTATATCTCCATATCGCCACTGAGGATAGGCAGGTCGAAGCCGGTGATGAAGTGAACACAGGAGATAGATTAGGCCATCCTTCCTGTGAGGGAGGTATTTCAACTGGAACCCATGTGCATATGGCCCGAAAGTATAATGGGGAGTGGATGACCGCAGATGGTCCAACCCCCTTCATGTTAAGTGGTTGGACGGTTCATAACGGATCTGCAGTTTATAAAGGAACCCTTACCAAACCCGAAGAGGCTTTGGTTACAGCGAGTTCCTACAGCGCTCCAGGCAGCCAGATTAAGCGGTAAAATTGATATCCTATGTCCCTCCAGCCGGAACAGAAGAGAAAGAATAATAAAACCCTGCTGCAGGCTTGTCTGATCCTGGTCCTGTCATTATCAGCTTGCCTGCCAGATACTCCCGGCAGGGGTTCATCCCCGGTTCCTATCGCCCAGGCCACAGCTGCCAGCACATCAATACCTATACCTGAAAGGCCAGTCTACGCACCGGGTGAACTGGTGGAATATACCGTCCAGTCTGGAGACACTCTGCCCAATCTGGCCAACCGGTTCAATACATCGATTGAAGAGATCCTTAATGAAAACCCGGTCATCCCCGAAGATGCCACCACCCTCCCTCCCGGTTTGCCAATGCAGATACCCATCTATTATGAGGCCCTGTGGGGTTCCCAATTCCAGATCATACCCAATTGCGCCTTTGTAAATGGCCCTGCTCAAATCGATTTTGATATTAATGGTTTTATCCAATCCCAGTCTGGCTGGTTCAAGTACTTTGAGCAGTTTGCCGCAGAAGAACAGCGTTCCGGAGCAGAAATCATTAGTTATGTTTCAACCAGTTTCAGCATCAGTCCAAAATTGCTGCTGGCCATTCTGGAATACCAGCTTAACGCGCTCAGTGATCCCACCACTCCGGATAACCTGCTGGATGGATATCCCCTGGGATACCGGTCAAGCGGCTACCACGGTTTGTATATTCAGCTGGTCTGGGCCGCAAATGTCCTGAATCAAGGCTATTACGGCTGGCAGGGAAATCATCTGGATACCCTCGAGTTCATGGACCGGACCATAGAACATCCGGATCCCTGGCAAAATTCCGCCACAGTTGCCCTGCAGTATTATTTCTCCCACCTGGAGCCAAAAGCGGTCTACAACCGCACTATTAACGCCGACGGATTCCTGAAAACATACCAGGATTTATTCGGGGATCCCTGGATCTGCGAACCGCATATCCCGGGAAGCCTCCGCCAACCGCAAATGACGCTGCCATTTGAAAGTGGAAAAACCTGGGCATTCACGGGAGGACCGCACACTGGCTGGGGCCAGGGAGATCCCTGGGCTGCTTTGGATTTTGCCCCTCCCAGCGCCACCAGCGGCTGCGAGATCACCAGCGAATGGGCGGCAGCTGTCGCTCCCGGAATCATCGCCCGCAGCGATCCCGGCCTGGTTGAACTGGACCTGGATGGAGACGGCGATCATCGGACAGGTTGGGTTATTTTATATCTCCACCTGGGCACCCAGCACAAGATCCCAACAGGCGCCCTGGTAGAAACCGGCGACCACCTTGGGCACCCCTCTTGCGAAGGCGGTGAAAGCACCGGATCCCACATCCATATCGCCCGAAAATATAATGGCGAGTGGATCCCGGCAGCAGATGTGATTCCCTTTAACCTGGGAGGATGGATTGCCCATTCCGGCGCCCGGGAATATCAAGGCACACTGACACTATATAGCGAAACTGTCATAGCCAGCACAGACGCAGAAGAAAAGAGCCTGATCAGCTCTCCCCGCCCCTCGCCCTGATCCCTCCCACCTTTTTTTCATCTAATTTCACCCCATTTCTCCTACCAGATACCTCCAGAAAGTGAATTTTCAGGTTAAAAACCAGCCATTTTTGCCAAAAAACAAAAGAA
>JAGHAU010000246.1 GCA_021161345.1 Anaerolineales bacterium | reverse complement strand
TTGTCCCGGTCCCATACCTTGACCGGTTTCTCCCGGATCTTAACCATTGTGGGATATGTCGAATCATTCTCATCATTAACTCACCTGGCTCGCATCGAGAATTCTATATCGACGCTTTTGATTTCGTCACCGCTGGTTGATGTTATGGATACTGTTAATAACGATCCAGAAGTGCTAAAGGAAACATCATTTTGGTCTAATATATATCTGGAAACTGTGTGGGTGGTTTGGAGCAAGCCATCCACGATATGTTCCCGAACAAGGGCCTGGTCCAGAGCATTATAAGAATAGCGGAATTGATGTGAGGAATCGGGCCAATTCAGGATCCCATAAACATTCCCTGTCCCCGGGGTAAAACTTGATGCTTCCAGGGCATCCCTGCCAAGCCATAATGAGGCTACCTGGATATCATTGGTGATTTGAAGCTGACTGTTGCCCCATCTGGTCACGAGAAAAAACTGGACCATGGAAGTGGTGATCACGCCAAATACGATCAAACTGATACTCATTGCTACCAGGACTTCAACAATTGAAGTGCCCCTTTCCTGGTTGAGATGGGGGAATACGCCCCTGGGTTTACCGGTCATGTTCATTTAACGATCCACCTTAAAAGCAGCGGTTTGAACAATGTTGGTCCCGCCGGCTGAAACGGTGACAGTGATCTTCTGCAAACCATCATTCCGCTGCGTGGGTGTAAAACTTCCGCTGCCAGCATTCCAATATTCAATGGACACAGAAACAATGTATCCTGATATCGGGGTAACCGATGGATAGGGTGAGGTGCCAGGATCTGCCTCATATGCGGCATCTTTAATCATCTCCAACTGGGAGCGGGCCAGGGATTCCGCCAGTACTTTATCGTCCACCGTTCGAACTCCAACCACACCGGTTGTGATCATTGCCACCAAAATGACAATACCAAATGATATGATCGCCACAGTCATTAATTCCTCGACCAGCGTAGCACCGTGTTCAGCTTGGAGTAATTTAGGGAGCCGGCGTTTTTTTGCTGAAAATCTCATTTGATCTGCCCTAATAACGAGTACATTGGCAGGATGACAGATATCGCCACAAAACCGACAATGATCCCCACAAAAATCATCATGGCTGGTTCCAGGAGAGAAGTTAGATTTTTTAATGCCCGGTCCACTTCTTCTTCATAATAGGCGGCCAGGGTGATCAGCTGGGTATCCAGGGATCCGGTTTCCTCGCCAACCCGGACGACCTGGGCCAGCATTTTTGGAAAATAGACCGATTGGGATAAGGGCGCTGCAATGCCCCGGCCTTGAAGAGTTTCCTGGCGAAGGATATCGATTTCATGGTTTAGTACAACATTTTGAATGGTTTGCCCGGTCAGCTCCATGGATTCTGTCAGCTGTAAACCAGCATTAATGAGGGTTGCCAGTGTCCGGCTGAAGCGGGCACTGTTGCCGTAGGTATTGATCTGGCCAAGAACGGGTGTCTTTAATGCCAGATGGGCTAGTTGTTTCTTTCCCCTTGTACTTCGAAAATAGAAAAATCCAACTGCCAGTAAGAGAACAAAACCAACCAGCAGGTGAACGCGGTACTGCAGGAAAGAATCTGTAACATTCATCAGAAAACGGGTTGGCCAGGGCAGTTGGGCATCAAATTCAGTGTAAAGTGCCAATAGAGGTGGTAATGTAAAATTTAGCAGCAGTAGAATAACCCCAAATGCCATTGCCAGGACAACACCAGGGTAAGTCATTGCGCCCTTGATTTTTGATTTGATATTGGATTCTTTCTCAAGATGGATGGATAGCTGTCGCAGGACGCTTCCTAGATTGCCGGTTCTTTCTCCTACCTGGATCATAGATTGGTAGATGGGAGGAAATACCAGTTCATGTTTGGCAAGTGCCGCTGAGATAGAACTGCCCTGGCGAATATCTTCCACGACCTGTTGAAGCACCTTTCGGAGTGGTTTACTGGATACTTCCTCCGCCATTAGATCCAAACCGGTTAAAAGGGGCACGCCAGATTCAACCAGATTTGCCAGTTGGTTTGAAAAAACGATCACATCCCTCTGTTTTGGTCCAAAAAAGGTGGGAAACCACTTTGTCAGGTCAAAACCAGCATTGATTTTGGTCAGTTTAGCGATAGTCAGGCCGCGCTGAAACAAGATCTGTTCAGCTGTATCTTCCCGATCTACCTGAAGAATCCCGGTTTTCTCTGTGCCTGTGGAATCATAGGCTAAATATTGATATGGCATGTGAGTTTCTCCAGATGATAATTGATCAATATCTCGGTCGAGATTTAATCGACAGAGTATATTGTCCGTAATACTTCAGTGGGTGTTGTCAGACCCTGTTTTACTTTTAGCAGGCCATCCTTCAACATTGAAAGCATACCGGCTTCCATTGCTGCAGATTTGATCTCGCTTGAACTTGCCCCGGCTGAGAACATCTGTCGGATTTTATTGGTAACGAATAATAACTCGTAAACCCCAGTCCTTCCCAGATATCCGGATCCGTGACAATAGGTGCAGCCTTCTCCCTTGAAAATCTCTTTCAATGGTTCACCTGTCTCGTTCTGATAAATTTGGGCGATCTCCTTCGAGGGAGTGGTTTTTACGCCACAATGAGGGCAAGTCAGCCGGATCAGCCGTTGGGAAATCATGGCCAGAACAGAGGAATTGATCAAATACTGGTTAATTCCCAGATGGATCAGGCGGAAGAATGTTCCTGCAGCATCATTGGCGTGGATCGATGATAATACTAAGTGGCCAGTTAGCGCTGCCTGTACTGCAGCATTCGCAGTCTCTACATCACGGATCTCACCGACCATGATCTTATCTGGGTCCAGGCGCATAACTCCCCGTAAACCGGACGCAAAAGTGATATCTGCGGCCCGGTTGACCTGGATCTGGTTGATGCCCTGGAAATTGTATTCCACGGGGTCTTCAATAGTAAGAATGTTGTATCGCTTACGGTCCAGCTGATTTAGGGCAGCATATAAGGTTGTTGTCTTCCCGGATCCGGTAGGACCAGCAACCAGGACCATTCCGAATGGAGAATGGATAACCTGATTGAATTTCTCTATCACATCTGCCTGCATACCCAATCCATTCAGGTTTAGGATCGATTCAGTCCTGCCGAGGATACGAATGGTTACCATTTCTCCCCAGGTAGTATCGCTGGTCGCTACCCGGAAAAATGTTTCCTCACCTTCAATTAGATCTGAAAACTGTCCATCCTGGGGTCGCCGCCTTTCGGCGATATTCATGCCGGCAAGTACTTTAATGCGGGAGAGGAGTTGGTAGTGGCTCCCGTGCGGAAGAGTAAGCGCATCCGATAACATCCCGTCAACTCGATAGCGGACCCGGACCGATTCGTGATCCGGGACAATATGGATGTCTGATGCTCGATCTCGAACGCCTTGCTGGAGGATCATATCAACTGCTCGAACAACTGGGTCTTCCAGGATTGCACTAGCATCCAGATCAGCATCAGTCAGTTCTCCGCTGCCAGTAAATTCCGCTACCTCGCGTTCAATTTCTTTATTTGCTTTATAGTGCAGGTCAATAGCTGATTTGATATCCATGCCCAGACCCACGGACGGCGTGATGTTCATTCCTGTGATCGCTGAGATATCGTTGATCACGGATATGTCAGTTGGGTCTTCCATAACCACAACTAAAGATCCGTTTGTAATTTCTACGGGAATCAACCGGTAGCGGCGAGCTACATTTTCAGGAATGATACGGGTCAGCTCTGGATTGATCGATTGCTGGCTGAGATCCGCAAAGGGTAGGTTTAGATGAATGCTGAGAGCCAGTGCGAGGGATTCGGCAGTGATTATGTCTTCATCAATGAGAATTGTGCCCAGCCGACGCCCTTCACCTGACATTTGGATGACAAGAACGCGGTCCAACTGTTCCTGAGTGATGATTTTTGATTCCAGCAGCACCTGTCCCAACGATGGCCCAGATCCCGGTAGATTTTGGGTATTTTTCTTGTTAATTGGATGCTCCTTGTTTATATACTGCTTGATACCTGTAAGTTCATTAAGTATATTATAGGTTTATTCTGGAGTGTTATACAATTTTGTTACCCCTTTCAGGAGGGAATCCAACTGTTGCCCATAAAAATACCGCCACCGCTGGGGGTTTATGATTTCTTGGGTCTACTGCTAG
>JAGHAU010000144.1 GCA_021161345.1 Anaerolineales bacterium | reverse complement strand
TCACCGTGATCGGTCTGTCCGGCCTGGGAAAACCGCTTACTGAAGAATGGGTCCACCGACCGCAAATCTATTCAGCTCTTGTTGACCTCCCCCTGGGTGTCAGATTGGAAAGTGAACACCTGGTCAAGGCCCTGATTTCTCCCTGGGGAGGTTTGAAGAATATACCGGCGGATGCCAGGAAGATCCTGCTTATTAACCAGATCGACAGTTTCCCAAATTGGAAAACATTTTATTCCCATATAGATACCCTGCTGGCAAATTACTCAACTGTTGCTTTCTCTGTTCTGGAAGACCAGATGTTGTTAGAGGTCCATGAAAGGATTGCCGGGATTGTATTGGCTGCCGGAGGCTCTTCCCGGTTTGGAGAGCCAAAACAACTCCTGGATTGGTTTGGGGAACCCCTGGTGAAATTTGTCGCTGAAAATGTTAAGGCTGCTGGTTGTAGCCCGGTAGTGGTAGTTACCGGAGCAGACCATGATAGTGTTTCCCGGGCGTTGAATGAAGCCCAGGTCGAAGTCGTCTGTAATACAAGCTGGCAAGTGGGTCAGAGCTCTTCAGTTAGGGCCGCTATCCAGTCGCTCCCGGGAGATATTGGTGCGGCAATTTTTAACCTTGTAGACCAACCTCTCATACCTGTTGAGCTGATTACAGCTCTCCGGAAAAGACACGCCAGGAATCCAGCTTCGATCATCTTTCCAATTATTGATGGAAAACAGGCTAATCCTGTGCTCTTCGACCGGCGTGTGTTCACTGATCTGGAAGAATTGGAGGGAGATGTTGGCGGTAGGGCGTTATTTGATAAATACCAGCCCAGTTCCATTCCCTGGAATGATCCTAAAAGTCAGATGGACATAGATACCCCAGAAGATTACCAAAAGATCCGTTTTGCAAATGGATCCGGGGATTGATTTATGGTTCCCTGCATATAAGTTTCGGAAATTACTTTATAGTACAATTTCATTAGGAATAGTATTTCCCCAGGATGACCGCCCATTTATTGGTGAATAAATCATATAAAGGGAATTATTCTCTTCAGAATAATAAAAGTGAGAGAAAATGGCTGATGATGTCATACGGACTTTCATTGCAGTAGATCTGCCGCCCAGTGTGCTGGATGCTTTGGGCCAGATCTCATCCCAGCTGCAGGAAAAAATGCCTGCGACGCCGGTCCGTTGGGTCGATTTTACAAAAATGCATCTGACGTTAAAGTTTCTGGGTGATATATCCGCAGAAAACATTGCCATGGTGGAAAAGATCCTCCAATCAGAGGCTTCCAAGAGGCAGGTAATGGAGATCGGGATTGGCGGCATTGGGGCCTTTCCCAAAGAGCGCCATCCCCGGGTGATCTGGATCGGTGTTGAAGCACCGGCGGATCTATTTGATCTCAGGCGCGGGATAGAAGATGGTGTGGCCCGTTTGGGTTATAACTACGATAAATATGATTTCACACCCCATCTGACCCTGGGGAGGATCTCACGTAAGGCATCGGCCCGGGATGTCAGAACAGTTGGAAACGTCCTGCATGATTTCCAGGTCGGATTCATCGGAGTGGCCAGGATCGAAGCTGTACACTTGTATCGTAGTGATCTAAAATCGGAAGGGGCGGAATATACCCGGCTCTTCTCTGCTAAATTAACTGAACAGGATGGGGCAGGTCCTTAGTGTGGATTATTTGCGAGGTGAATTCTGGAAACTAGGAAAGTAGCGGACTTTATTGTCCAAGTATTAGATGACAAGAAGGGGGAAGACATCCATCTGTTGGATATTCACGAACAATCGATCTTGGCAGATTATTTTGTGATTTGCTCTGGGACCAGCTCTCGGATGGTTAAAGGGCTGATGTCTGAGGTTGAGGATGAGGTCAAGAAGAAGTTCGGTTTAAATGCCCGCCTGGAAGGTGAACCCAATTCCGGTTGGATGCTGGCAGATTACGGATCTGTGATTGTGCATATCTTCTCTCCGGCTAACCGAGGGTTTTACAGTCTGGAAGAGCTGTGGTCCGAAGCGAAGACGATCTTGCGTTTGGTGTAAGAAAAGAATAGTGATCAGTATTCAGATCCGAGTAAAAGAGTCTGTTAACTGATCACTGATTACTGAGTACTTTTTTTAAACAGGTCCCTTTCCTTTGATCTCCTTCTCTTAAAGCACTCCCTTAACCATGCCACCGTCCACCTGCAGCATTACCCCTGTGATATAAGCGGCAGCGGGCGATAACAGGAACGCTGCCGCCCGGCCGATCTCATCCGGGGAAGCCATTCGTCCCAGGGGGCATTCGGCCATGATTATGTCCATTTCCTTTTCCATTGTGGAGCCGTTTTGCTCCGCTCTGAATTCCAATATCTCCTGGACGCGTTCAGTTTTGGTCCAACCAGGCAGGATCGAGTTGAACCGGATCCCGTCAGGACCCAATTCCAGGGCCAGGGATTTGGTCAAACCTACTGTGGCGGCCCGGATGCTGTTAGAGAGGATCAGGTTAGGAATAGGCTGCTTGACGGAGTAAGACGTAATAGTCAGCACACTGGCCGAGCTGGATTCCCTCAGATAGGGCAGGGCAGCTCGAATCAGGCGAACATGGCTTAAAAATACCAGGTTTGTGGCGTTCTGCCAAACCTCTTCAGAATGGGCTTCAAATTTCCCGGAAGGAGGACCGCCGGTATTGGTGACCAGCAGATCCAATCCGCCCATTATCTCTGCTGCTTTTTTGATCAAATCCTGGGCACCATCAGCATTGGTCACATCTCCTGCTAAATAGCCGACCTCGGCCCCTGTTTCACTTTTCAGGAGCATAGCAGAATCTTTGAGGTGTTGTTCATCCCGGCCATTGATAACAACCCGGCAGCCTTCTTCTGCTAGAATCCTGGCCGCGGCAAATCCCAATCCCCGGCTGGAACCAGCTAGAAAGGCTTTTTTCCCTTTTAATAATAGATCCATAATTCCTCCTTAGATCAGCTCGATCTGGTCCTGGATGATGGGCAGGTGGGGGTAATGATTTTCTATCCAGGTCACCACTTTCTGTAAACTTCGCTGTGTATGGGCTCCGCTATTGCTGAGATAAGTACATCCTATCATTGCTTCTTGCCAGCGGTCCTGGTAGTTGAGCTCTGCAACTGAAACGTTGAATTCCCTCTGCAGTCGGGTGATGAGCGGTTTCAGTTGGCTTCTCTTCTCCTTCAAGGAAGCACAAGCGGGGATGCTCAAGTGCAGTGTCAACAATCCAATAGCCATTTACTGCTTCGCCCTTTTGGGGGGAGAGTGTTCTGTCCAGTCTGGATGGCTGTATTGGTCTGATTCCAGTTCCAGGGCTTGATCCATTTCTTCAGGAGATAATTCCCCTTCTACCAGGTTCAGTTTTAGAACCCGGGAAAAACTGTCAGCCACTATTCTGGCAGCGGTATCCCAGTTGATCTTAACCCCCAGGATGTCATATACCGTGACAGCCTTTTGAAGCAATACTTCACCGGCTTGCCGGCGCTCCGTGTCCGTCGGGTATCGCAGAGCTTTTGTAACCCGGGTCAGATCGCCGATCAGTGGCAGGCTGCCGTGCTGCAGCAGGCTTGTTTTTTTTCGGGCCTGGGCACTGCCGATGATCTTCTTTCCGTCCGCGGTGATCTCAAAATTAGAGGGGTTCTCAAAACAAACAGGCTGGTGATGCGCTTCCGGATTCTTTCCAGTATGCACTTCCACAGGTAATCCCAATTGGGATAGAGCTTCGAATAAAGCTTGTGAGATATGCTGGTAGCTATCCATCAGACTGCCTGCCAGACGGGGGTCGCTCTTGGGTCCGATCACTGCATATGTCAGCTCATCAGTATGAAGGATAGCTCGACCACCTGTTGGCCGCCGAACAACATCCCATCTCTTGGCTGTGAGCTGATCTGTATCAACATCAGAGTAGGCCTGGCTGTATCCCACTGATAAACAGGGCGGATCCCAGCGGTACAGCCGCAAGGTGGGGAGAGATTTTCCATTTTCCACTGCAGCCAGGATGGCTGAATCTATAGCCATATTCATTGCTCCAGGTAGAGGGTCTGAGAGGATCAGGCGCCAGGTGGTCAGTGGGAAGGTCTCGATCATAGGGAGGATTATAGCGTATCCACCCTGAAAGGCCCTAATTCCACACCCTGGGGATCGGATTATTTTTACCTCTGCTGATCTATAAAACAGGTCAGGTGGGGGATTAAGGCCAAAAAAGGCTTACTTTTTTGTAAGTACACCCCATTAAAGTGGTTTTTTCCTTGCAAAAAACAGCACTTTCATATATACTGTGGGTAAATAGTGGGTGAAAGTGGTAAATAGTGGTTCGCCGGGAGACCGGCGATCTGTGTTTAATAAGGGAACCGAACATATGTTCTTAGGACAATATCGGCACTCTTTGGATGACAAAGGAAGAATGATTGTACCGGTCCGTTTCAGGGATATGCTGGAGGGTACGATCTATTTAACCCAGGGTTTTGATCAAAATCTGAGGGTACTGCCAGAAGCTGCTTTTGTATCGATATACGAAAGAGTCACGGAAATGAGTTCGACAAATCCCACGGCGCGCCAGCTTCGGCGTCTGATCTTCTCCACTGCCCAGCAGGTGGATATAGACAGCAATGGGCGCATCCTGATCCCCAAATATCTAAGGGATGTTGCCAGCCTGTCCGCAGAAGCGATTGTCGTGGGAGTTGGGGAAGCGCTGGAAATCTGGTCTCCTGAAGCCTGGGATTCTCAGAACCTGCTTCTCCAGGATGCCGAATCCAACGCAGAAAGATTCGCTGCCTTGGATATTTAGGAAAACCAATGCAGCATATACCTGTCCTTTTCCAGGAAGTATTAGATGTCCTAAATCCGGTTCCTGGCGGTTTATATGTAGATGGCACCATAGGGGCAGGAGGGCACAGCCGGGGAATCCTGGAAAGAAGTTCTCCAGACGGGCAGCTGATAGGTATTGATCGGGATCCGGCAGCACTGGCCCTGGCAGAAAGTAATCTAGCCGAGTTTTCAGATCGGGTCACATTGATTCATGGTTCTTATGTTGAGTTGGTTTCGCACCTTAACAACATAAATTGGCATACAGTCGATGGTATATTGATCGATTTGGGATTATCGACCATGCAGCTGGATACACCGGAAAGGGGATTTTCTTTCCGCTTCGACGCTCCTCTGGATATGCGATTTGATCCTGACCAATCATTTTCAGCTGCTGATCTGGTAAATGAATATACCAGAGAAGAATTAGCCGAAATCATCTTTACTTATGGAGAGGAAAAATTTTCCAGGAGAATTGCCGATGCGATCATTGCTAACCGCCCTCTTGCTACGACAAAGGAATTAGCAGAGTTAATTAAAGGCGTAGTACCTTATACAAGGTCAAAGATACATCCTGCGACAAGAACCTTCCAGGCGCTAAGAATTGTCGTAAATAATGAGCTGAAGGCCCTTGAGGCATTTTTACCCGCGGCGCTGGAAGTATTAAAGCCAGGAGGACGGTTGGCAGTCATTGCTTTCCATTCATTGGAAGACAGGATTGTAAAAAGATATTTCCGCAAGGAAAGCAAGGATTGTATTTGCCCCCCAGAGATCCCGATTTGTGTGTGTAGTCATAAGGCAAAGATCAAAGAGATATCCCGGCGTCCCATTCGTCCCGAGGATAGCGAAATTGATGAAAATCCCCGGGCCAGAAGCGCTAAACTGCGAGCAGCTGAAAAAATTTTTTAGATTGAGTGGCACAGGGCTTGCAATTAATTAAAGGAAACTTTGTAAGTGCAGAGAGGAAATCATCCAGGCATTAATTATGACAGAATCCTTGAACCAGGCCTTCTCAAATTCGCCCCGGCGCCAAAAACTCCAGATCATTGGCAGCGTTTTTATGGCGATAGTGATAGCTGCGGTAATGTTGATCCTTTATTTGGTGGTTTCGGCCAGAGTAGTTTCTATGGGAAGGCAGCTTCAGCAAGCTAAAGATGAAATTGACCAGCTTGTATATCAGGGCGTGAACTACCGCAACCAGATAGCTCAGCTTTCACGGTTTGATGTGATGGAAGAAAAAGCCAAAGAGATGGGCTTCCGGCCCCCTTATCCGGGAGAGGTATTTTATGTACCGGTGCCGGGATACAAACTGGGACCTGAGACTCATGTTGAGATCGAGCAGGATACCCGTCCAGCTGTGATCAATGTGAATTTGTTGGAATATCACCAAAGTTTGTTCGAATGGATAGGGGAGCAGATGAATAATATTTTGCGACCCTTTGAGGGTTTATGAACGAAAAAACCACTTACAACTGGCGTTTTAGTACCATAGCGGTGTTGTTTAGCCTGTTTGGGCTGGCCATCATTGTGCAGATGGTGCGCATTCAGTTGACTGTCAATAGTGGAGATCTGCCAAGCCCCAGTTTACTGGGACAGTGGGAGACAGCAGCTTCTCGGCGAGGATTGATCCTGGATCGCAATGGCCATCTGCTGGCAGGAAATCAAACAGTGTATGCGGTGGATGTCAATTTCAGTGATTTTTATCAGCCAGACGAGATCAAAGAAGTAAAAATGCTGGCTGATCTGGCAATTGAAGTATTTGGGATAAATAATCAATATTTGCTGGAGTTCCTGCAGCAGGAACCCCGGCCATTAACTAAAAATATCACCGTTGAGCGTTTTGCCTCCCAGGAGGACCTGCTCAATTTCCTGGCTCTTGTTGAGAACTATTACGCGGGGATTCCGCGGGAGCTGATTGATGGAGAACCATCAGAAGAGATCGATATCTCGCTTGAGGAAAGAGTTGAGGTGATAGATTGTTCCCATTTAATCCGGGTGAGCTGTACACCTCACCTGATCCGGTCCTACCCGGAAGGGAAACTGGCATCAAATATTATTGGATTTGTAATGAGAGATACCAAACAGGGCCAGTTGGGCATAGAAGAAAAATATGATTCTACGCTGTTCGGCAATGACCGGACCCTGTGGGCTTTGTGGGATCCTCATAAAGCAGACCAGGCCCCGGATCCGGACCATGGCGCTAATATTATCCTGACCATTGACAGTGTGCTTCAGGCTGATATTGAGAATATCCTTGATAAAACCATCAAGAAAACGGGCGCCCTGGCAGGTACTGTAATCATAATGAACCCACAGAATGGGGAAATCCTGGCCATGGCTTCCTCCCCCCGGGCGGATATCAACCAGTATTGGTCTGAGGATTACCTGGATATTATCAATAACCACGAGAATGTGTTCAATTATGCAATCAAGTCTTATGAACCGGGTTCAGTTGTGAAAGTGTTGACCATGGCCGCCGCATTGGATGCAGGAGTCGTGGAACCAAACACTGAATTCATTGACGAAGGTGAGATCGAGATCGGCGGTGTAACCATCAAGAACTGGAATGAAAAAGCCTGGGGACCCCAGAATATGACATCCTGTCTGCAGAATTCCCTGAATGTCTGTCTGGCCTGGGTGGCCACCGAGCTGGAGTCTGAGCAGTTTTATAACTACTTCCAGGATTTTGGTTTTGGTCAGATGACCGGCATAGAACTCTCGGGAGAAGCTCCCGGGTTGGTAAAAAGCTATTGGAGCCCGGATTATACACGTTCCGAACTGGGAACCAATGCTTTTGGACAGGGCATTGAGATCACTCCCATGCAAATGGTGAAAGCAATCTCCGCTATTGCCAATCATGGCGAAATGGTGGCCCCTCGTATCGTCCACTCAATTTTGGACGATGGCTACCGGTATACACCACCAAAAACTGTGGTGGGGCATCCGATCACTGCCGAAACTGCCCAGACATTGACCGATATGCTTCAGGAATCCCTTCAGAACGAAACCTCCCTGGCGTTGGTTCCAGGATACAGCCTGGCAGGAAAAACTGGCACAGCAGAAATTTACGTCCCAGGACAGGGATATAAAAGCACAGCGACTAACACATCATTTGTTGGATGGGGACCTACTGATGATCCCCAGTTCCTGGTTTATGTTTGGATCTCCAAACCATCCGCATCCATTTGGGGTTCGGAGATTGCAGCGCCGGTATTCAGAAAAGTTGTCGAGAAATTGGTCATTCACCTTGGCATCCCGCCGGATGCAGTAAGAGTGGCTTTAGAGGAATAGATTGATGATTACTTTGGGTGTGGTACTTGAGGTCCTGACAGGAAAATCGCCCCACTGGGCAGATCTGATCATTGCTGATGTGGGTATAGATTCCCGCATCCTGATACCTGGATCCATGTTCGTAGCTCTGCAGGGAGAAACCGCTGATGGCCATGATTATGTCAGCAATGCTTTTGAAAATGGAGCTTCTTTTGCGTTGATCGATCGGGCGATTGATCCTCAGATCAGGGTCATTGATTGCCGGCCGGGGTCGGACTCTGATTTGGATCAGGAAGTTGAAGTGCCTTTTTGCCTCCGGGTCGAAGACACATTGGCAGCACTTCAGCAAGTGGCTGGAGAATGGCGAAAACGGCTGGACCTGCGGGTGATTGGTATTACAGGCAGCGTTGGTAAATCCACCACGAAGGAACTTACCACGACCGTATTAAAACAGCGCTACCGAACATTGAAGAATCCGGGTAATTTGAATAACGAGATTGGTTTACCAATGACCCTCTGGCGATTAAGTGAAGGGCATCAGCGGGCAGTGCTGGAGATGGGTTTTTATGTACCTGGAGAGATTGAATTCCTGTGCAACTTGGCCCAACCCGCGGTGGGTGTATTGACGACAATTGGTACTGTGCATGCAGAGCGAGCGGGTTCCCAGGATGAAATTGCCCGCGGGAAATCAGAATTGGTTCAGGCTTTACCGCCGGGACCTGAAGGTGTAGCAATTCTCAACTATGACGATGAACGGGTCCGCGCTATGGCAGACCAAACTCAAGCCAGGATCTTTTATTATGGATTGAGTCCAGATGCTGATCTTTGGGCTGATGAGGTAGAAGGATTAGGTTTGGAAGGTATCAAGTTCAGATTAAATTATCAGGGAGAAAGTATCTATCTTAAAGTCCCTCTGATTGGCAGGCACTCTGTCCACACAGTCCTGAGGGCATCTGCTGTAGGGTTGGTAGAAGGACTCTCCTGGGATGAGATCGGACGGGGTTTGCGTTCAGAACATACCCAGCTGCGGCTGATTGCAGTTCGCTCTTCCAGTGGAGCCTTGATTCTGGATGACACCTACAATGCGTCACCAAAATCGATGCTTGCGGACCTCAACCTGCTGGAAGATATGGACGGCCGCAAGGTTGCTGTTCTGGGAGATATGCTGGAACTGGGCCGTTATGAACATCAGGGTCACATGAAAGTTGGGATCCGGGCTGCCGAGGTGGCAGATGTACTGGTAACAGTTGGTGAGAGAGCAGAGATCATCGCCAGGGCAGCAGTTGAAAATAGGCTGGATCAGAAGAAAATTCATTCCTTTGCAGAGAGTACCGATGTGATCTCCTTTTTGAACGAGTTTTTACAGGAAAATGATGTCGTCTTAGTCAAAGGATCGCGAGGTATGCGGATGGATAAAATAGTAGCCGCCCTGGAGGTCGGATCATGAATAATACCTCGATGGCCCTGGCTCTATCAGCCTTTTCTTTCTTATTAGCTGTGATTTGGGGCCAGCCCCTGCTCAGAGTTTTGAGGATGCTGAAAATTGGTGAACATATACGGGTAGATGGACCGAAAAATCATCTCTCGAAATTGGGTACTCCCACAATGGGCGGTGTTTTGATCCTGTTCCCGGTGGCCTTACTGACCATCCTGTTCAATGCGGTGAAAGTATTTGGGGTATCGGTTTTCGGGAACTCGACCCTGGTCCCATTGATCGTATTTACAGCTTTTGCCTTGATCGGCTCTATTGATGATTGGTATAGTTTGAGGGAAATTCGGGATGGAGATGGGCTCTCCGCCCTTGCTAAACTTATTCTGCAGTTAGTGATATCTATTGCCACCGTTTTGGTGCTGCGACTGATGCTGAAAGTTCCGGAACTGTATCTCCCAGGGTTTGATTTTGAGATCCGGCTAGGATTCTGGTATTTCCCGATCGCAGTGATAGCCATTGCAGGTTTTTCAAACGCGGTTAACTTCACCGATGGTTTGGACGGGCTGGCGGGGTTGATCTCCGCAACAGCTTTTGTGGCTTACGGGGTGATTGCCTTGTTCCAGGGACAGATCTTCCTGGCCAGATTTTGTTTTATCCTGGTCGGAGCTATTTTCGGATTCCTGTGGTTCAACGTATACCCGGCCGAGCTTTTTATGGGAGACACCGGGTCCCTTGCCCTGGGCGCAACCCTGGCTGTGGTGGCATTGATGACCGGGCAGTGGGCGGTTTTGCCGATCATTGGCATAATCCCGCTCAGTGAATTATTAAGTGTAGTGATCCAGGTGGTTTTTTTCAAACTTACCAAAGGACGGCGGATATTTAAGATGACGCCGCTTCATCATCATTTTGAATTATTGGGTTGGAGTGAGACCCAGATCGTTCAGCGTTTCTGGTTAATTGGGTTAGTAGCAGGTTTAGTAGGCGTGGCGCTGTCATTGGTCTGATGAAAAAAGATTATCGAGGTAAACACCTGGTGATATTGGGAGCTGCCCGACAGGGATTGGCTCTGGCAAAGTACCTCAGAACTCATGGGGCAATAGTATCAGTTACAGATAGGAAGGATGCAAAAGTGCTTCAAGACGTAATTAGCGATTTTCAGGAAGATGAGATCAATTGGGTTCTTGGTGGACACCCGATTGAGCTTCTTGACGGGGCGGATTATCTATCATTATCCGGCGGTGTTCCTTTAACGATTCCACTGGTGCAGGAAGCCCTTATCCGGAGTATCCCGCTCACGAATGACTCCCAGATCTTTTTGGAAATGGTTCCCTGCCCGACGATCGGTATCACAGGGTCGGCTGGAAAAACTACTACATCAATATTGGTTGGCAAAATAGCAGCTGCTGCATTAGGTGATTCTCGAAGTTGGGTCGGCGGAAATATTGGCAATCCCTTAATCAGTGATGTGGATCAAATGGAACAGGATCATATTGCTGTTATGGAATTATCCAGCTTCCAGCTGGAACAAATTAGTACTTCCCCGAAAATTGCCTGTATTCTCAACATCACTCCCAATCACCTGGACCGCCACGGCACAATGCAGGCTTATACTCGCGCAAAAGCCCGGATACTGGCAGATCAATCAGAGTCCGATATTGCTGTACTGAACCGGGAAGACCCTGGATCATGGGCGCTGCACAGCGAGGTGCGGGGTCAGTTGATCAGTTTTGGCCGTCAGAAACCTGATAATAAACAAGTTGGGACGTATTTGGATGAAGATTGGATTTGTTATTGGGACGGGGTATGTTCCAGCCAGTTGATCCCCGTCAATAGCATTAACTTAAGAGGAGCTCATAATCAAATGAATGTGTTGGCAGCCTGTGCCATCGCTGCCGCTGCTGAGTTTCCGGTAAAGGCCATGCTTGAGGGTGTTAAAGCCCTGGAAGGTGTGCCCCACAGGCTGGAGCTAGTTCGAAACTGGGGTGGGGCGCTCTGGGTGAATGATTCCAAAGCTACTACCCCAAAGGGCTCGATTGCAGCATTGAACTCATTTCAGGAATCGATGATCTTGCTGGCAGGCGGCCGAGACAAAGACTTACCGTGGCAGGATTTCTCGAGGCTTGTATTGGAGCGGGTCAGGTATCTGATCCTTTTCGGCGAAGCTGCTGATTTGATCGAATCTTCCCTGGCTGCTGAACTGGGAGAAGGACAGGAGATGCTTCCTTACCGAAAATATTCTGGACTGGAAGAAGCTGTTAAGGCTGCAGCAGAGATTTGTGAAAAAGGAGATGTGGTATTGCTCTCACCAGGCGGGACAAGTTTTGATGAATTTATTGATTTTGAAGAAAGAGGAGAGAAGTTCAGATTATGGGTAAACGAACTGAACTGAAACCTGATCCAGCTGGACTGGACCTGGTAATTGATATTCCGTTTTTGAGCATTGTGGCCGCATTGCTTATATTTGGGCTGCTGATGCTCTATTCCGCATCCTGGGATGTCTCCTGGAGAGTTTCAAACGATGTCAATTCCTTTTTCCTGCGCCAGTTACTATGGTTGGTTCTTGGTCTGGGAGTCGCTGTCTTCCTTTATTTTATGGATTACCACCGCTGGGCGAAAAACCGTTTGGCCATCCTGGCAATTGCAGGCACAATCGCTCTGTTGGTGCTGGTTTTATTCATTGGTGACCGCTCAATTTTCGGTGGAAAGTCAGTTCAGCCATCTGAGTTGGCCAAACTGACCATTGTCATATACCTGGCGGTATGGCTCGAAGCTAAAGGTGACCTGATCAAAAAATTCCACTTTGGTTTGATCCCCCTGGCAGTGATCCTGGGGTTGGTCGGAGGCTTAATTGCCATCCAGACTGATGTCAGCGCCGCGGTGACGATCTTTGCCCTCGGTTTGCTGCTATTTTATATGGCTGGCGGATCTTTGATGCAGATCTTGATATTGCTGGTGATATCCATGAGTATGGGCGCAGGATTGGTAGCTTTGAAAAAACCAGAAGTTTACCAACGTATCACAGACTTCTGGGTGGGTATCAGGGATATTAATGCCATTGGTTCAGAGCAGATTACCAAATCGTTCTCAGCCTTTATGGATGGTGGCTGGTTTGGTGTAGGACTTGGTAGAGGTGTGGCCAAGCTGGTTCTGCTCCCTGTTCCCCATACAGATAGTATTTTCGCTGTTGTAGGCGAAGAGCTGGGATTCGTTGGTTCAGCAATATTGGTTGTCTTATATGCTTTGCTGCTCTGGCGGGGCATGATAATTGCCAAAAAAGCCCTCGACGGACTGGGATCACTCCTGGTAGCCGGGCTGGTATTTTGGATTGTATTTGAAGCTTATGTGAATATCGCCGTCATCATCGGGCTGCTGCCGGTAGCTGGTAACCCGCTCCCATTTATGAGCCAGGGAGGATCCAATCTGGTGGTTACCTTGTCGGCGATCGGAATCATCCTGGGTGTTGCCAGGATGGCAGAAATGGAACGCAGAAAACAGGAACGGAGGTCTTTAGGTGCGGTTGTTGATTTGCGCGGGCGGGACAGGCGGGGGAGTGTACCCGGCTTTAGCCGTCCTTCAGGCACTAAACGATATTAACCAATCTCAGGAGGCGGCTGACGCTGTTCTCTGGGTTGGTGGAGAAAACGGTATGGAAGGAGAAATTATCTCCCGGCTCAATATCGAATATAAAAGCATACCAGCCGCGGGTTTACACGGTGTGGGTATCAAGAATCTACCTGGCAACCTGGCTAAATTATTCCAGGGATATCTTAAAGCGGGTAGGATTTTGCGCGAATTTCAACCGCATGTGATGTTCTATACTGGCGGATACCTGGCAGTGCCGACTGCTTTTGCAGGCCGGGCAATACCAAGCCTTGTGTTCACCCCGGATATTGAACCTGGCTTGGCGATCAAGACAATATCGAACTTTGTAACAAGAATCGCTTTGTCTGTTGAGGAAAGCCGCCAATTCACTCCACCAGGGAAAGAAGTCATTGTCAGCGGTTACCCGGTGCGATCGAATATGCAGTCCTGGACTCGTGATCTGGCTCTCAAGAACCTGGAGTTATTACCTGATTTACCGGTTCTGCTTGTATTTGGCGGCAGCAAAGGAGCTCGCTCAATTAATCAGGCCCTGGATGCCATTCTTCTGGAGTTATTAAAAGAGATGCAGGTGGTGCATATTACGGGGACACTGGATTGGGAAGTGATTAAAACAAATCGTGATAGTTTGCCAGCAGAGCTGCAAAGTAAGTACCGGGCTTACCCGTTCCTTCACGAGGAAATGGGCGCTGCCCTGAGAGTTGCTGACCTGGTAGTTTCCCGCAGCGGGGCTTCCATTCTGGGTGAATATCCGATGTTTGAACTACCGGCTATCCTGGTTCCTTATCCACATGCCTGGCAGTATCAGAAAACCAATGCTAAATACCTGGTCGATCGAGATGCTGCCTTGATGATCCGGGATGAAGATTTACAGGAAAGATTACTTCCCGAAGTATTAGCTCTGATCAGAGATCAGGGGAGATTAGATCATATGAGATCTGCCCTGAAGAAGATAGCGAAACCCAATGCGGCCAAGGCGATTGCCAAAGAATTGATAAATTTGGCTGGCAGCAATGAAGGAGGGGGTCAGAAATGATTTCCATCCTGTCAGCATTCTGGATGTTTGTGATCCTTTTTGGCCTGATCGGTGCCATGCGCGGATGGGCCAAGGAATTGCTAGTAGTTTTCAGTGTGGTTTTAGCGCTGTTCCTGATCTATGTTTTGGAAACATATACCCATTATATGATCCCCTTCAGAGAGGTTCTGGCAAGTGTAGAAAATTTACCAGCCGACGCTACTTTTGAGTCAATGCCAGCGGCAATTCAGGAAGAACTGAGGACACAATTCTGGTCACGAGCGACCATTATTTTCATTCTGTCCTTCTTTGGATATCAGACCCCACGCCTGGCAGTTATCCGGGATAAAGCCCGACGGGAACGAATTCAGGATGTTTTATTGGGTGCGGTGATGGGTTTGGTGAGCGGATTTTTCATCATGGGTACCCTATGGTGGTATATGGCGGCAGCCCATTATCCATTTGGCCCGGAAATATTGGCTCCCCAGCCAGGAACTCCGATGGGAGAAGCCGCTATTAATATATTGAAATATTTTCCGCCCGTTTTTGCCAGCAATCAGATCGGTTTGTTCTTTGCTGTCGTGGTGGCTTTTATGTTTGTGTTGGTGGTGTTCATTTGATGGAGCATATTCATTTTATCGGGATAGGAGGAACTGGTTTGTCTGCAATTGCCACGGTTTTACTGGAGCAAGGATACACAGTTAGCGGTTCGGATCTTACTGAATCCAACCTTTTTGAGGCTGTGCAGAAGGCTGGCGGAACAGTAACCCTGGGCCATCAGGCTGAGAATATCTCTGGCGCAGACCTGGTAGTTCGCTCTTCAGCAGTTCCTGAGAATAATGTGGAAGTTCAGGCAGCTCTCGAGGCGGAGATCCCCGTGTTGAAGAGGTCAGAATTCCTGGGACGTATGCTGGCAGATAAAGAAGTCCTTGCTGTAGCTGGCAGCCATGGAAAAACCACTACAACGTCCATGCTGGTATGGATCCTATCCAGCCTCGGATTGGATCCTTCCTTTATCGTTGGCGGTGTTGTGAGCAATTTGGGCACAAATGCCCGTTCTGGTGAAGGGGAACTGTTTGTGATCGAGGCTGATGAGTATGACTATATGTTCTGGGGTTTGAATCCGGATTGGGCTGTAATTACCAATGTCGAATATGACCATCCTGACATCTTTCCCACGCCCCAATCCTTTCATGAAGCGTTTGAGGGATTTGTCAAGAAGTTGAAGCCCGGCGGCAGCTTGATCCTGTGTGGTGAAGACAAAGGTGCGCTGCGGTTAAAGGATCTGCTTTCTGCTGATCAGAAATTAATGATCTACGGTTTTGCGGGTAATGATCTGAATTATGCTGCAGAGAATTTGAAAGTTAACCCCAGTGCTGGAACTGAATTTGAGATTCGGATTACCATGCAAGGCCAGGAAATCACGCTGCCGGTTTCACTCCAGGTTCCTGGAGAACACAACGTTCTGAATGCTTTGGCTGCTTTTGTTGTAGCTGATGGACTGGGTCTGGATCGGCAGGATATTATCAGAGCGTTAGGGGAGTTCGAGGGAAGTGAACGCAGATTTGATATCCGGGGAGAATTTCAGGGTGTGTTGATCGTCGATGATTATGCCCACCACCCGACCGAAATTATAAAAACTTTGCAAGCTGCCAGGGATGCTTATCCCTCCAGGAGGATCTGGGCCGTATGGCAGCCACATACTTATTCCCGAACTATGACATTATTTGATGGGTTTTGTAGGGCTTTCGGAAAGGCAGACCGGGTAGTGGTGCTGGATGTTTTCCCGGCCAGAGAACCGCAACCGGAAGATTTCTGCATTTCAGACCTGGTTTCATCCATTCAGCATGACCATGTACAGCACCGGCCGGGGATTGAGCAGGCGGTCGAAATGCTAAAAAATGAATTGCAGCCCGCAGATTTGCTGCTGGTATTTACAGCGGGCGACGCAATTGAAATTAACGAACAGATCGAGAAATACTTGTCTGCCCAGGCAGGATTCTAGAAAGGAGATTAACTATGACCGCAAGAATTCTACCAAATGAATTAGATCATGCAGTTGATGTTATTTTCAAACCGAAAAAGCGTCTGGAGTGGGTTGTACAGAAAGATCCCAAACTGCAGGCGGAACTGAATAAACTGCCTGAAACTGGTGAGGAATTATCCTCAAAAGTTGTCAATAAAGTATTGGCCCGCATTAAGGATCTTTAAGGCTTAGTTTATGAAACAACCAGTTTTATCTTCTTCCCAAATACGATCCCTTCAGACCTTCTTTGGCAATAAGTTAAAGAAGGGTGAAATGCTGAACCGCTATTCAGTGATGAATGTAGGCGGACCAGCAGATTTCCTGGTAATTGTAGAGAGTTCGCAGGATCTGGAAACATTCGTATGCTTTTTGTGGGAAGAAAGAATCCCTTTCCTCCTGCTGGGTGGAGGATCGAATACTTTGATCAGTGATGCTGGAATCCGGGAATTGGTCTTGATCAATGAAGCCAAGGAGATCAAATTCCTGGATGGAGATAGCGAGCATCCCCTTTTGTGGGCGGAATCCGGTGCAAGTTTCGGAAGTTTAGCCCGCCGGGCAGGTTCAAAAGGATGGAGCGGCCTGGAATGGGCTTCCGGGATCCCCGGAACTGTGGGCGGAGCGGTTGTCAATAATGCCGGAGCATTTGGCTCAAACGTGGCTGAAAAACTGGAAATGGCAGATATCTTGCACCCTTCAGGGGACAAGATTCAGCGATTGGAGTGGTCGGTGGATCAATTTGCTTATGACTACCGTTCCAGCGTTATCAAATCCGGTGAAAAACAAGGGGTTGTCCTCAGCGCGACCTTCAGGATGGAAATAAGCACACCAGCTGCGGTGAAGGCGAAGATCTCAGACATAGCAGTAAAACGCCAGTCCTCCCAACCCTCGGGAGCCAGTTTGGGGAGCATGTTTAAGAATCCGCCTGGAGATTTTGCAGGTCGATTGATCGAAGAAGCAGGACTGAAAGGAACCCGGGTGGGTGATGTGGAAATCAGTTCAATACATGGAAATTTCTTCCTCAATAAAGGTACGGCTACTGCTTCCGATATAACAGAAATGATCGCCCAGGTGCGAGACCAGGTACATGAAAAATTTGGAGTTGAGTTGGAATTGGAAATACAGTTTATTGGGGATTGGAAATAAGGATTAGTATGGCAAAACTTATTCGATTAGGAATCTTATTTGGAGGAAGGTCCGGGGAACATGAAGTTTCTTTGAGTTCCGCTAGCTCTGTTCTAGATACATTGGATCTTGAAAAATACCAGGTAACCCAGATTGGGATCACATTGGAAGGGGATTGGCTGGTAGGTGGGGATGTGCTCACAGCTTTGAAAAATCGCACTGAAGAAAATCTGATCCCGGCGGTTATGCTCCCCACACCATCTCGACCCCAGGTTTATTCACTAGAGCAGGCACAGGGGAATGAGATCTTGAAGGTTTTTGCAGAACTTGATGTAATCTTCCCGGTTCTGCACGGATCCTATGGAGAGGACGGGACCATGCAGGGGCTATTTGAACTCAACAATCTGGCCTATGTTGGAGCAGGAGTTCTGGGTTCCTCTGTCGGGATGGATAAGGCCCTCTTCAAGGATGTGATGATCGCCAATCATATTCCCGTTGCGCCTTCTATTCTGGTTCATCAATCAGAATTGGATTCCATGGATCAAGTTCTAGGGCGAGTGGAAGAGTTTGGAAATTATCCATTATTTGTGAAACCGGCCAATATGGGTTCCTCTGTGGGAATTACCAAATGCCGGGATATTGAAGAAACTGCTGCTGGCATTCTGGAAGCAGCCCGTTTTGATCGGCGGGTATTGATAGAAAAAGGGATTAATGCCCGGGAAATTGAATTGAGCGTGCTCGGCAACCAGACCCCCCGGGTATCAATACCGGGAGAGATCAGGCCGACGGCCGAATTCTATTCCTATGAGGCCAAGTACCATGATGACAGCTCGGAGTTGCTGATCCCAGCTCCTATCAGCCAGGAACAGGCCAAACTATTGCAGGATTATGCCTTGAAAGCATACCAGGCAATAAATTGCGAAGGAATGGCCCGGGTGGATTTTTTGATGGATAAGGAAACGGATGAGATTTTCCTCAATGAGGTCAATACAATCCCTGGTTTTACCCCCATCAGTATGTATCCCAAATTGTGGGAAGCCAGCGGGTTGATGTATGCGGATTTGATCAATGAATTGATCCGGTTGGCGTTACAGAGAAAAGAAGAAAAGGATCAGCTGGTTAGAAAGTATGAGTTTGAGGAATAAGAAAGGATATGGCTAAACAGATCAACACCAGAACAGAGAGAAGAGGGCAGTCGAGAATTTCCCAGTCAGATCGGCGGGGATCATCCTCTGTGACCTCACGCAGGATACCTCCAGTTCTGTCAAGAAGTGAAATTGGAGTAAATACTGCAGCGGTTGATAACAGGCCAATACCAAGGCGTCGGGTGGATGTAGCCATACCCTCCGGTGCGGAAATCCGCCTTCCTGCTGTGCCATCTATTCACAATAAATGGCGGTTGCTATCAGGTGTGATTACCATCAGTTTATTAATGGGATTTATCCTTTTTACTCAATCCGGATTTTTCACGGTAACAGATATCGAAGTGCAGGGACTGGAACGGTTCACAGAAGGAGAGATCGCCCAGGCAATTAACATTACCGGTTCATCGATCTTCTTCATTAACCCGGAACGTGTAAAGAGGGATTTGCAAATGACTTATCCAGCTTTATCTGATATAGAGATCCAGGCGGGTTGGCCGGCATCTGTCTCAATTTCCCTTTTGGAGCGCTATCCAGTTCTGGCCTGGAACTGGGATGGCCATGTCCGCTGGGTAGATAAAAATGGAGTTGCTTTTGAACCCCTTGATGAAGGATTGGATGTTGTTCAAGTGAATTCAGCCATGCTGCCGCCCACAGTAGAGGATCGTTTCGTAGATCCCCGCCTGGTAGCCAGCGTAGCAGCTCTGGCAGGTTATATCCCGGAGAATGTGAACCTGGTCTATGATCCGGATCACGGACTGGGATGGGAAGATGCCCGGGGATGGATCGTATATTTTGGATTTAATGATGACGACGCAGAACAAAAAATGAACGTATATCAATCGTTGGTGGAATACCTGGAGGGTAAAAGGATCACTCCCGGGATGATAAATGTTGAGTTTATTGATTCGCCTTATTTCAGGATGGAACAATGAGTACGCAGGACGCACCGATCATCGTTGGTATTGATGTAGGCACAACAAAGATCTGCACCCTGGTGGCCAGGGTGGAAGCGAATAATAAATTCCGCATACTGGGAGTTGGTATTGAGCCCTCCCGTGGTTTGCGGAAGGGTGTTGTGGTTGATATTGCCTCTACCAGCAAAGCAATCAAACGATCCATTGATAAGGCAGAGAGGACCTCAGGCCTGGAGATCACTTCTGCCCAGGTCAGCCTGGCAGGTTCACACGTTTCATCAATTAACAGCCATGGAGCCAGTGGAGTAACCGGCGGAGTGATTGATCAACAAGATGTCTTCCGGGCTCTTGATGCGGCTAAGGCTGTTTCCATTCCTCATAATAGGGATATTGTCCATGTCATTCAGCGAGGATTCAGC
The DNA here is from genome assembly GCA_021161345.1 of Anaerolineales bacterium. Taxonomy (GTDB): domain Bacteria; phylum Chloroflexota; class Anaerolineae; order Anaerolineales; family UBA11858; genus B10-G9. The sequence continues at coordinate 8,152 of JAGHAU010000144.1, read as the reverse complement.
GTGGATGGGCAGGATGGTATCCATAAACCGATTGGAATGCACGGTTACAGGCTGGAAGTGGAAGCGCATATCATCACAGCAGCCTCAACCTCGCTCGATAACCTGGAGCAGTGTGTCAACACAGCTGGTGCTGAGGTAGAAGCTTTTGTACTGAATCCTCTCGCATCCGCTGAAGCCGTATTGACTGAAACGGAACGAGAAATGGGTGTTGTGGTCTGCGATATAGGTGGAGGGACCACAGATATCGCCATCTATATCAACGGTGATGTTTGGCACACCATGGTGATGGGTATTGGCGGTAACCTGATCACTTCTGACATCACCCATGGATTGAGACTGTCCATCGAGCAGGCAGAAAAAATCAAAATCCAGTATGGACATGCCATCCGGTCAGAGGTCAGTGAGGATGATGTTTTTCAAATGCGGCCTTTTGGAGATGAAACCCTGAAAGAATACCGCCGCCGGGATCTAGCATTGATCATTGAAGCCAGAGTGGAAGAGTTATTCAGTTATGTGATCCAGGAGATCAAACGCTCCGGTTACGATGGATTATTACCTGCGGGTATGGTGCTGACAGGAGGGTCAAGTTCCTTACCTGGAATAAGTCAGTTTGCCAGGAAGATGTTCAACCTCCCGGTCAGAGTCGCCCAGCCAGATAACCTGCAGGGAATGACCGATCAGCTTCATGATCCTGCTTTTGCCACCAGTGTTGGTTTATTGGAATGGACGGTGTTAATGAATACGATATCTTACGAAAAGGACAGCTACCGGAAACAAATCCACCAGGAAAATATCAGTTGGAATAAAGTTTCTAATTTCCTGAGGCGTTTACTGCCTTAACAATGACTATGCAACAGCAAGTATTTTAGTAACGAGGAGAATACTATGGAACCCATCAAAGAAACAGAATCATTTGCACGAATAAAAGTGGTTGGAGTTGGAGGAGGTGGCTGCAACGCCGTTGACCGGATGATCGATGCCGGGCTGACCGGGGTTGAGTTCATAGCTGTCAACACCGACGCGCAAGCCTTATTGCGTTCAAAAGCACCTGTTCAGGTCCGGGTAGGGGATAAACTGACCCGCGGACTGGGTTCAGGCGGCGACCCTGAAGTTGGACGGGGATCAGCCGAGGAATCTGCTGATGATATTTACAGCGTTCTGAAGGGTGCTGATATGGTCTTCATCACTGCCGGTATTGGTGGTGGAACAGGGACTGGTGCTTCCCCGATTGTGGCCCAGGCCGCCCGAGAAATTGGTGCGTTGACCATTGGTGTGGTCACCCGACCGTTTACCTTTGAGGGTAACACACGGTTGTCAACTGCGGACCAAGGTATCTCCCTCCTGAAGGAACAGGTTGATACACTGATAGTGATCCCCAACGACCGATTACTCCAGATTGCAGATAAACGAGCCAGCTTGCAAGATGCCTTCATGATGGCCGATGATGTGCTGCGTCAGGGTATTCAGGGCATATCTGAGTTAATCACTGTGCCTGGTTTGATCAACCTGGATTTCGCTGATGTACGGGCGATCATGTCTGAAGGTGGTGCGGCTTTAATGGCTGTTGGTGAAGCCTCCGGTGAAGACCGAGCTGTCAAGGCTGCCGAACAAGCTATGTCCAGCGATCTACTGGATATAACCATTGATGGCGCTCGAGGCATCCTATTTAATGTCACTGGCGGTACTGACCTGTCCTTGTTCGAGGTCAATGAAGCTGCAGCGATCATTAAGGAAACAGCCCACCCCGAAGTTAATTTGATCTTCGGTGCTGTGATTGATCCATCCATGGAGGATAGATTCCGCATGACTGTGATTGCCACGGGTTTTGAAACAACCGGTATGCCCACAAATATCATGCAAATGGCGGGTCGTCGCTCCCGGGTGGAAACCCCTGCCGGAAGTGAATCACACGATGAGAGGGAGCTGGAATTTGTGCCGCGTTCCCTAAGTACAGAAAACCTTGATATTCCGACTTTCTTGAGGAATCGAGGCCGTAATCGGTAAGTGAGTGGGTCTTTTGGTTAATGAAATAGTAGGATTGGGTCCAAGAAATTTCTTAAGTATGGTTTTACGGAGATGTCCATCCTGAACTGGCCTCCTCCTGGTAGGGCTGGATGTTGTCTGGTCATGTTCTCCTGCTGAAATCCCAGCAGGAGAACGGTTTTAAATGAGGTTTCTTAATCTGATCTATATTCCCTAGTGACGAATGCTGTTGTATGCTAAAATCACATTGATTGCCATCCAAACAGAACAGGGTAATAAATATGAAATGTCCTTATTGCAAAGATGATGTTTCCAAGGTTCTTGATACATCCCATGACAAGCGTGGCGGGACCCGCCGCCGGAGATTATGCCTCAGCTGTCAGCAAAGATTCAGCACTTATGAAAGGGCCATCCTCGATACACCCTTGATAGTGAAACAAGATGGTACCCGAGAAGAATTTGATAGGGCAAAACTATCCAGGGGAATCCAGATCAGCTGTGATAAACGCCCGGTTTCAGCTGCTGATATTGAGCGATTGGTGGGTGATGTTGAATCTGACCTCCAGGCCATGGGTGAAATTGAGGTTTCATCCCGTGTGGTAGGGGACATGGTGATCGATGGTCTGAAGGAAATGGACCTGGTGGCTTATGTCCGGTATGCGATTGTATACCTGGGATTGGAAGATCTTAATGCCATCAGGGGGGAAATTGACGCCCTGCTGGAAGTGTAATAATGTTATCAGAATAATAGAAGCCCTTTCATGTTTGCACTGCAAATATGAAAGGGCTTCTGTGTTTTAAGAGGGACTTGGTCCTTTACTCTAAATCTTTTTTCTATCCGCATCCTCCGCCAACTGGAGCTCGTTTCAAATCCAGTTCGATCTTCTTTTCATATTCAAAGTGATAGAGATCGTGATCCGGGTAAGCAGCCGGACAATTAGAACCCAATGCGGCGTTAAATTCAAAATGTAATTCTTCTTCTCCGGCCCGGGTTATTTTTCCACATACTATATCTTCGACAGATGTCGAGAATGTTTCCAGCCAATTATTGATCCCACCGCTGAAGATATAGACATTCGGTACCGCCTGGGCGGTCAATGTCTTCCAAACCTCGGTAGAGGTAACTTCGTCATTACTCATCACCACGATCACAGTATTGGCAGGCAAAGCAATGAACTCATCTATCGAATCTTGAATTTCCTCGGGAAGTAAATTCTCGGCATCAAGCAGGTGGAAAAGGTTAAAGTCGGCCTCGTTTCTGACGTCGATCATAACCAGGTTCAGTTTATGGTTGTGGAAGGTATCCAGCAGCTCGCCGGGATGAACATAAACTTCCCGGTTCTTAAGGTCATCTCCGCGGATTGATTCCAGGTTATTCCAGCGGTCAGCAGTTGTTGGCTGTCCGATAATTGCGATTGCCACAGCTACGATAACCAGAACTCCGGCTCCATAATATCGCGCCTTGGGAGCTTTTTTGGGATCCTTGTTTCCGTAGATCTTTTCCAGTTTTTCTCCACCCCAGAGCATGAATACTGCCATCAAAGTAACCAGAATGACAACAATCCCGGCCGGCAGGTTAAAGACATCCATCAGGGTTAATCTTCCATAGTAGCTGCCGTTAAAGAAGAACTTGTAAAAATCGACTGTCTCTCCGAACAGAAAAACACCAACCAGACCGCCCAGCACAAAAAAGATGCCGTCAATCTTGAGTGTTGCCAATGCCACCAGTGAAGTACCGGGACAGAAACCTCCCAGGATAAAACCGAAGCCCATGATCAGTCCTCCGACGATGCCGGACCAAAGATAGGTGGGGTTGACCCAGATCAGGTTGTAATCCAGCAGCCCGACTGCAGAACTTAGGAATAACAGCAGCATACCTACGACGATCGCTGTGAAGAAAACCTTGAACACACGCAGGTCTTTGAAGTAAAACTGGGATGCCAGACTGGGGGAGTGATTAAAACCAGAGATCTCCAAAACGTACCCGAACAGGAATCCGATCAATAAAAAGACCAGGTAGGTAAGGGGTTTAGTAAGTAAGGATTCTAAGTGTAGTGGAAAGGGTATCATCATTATCTCCTTTTAGTTCCACAACCTGCGAACGAAATAGGCCAGGGCATAGGCGCCGCCAAAGATGGAAAACATTACCACCCAGCTGCCGGCGGAAAGTGTCGCCCCACCAGATAGGGCTTGTCCGGAAGTGCAGCCACGAGCCAATCTGGCACCATAAGTGAATAATATCCCACCCAGGAAAGCGAATAACCAGCGGGTCTGATTGGAAATATTCGGACCCTTGTTGGTTTCGAATTTAGTTCGTCCATGGATCACACCGGAAGTAAACCCGCCGATCAAGACACCGGCGGTAACGATTACGATCCAACTATCGAGTGGATTAAGCTGGCCGCCAGCCATGGTGATCAGATAGGGGACCTGGTCGATATGGCCAGGAGCGATGAGGTCTTCGATAAATGCGGCAATGCGGCTCAGCCCGCCGGAAGCACCCAGTCCATTCCCGGTGATGAAATATGAGGCAAATAGGACCATGCCTAATAAAACACCTCCCAGATAAGGATTTGCATACGGCTTTGAAGGCCGATTAAACAGATCCTTCAGATGAAATTTCTTCTTTTTTTCTTTGTTGTTTTCAGTCATAAGATTTCTCTCTTTTCTAGACGGACTTATTTGTCAGCCGTTTTTTCTTTCTTGAATATCCAACTGAATGATCTTAGCTTTCGATATCCTCCCACCCGGTGATCATAGCTTCCATACTGGAAACAGCGGTATGTCCGGTGGTCGTTAGATAGACGTGCAGGATCAGGAAGGCGCCGAACAACCAAGCTATGATGGTATGGAAAGGAGCCAGGATTGGTAATCCTCCCAGGTTTCTTGCCAGGTCAGGCCAGCGCTGCAATCCCCACACCAGGGCACCAGTGATGCCCTGAAGAGGCAGCAGCACATTGAGCAGTCCAAAATAGGTGATCTGCTGGAGAGGATTCAACTTCTTGTCTGTTGTTTTTTCAAAGGGGTGACGTTCGCCCTTGAAAATACCCAACAAATAGTATTTGATCTGGACAAAAGTGCGATCGAAGAAACCGCGGGGCCGGGGGATATACTGCTGGATCTCCCCCGTAGCCATGTGGTAGAAAAAGGATAGGAAGGCATTGATAGCCAGGATTCCAGCAATGATGTTATGGACCAGAACCATATTCCTGAAGTTCATGAAAGCAAAGGAGTCCGGCCTGTGGATGATAAAACCAGTCAGCAGTAGGATTACAATCGCGCCGGTTTGCAGCCAGTGCCACATGCGTTCATATATGCCGTACATATACACTTTTTTTGTTGGTTTTTGTGAGGCAGGTTTCTTGGAGGAGTAATAAATCCTCAACCCGCCGTGGGTAACTACACCCAGAAAGACTGCAGCGCACAAACCCAGGCCGATCCAATCCAACCAGGCCAGGCGGTTGTGGCCAAAGACATACAACGATTGGGCAGCTGCTGCAGGATAGTAATATATCTCACCATCTTCGGTGAACTTGATCTCGCCATCAAGGTTTCGTTCGGTGCCTGATACAAACGACGGAAGAATTCCTCCTGGAGAGGCAGCTGCCAGTTTGATCGGTTGAGTGATGCGGGAATCGTCTCCATGGCAGGCTGTGCAGTCATCCAGAGCCCAGTCAGAGCTGGCTACATCATGATTGATGCTGTAAGGTTGGATTTCTCCTGTAATGCGGGGATTTGAGAGCCCGAGCAGGACTAATCTATCCCTCACAAAATCTTCTTTGGCTTGGGAATTGATCACCAACTCATCTGCAGTTAATTCTCCGTCCTTGTTCTCATCGAATCTCAGGACGATACCTGGATGGTAGCCGCCATTTTCATGATAAGCGGCCTGCAGATCTGCCAGGATCACCGGGCGGGGGGGATCCCCGTAAACCCAGAACCAGGTTGTGATCATATTATGGGGGGCTAAACGCAGATTCCCGTCGATATCAGGGCTGGGGATCAGGACTGGTTCAAAACCAACCAGCAGGGAACCCATCGTACTTACATCCCCTTCAGATCCACGACATTCTCGCCGGGGCAGATCACCAGGAAGCAAAACTGTCCAGTCATGTACCTGATTGCCAGATGAATACATCTGGGGAATGTGGCAAGATTCACAGCTCAGAACGTCAAGGTGGCTCTCTAGGTATGGCAGCCAATCATGGGTGCTGTCTGCATTATGGCAGGACTCACAAGTCCTCATGGTGTCATTAAGTTCGGGAGCAACGTAGCTTTGGGCGCTGTTGCCCCGAGCAAACTGGTGGAGGGGTTTTTCCAGGTATTCTCCGATCTCTACCCGGCGGGGATCGAATACCAAGTGATCCGGCTTGCTGGGTTCCGATTCCTGGTAGTACAGCGGATTAATAATCGAGTAGTGGCAATCCACACAGTTCAATAAACGCTCTGCGTGAACATCCCAGGAGCGATTAAGGCTCTCTTTATTGGCCAGGTTCATGCCTGAATCGGACATCTTTTGGGGTGAGATAATCTGTCCAGTAGTGATCGTGCTCCAACGTTCCGGGGTACAGCCCAACGTGACCAGAGGATCCTCAACGTTATCATGGACCAGTCCGTGGCAGGCTCCGCAGTTGTTGTTGGTTGGGTCCTGGATTTGGATCGCTTCCGGACTGATTTCCATATTTTCGTCAAACAGGCTTTCATTCCAGACGTAGGAATTACCGCTCATGGATACAATACCTGATCCGATCAGAGTGGATGTGTTAACCCATCTGAAATTTCCGCTCTGCAAAGCGTCTGCACGCGCATTATTATCGGGGCTTGGGGTATGGCACAGGAAGCAGTTCATCTCAACTACGCCAGATTCATTCCAATCCCAACGTTCCAGTTTACCAGTTTCGGGATTGACGATATTGGTTTCCAGGCTGGTACTACTGTATGGTAAATCAACTAAAAGGTCTCCGTTCCTGGCATACATAGCCGGGCCGCCGCCGACATGGCGCAAACCATAGAGCTGGATCCACCCTGGTGTGGTCAGATCTATTCGATCATCTCCCTGGGGAGAAAGATATCGGTACTCAATTGAGTTCCAGGAGCCAAACACGCCCGGGGAGATATCCCAGGGCCTTTGGGTAACTGTTCCTCCCGGTTGAGTTATATCGTTTAAGCCAACGCTAACGTGGTAGCTGTGATCAGCGATGAAGCTAGAATCGTGGCAGGCCCCGCAGGTATTCATGGTGGAGATAGGGTTGCCGGTCTCCAGGACATTATTCCCATCTTCGTCAAGGAACGGGAAAGATGGATGCAGGGGAGAGGCCTGCTCGGTTTTTTCCTGGCCTGGGCTGGCCCAGACTACTCCCTGGGTCAGAAGGACTGTACCCAGGACGATCAGGAAGGAAATTACTGTTATGAGGAGCAATTTATTATATTTGTTGAGTCGTGTTATTTGATTGCCCATATCAACTGCATCCTTTTTAAGGTTGATAACTATTGGACTGGACGCGGCCACCCCATTCTATCGGGTCACCGTAATAGCCTAACGATTCCCAATCCATCCTGCCTTCAGGGCCGTGGCATTGGTTACATGTCAGGGCTTCTGTGGCTGCTGTGACCATGTGAGTGGTTGGCCAATACATATCTGTTTCAGTGAAACCATATTGACCGCTGTAATCCAGGCCGGTGATATCTGCACCGAGCTGAAGGGCCAAATCCCAATCGAATTCGGTCCAGAAACCTCCCTCGCCAAAAGTTTTAGGCTGAAGAAGAATGTTATTTGCTGTGTCGTAAGGTTGTTTCGCGACGTGAACTTTGAAAGGAAAAATCTTGGCGGAATTGTCTGCAATATCACCTGCGGGCAGGTTGATATGAACAAGTTCATCCGGATTGATCGTATCTCCCAGGATATAGCGTTCAGCAACACCGCCGTTGTACCACCTATAAGTTGGCGTGAAATTACCTTCGTAGACAAAACTACCCTTGATCTTTAGATAAGTGTGAACACTTTCCTCGATCTCGTCACTGCCCGCTGTGGACCAATCCCAGTACATCTTTGTCGCATCACGGGTGGCGGCATTTGGAATATGGCAGGTTTGGCAGGCAACCGAGTCAATATGGGTATTGATGCGGTCATCATCATGAAGATCATCGGTATGGCAATCTGTGCAGTAGG
>JAGHAU010000158.1 GCA_021161345.1 Anaerolineales bacterium | reverse complement strand
TTCCCTTTTGATTATGAGTAAATTGCTTGCAATTAACTTAACTTGCATTTTATCTATGACTGAATAGAGTACGGGAATACTGCAGATTCATTCGAAATCGAGCCGCCAATCCAATTGGGTTGGTGGTTTGTTTTGGTGCAATTGGGATAGAAGGGATGGATTATGTGCTCCTGATGGACTATTGTTGGTCCACTCCATCGAGAGGATGGACGGATATTACCCCCATGGAAAGGATATTCAATCCCCCCGTCCAATTCGAAGTCAGACGCTCATCTTTTTAGTATTGTGAACCACTTTTCTGGTCCAGCCAAGGCAACTCCTGCCTTGACAGACTTTCAGCCTTTGGTACACTAACTTTATCATGAACAAAAGGAATCAAGCCAAAGCTCCCGTCCCTAGCATCCAGATCTTGTAAATGGATTTCGGTCGCCTGGCGCTGGGTTATATTGGATGATACTGATAAACCTCCGGACTGAAATTCCGGAGTTTTTTTATTGATTTTCAAATGAATTGAGGAGAACCTCCATGAGAATGTCCAGATTGTTAAGTCAAACACTCAGGGAAGCACCGTCGGATGCGGAGATCATCAGCCATCAACTACTGGTCCGCGCCGGGTATATCCGACAGATGGCTGCGGGAATCTTCACAGCCATGCCGCTTGCAAAACGGTCCCTGACCAAGATCGAAAATATCATGCGGGACGAAATGAACAAGATCAATGGCCAGGAAATGTCCATGCCTGTGGTAAATCCGGCTGAGATCTGGAAAGCGACGGGGCGCTGGGAGAAAGTCGGTCCGGAGATGGGCCGCTTCCAGGACCGCAACGGCCGGGATATGGTGCTGGCTATGACTCATGAAGAAGCAGTGGTTGCTGTTGTTAAGGATGAAGTCCAATCCTACCGCCAGCTGCCAATGATGATCTACCACATCCAAACTAAATGGCGTGACGATCCACGGCCCCGGGCGGGTTTGATCCGGGTCAGGGAATTCACTATGAAGGACAGCTACAGCCTGGATCAGGATTGGGATGGTCTGGATCATCAATATGCCAATCATTACCGGGCTTACTTCAACATCTTTGGACGCTGTAAACTTCCTGTCATCGCTGTGGAATCTGATGTGGGTATGATGGGCGGAAATTTGGCTCATGAATATATGTACATCACTCCAATCGGTGAAGACACCCTGCTGTTATGTGATAAGTGCGGTTATTCCGCCAACCGCCAGATCGCGGAATTTAAAAAGGTTAAGGCTGAAGAGGAGAAAGTCCTGGACCGCGAGAAGATTGCTACCCCGGAGACAAAAACCATCGCCGATCTGGCAGCACTGCTGGAAATACCTGAAAGCAAGACAGACAAGGTAGTTTTTATGATGGCTGCCAAATCAACCGAAGAAGGTGAACAGGAAACTTTGGTATTCGCCATCGTGCGGGGCGATATGGAACTGAATGAAACCAAGCTGATGAACGCAGTGGGTGCCAGAAGCCTCCGGTTAGCTGAGGAAGAAGAGATCAAGGCCTGCGGAGCTGTGCCCGGATATGCCTCACCGGTAGGGTTAAAGGATGTCCTGGTTGTGGTGGATGACCTGATCCCTCAGTCTCCTAACCTTGTTGCTGGTGCCAATGAAGAGGGCTTCCACTTTAAGAATGTCAATTATGGCCGTGATTTTACAGCTGATATCGTGGCAGATATTGCTGCCGCCCAGGACGGAGATGCCTGTCCTACTTGCGGCGCTGCCATGAAAGCAGTCCGTGGTGTGGAGGTTGGAAATATCTTTAAATTGGGAACCTGGTACAGTGAAGCAGTGGGCGCGACCTATCAAGACGCGGATGGCAATGAAAAACCGATCGTGATGGGCAGCTACGGCATCGGCAGCGGTCGGTTACTGGCTTCTGTTGTGGAGGAATATAACGATAAATACGGTTTGATCTTGCCTATTACTATCTCACCTTATGAAGTGCATTTGGTGGAACTGGCCGGGAGCAAAGACGTGAGCGGCGAGGTGAAGAAGACAGCTGAACAGATCTACAAAGACCTGACCGCAGCCGGTTTGGAAGTCCTCTTTGACGACAGGGATGAAAGCCCCGGTGTGAAATTTAACGACGCAGATCTGATCGGTATCCCACTCCGCTTAACGGTGGGACACCGGGCATTAAAAGAAGGCGGTATCGAATTAAAACTCCGCCATGAAAGCGAAAAGAGCCAGATCCCGGTGGGACAGGCTGTTGAAAAGACTCAGGAAATTATTCAGGGTTTGTATGATGAGGTGTTGGATAATCTCGAAACGGTTGAGTTCGAAGGGTAGTATCTAAGGGTTATAGATAAAAATAGCTCGCCAATCTGGCGAGCTATTTTTATCTTTGTCTTGCTCAAAGGAGAGCTACAGCTCTCCTTGATTGAAGGGACGCAGGATCTGACGCTCCTGTTTGAGCGCCTTTTATTTTGATCCAGCATCCTTTTTTATATTACCCACCCATCTTAAAGAAGCTGGTCAATTTCATGGCCAGGTTGAGGTCGCCGGCCAGTTGGAGTTTACCATCCATGAAACCTTTCATGCCGTCGGCTTTCCCAAGCAAGACATCACTGAAGTATTTCCCATCTGCGGTCATGGTCATGACCGGGTTTTCAGCAACACCTTCCTCTACTTTGCATTTATCGCCCCCGATGGTAATGATATAGTCTCCGCCTTCGTCTCCGGTCAGGTGATATTGGACCACAGCTTCCAGTCCGGCTGCTTTCTCGGGCATAAAAGCTTTTTCGTGATTGAAGATCAATTCTTTTACAGTATATTCGGCCATCATTCTCTCCTTGGTTTGATTCTGTCAGTTCATATTCTGGAAGATAGCTGCCGCGCCCATACCACCGCCGATGCACATTGTTACCATTCCAAGTTCAAGATCCCTTCTCTTCAGTTCATGGATCATCTGGACTGATAATTTTGCGCCTGTGCATCCCAGTGGGTGGCCCAGGGCAATTGCACCGCCATTTACATTGGTGATCTCTTGATTAAGACCTAATTCCTGGATCACGGCTAAACCCTGAGCTGCAAAAGCTTCATTTAATTCGATCAATTGAATATCCTTCAGGCTCAGACCTGTGCGTTCCAGCACTTTGGGGACAGCGGCTACAGGTCCCATCCCCATGATGTCGGGGGCAACACCTCTGGCAGTAAAGGAAATGAAGCGTGCCATTGGTTTTAATCCCAGGGCATCTGCTTTGGCTTTGGACATAATGATCACACCAGCCGCTCCATCTGACATCTGGGAGGAATTCCCGGCGGTGACAGTGCCGTTCAATTTAAATGCCGGCCTCAGTCTTGCCAGAACTTCAAGGCTGGTATCGCCGCGAGGTCCTTCATCGCGTTTGAAGGTGATCTTTTTAGTCCCGGAGGGAGTGACAATCTCAATTTCCAGGGGGACTATCTCTTCATCAAAGCGGCCGGATACTACGGCCTGGTGGGCTTTTTGGTTGCTCCTTAAAGCAAACTCATCCTGCATTTCCCGGGTAACCTTATATTGTTCACTGACATTTTCAGCAGTGATGCCCATGCTGGTGTAAGCTTCTGGATATTCGTCTGCCAGGGTCTGGTCCGGGCTGAATTTGTATCCGGTCATTGGCACCATGCTCATCACTTCAACACCACCGGCAATAGCGGCATCGATATAACCTGCTGAAATAGCCTGGGCAGCGTGGGCGATGCTCTGCATTCCGGAAGAACAGAAACGGTTAACTGTTTCTGCTGGAACTTCTACAGGGAGTCCGGCCCGGAAGCCGATCTGGCGGGCAATGTTCATTCCCTGTTCACCCTCCGGAAAAGCGCAGCCCACAATAAGATCGTCCAGTTCGTTGGGGTCCAGCCCCTGGGCTCGCTTTAGCAATTCATGGATTACAGCTGCCATCAATGTTTCCGGACGAGTGGATCTCAACGTCCCCCGTTTGGCTTTTCCAATCGCAGTTCTGGCAGCAGCAACGATCACTGGATCCAATTTTGGATCTCTTGGTTCTATCATCTAGTTCTCCTTCACTTCCTGGTCGGAATTCCTTGAGGGTTAGTTATGAAGTACCTTGCCTTTTTGAAGCAGATGCCACATCCTCTCCTGGGTTTTCTTTTCACCGCACAAACTGAGGAATGCTTCCCGCTCCAAATCCAGGAAGTATTGTTCATCTACCCACTCAGGTTGGGATAAATTTCCTCCGGTCATAACGTAGATTAATTTACTGCCAATCTCGACTTCGTATTCAGTGATATATCCGCCGGCCCTGAAATTATTCAAACCGATCTTCAAACCGGACAATGCATCCCTTCCGGCAGCATACATTTTTTCTGGTGGGGGAGGTTGGTAGCCTCCCTGGGCCATGTGCAGGACTTCTCGTTTGGCCTCAGCAAGCAGGTGATCGCGGTTGATGATGATCCGGTCAGCAGCCCCTAATATTCCCATTTCCTGGCCTTCCAGGGCGCTAGTGGCAACTGCTCCCATGCCAACCTGTTCAAAAACTCGCTGCAGGTAGGGGAAAGCCACTGCGTCATTGGTGCGCAAGGGCGGATTGACAACTCTTCGAATCATTTCTTTAGTCCCTCCGCCGGCGGGGATCACTCCTGCGCCAACTTCCACCAACCCGATATACAATTCTGCCCCAGCTACAACACGGTTTCCATGCATGGTGATCTCGGCCCCACCTCCGAGAGCCAATCCGGCCGGAGCCACAACTACAGGTTTTGGAAAATAGCGCATGAGCATATTCACATCTTGCAGTTTGCGAACGATATCATCCAATTGATCCCACATACCGCCCTGGGCGGCCATGACAACCCCGAATAGATTGGCGCCGACACTGAAATTTGCCGAATCACTGCCGATCACAATCCCGTTCAGATTTCCTTCCAGGGCATAGTCCAGAGACTTGTTCATCAAATTGAGCGTATCATCATCGATTGCATTCATCTTGGTCTGAAATTCGATGCAGGCTACCCCGTCTCCCAGATCGATCAGGGAACCGCTGGTATTGCGGTCCAGGATCTTGTCCTCATCGTTCTTGATTTCGCTTAAAAGCAGGATTTGAGGGGTGGGCAGGATCGCTGTAAATTTCTTTGCTCCCGGTTCATAAACACTGGTCTTTTGTTTTCCTTCATATTCATAAAATCCGGTTACTCCATCTTTGATCATCTTATCTACCCAGGGAGCTGCCGGGAAACCTTCTTCTTTCATTAACTTGGCAAGTTTCTCAACTCCCAGGAGATCCCAGATCTCAAAGGGACCGGCATCATGCCCGAAACCCCATCTCATGGCATCATCAATGGGTTTGGCGGAATCGGCGATTTCCGGGATGCAGTGAGAAGCATATGATAGACCCTGCAGCAAAATTGCCCGCACCAGCTCAGCAGCCCGATCATCTCCTTCCAGCATTTTGGCTAAACGTTCACTGAGATCCTCGATATCCCTGGCCGCGCCGACAGAGTCATAGCGGATGCTCTCAGCTGGTTCGTGTTCTCTGGTTTCCAGGTTAAGGGGCCAGAATTCTTTTTTACCTTCCACCTTGACCTGTTTATAAAATCCCTGTTTGGATTTATTGCCAAGCATTCCTTTCTCAATCATATCGCCCATGAGCTTATTTGCCGGTTCGGAAACCAGGTAGGGCATGGCGGTATCCTCTTTGGGTAGAGCTTCAGTAAGGTTAGCCCCCACGTGATTCCATACATCGATCCCTACCAGGTCCAGCAGCCTGAAAGTGGCGGTTTTGGGGCGCCCGATCAAGGGGCCAGTGATGCTGTCCACCTCCTTGACGGAATACTTGTTCTTGAGGATGTAATCCAGGGCAAACGCCCCGCTGCCAAATCCCATCCTGTTGGCGATAAAGTTAGGTGTATCCTTGCACAGAACTACACCTTTTCCGAGCCGGTATTCGGCAAAATGACTGATATCTTCCACAATTTCAGGCAGGGTCTTCTCAGTCGGGATGACCTCGAGCAGCTTCAGATAGCGAGGCGGGTTAAAGAAGTGAGTTCCCAGGAAGTGTTCCTGGAAGCCTTTGGATAGGCCTTCGGCGATGGAAGTGACCGGGATTCCGGAAGTATTGGTGCTGATAATGGTTTCATCAGCCCGTATCTCATCAATCCTTTTCATCAGATCCTGTTTGATCTTCAGGTTTTCGATGATTACTTCGATGACCCAATCAGCATCCTTTATGAGATCGAAATCATCCTCCAGATTCCCCAGATTGACCAGGTTTGCAGGAGTATTTGAGAAAAAACTTGCTGGCCTTGACTTCAAGGCAGCTTGAAAACCCTGGTTGACGATCCTGTTCCTGACTGCTGGATCATCAAGCGCTAGACCTTTACCTTTCTCGCCCTCAGTCAGGTCCCGGGGAACGATGTCCAGCAAACTCACCTGGATTCCGTTATTGGCCAGGTGGGCGGCGATGGCAGCTCCCATCGTCCCGGAGCCAATGACTACTGCTTTGTTGATTTGATATTTCATATTTTCTCCTCCTTCAGGAGGTTATTAATGGAAAACAGTTATTAAGTCAGGTTATCTAAGTTGACTGCCTCGGTACCCTAGAATATTGCGGGCTACGACCAACAGGTTGATCTGTCCGGTGCCTTCAAAGATGTCATTGATCTTGGCATCACGGAACCATTTCTCCAGCAGGAATTCACGGCTGTATCCCACTGGCCCCATGATCTCAACGGCTTTCTGGGTGATTACTGAAGCTACTTTGCCGGCCTTAACCTTGCTCATGGATGCTACTGCGCCGTTGGATTGTTTATTGTCTGCCATCCAGAGGGCTTTAATTGTCAGCAGCCAGGCCTGACGCAGCTGGGTTTCCATGTCGATGATCTCCCGTTCCAGGTTGGACATCTTCTGGCGCGGCAATCCGTAGCGGATCTCGACTCCCGCTTCAGCCAGTTTTTCCTGGACAAATTCCAGGGCAGCCCTTGCCACGCCTAGAGCAGAGGCGGCCACAATGGGACGGGTGGCGTCAAAGGTTGCCATGGCGCCTTTATAACCTTTGGTGCTTTTTTCGATGGTAGGAGATCCCAGGATGTTTTCGAAAGGAACCCGGCAGTCTTGCATGACAATTGATGCTGTATCGCTGGCGCGGATGCCCATCTTCTCTTCGAGTTTGGTGACTTTACAGCCGGGCGTATCTGCTTCGATAACAAAAGAGCGGATACCAGCTCGTCCTGCTTCCAGGTCCAGGCTGGCCCAGACGACGATAAATCCTTTTGAATCAACCAGGGCCTTGTTGCCGGCAGTCACAAATATCTTTTCCCCATTTAAGATCCATTCATTGGTATTTTCGTCCAGTACGGCTGTGGCTCTGATAGCTGATGTATCTGAACCTGCCTGCGATTCCGTCATAGCCATGGCATCAAAGACCGGCTCTTTTCCAGTGAATCGGCTGAGGAATCGTTTCTTCTGCTCAGGTGTGCCAGCTGCACTAACTGCAGCTGCCCCCAGCATACCTCCAGGAGTACAGAGGTAAATACCGGCATCTCCCCAGGATAACGTTTCAACCATCACCATCAGGCGTTGGTAATTGATGGGCGGGCGCTTTTTCTTTTCCGGGTCCTCCTTTTTCTTCTTTTCGGCTGTTTCATCGGGAGCCATAGAGGAGCTGCCCAGAGCTTTGGTGGCGGTGTGCATGAATTCTATATACGCCCAGGGAATTTCATGTTCGTTTTCATCCATTTCGCGGGAAACAGGCCGCATCATGTTTTTGGCAACCGTTTCAACCACAGTTCTGGTTTGAACCAGGGGTTTTGGCATCTCAAAACTAATCATGATCTTTCTCCTTTTTCAAACCCGGATCTGTTATCCGGGTGGGGGATAATCGATTTGTGGTTTAGACCATTGCCAGGCCGGTGAAAGTTGAAAAACCCCGGCCATTTCTCATCCACATTTCTACTGGATGTTCCCGGATGTATCCATGTCCACCCAG
>JAGHAU010000273.1 GCA_021161345.1 Anaerolineales bacterium | reverse complement strand
GGATATAGGTATCTTTCTTAATCAGGTGAGCCCATTTCAGGGCCAATAGGAAGACCAGCAATGTTGCGGTCGGCAGCAGTGAACCCAATACAAGCTGGGGGTTGAGGCTCAGAAGATCCAGGTTTGAGATCTTCACAAAGAACAGAGCTGGCAGACCAAAATAATACACAAAAGAGGACAGGGTTTTGGCATGTTCGGCCTGAAAGATCCCGAATTTCCGACTCAGGATTCCCAGAGCGACGATGATTAATATTGTGAATAAACTGGTCAGTACTTCCATATGATGACACTTAATCGAGGATAAACTAATAATTAAAAACCATTATACCTGTCTAGACAACTCCCCCTCAGTATTGTTGGCAACTCTAATGTTCCTCTTAGAAAGGGTGGGTGTCTACCATTCCTTGATCCTCACAACTATCTCTCCAGTACCATCTCTGTTCACCCATTCAATTCATGTATAATGGTTTTATGTCCAATTTTCGATTCTTCCATCCCATAGTGGTCCGCTATGGGGATCTTGATCCCCAGGGACATGTCAATAATGCTGCCTTCCTTACCTATCTTGAACATGCCAGGGTTGCCTATGTACGGCACCTGGGATTGTGGGACGGCAATTCTTTTCTTGAAATTGGAATCATCCTGGCCCGGATAGAACTGGATTATAAAGAACCGATTCTGTTGACAGATGCAGTGGAAGTGGGGCTGCGAACATCCCGGTTAGGCAATAAAAGCCTAGATATGGAATATTTGATCCGGGAATTCAACACCGGCCAAGTCTTTGCTGAGGCGAAAACAGTCCAGGTGGCCTATGATTACCAGAAGAGGATAACAATTCCTATTCACGATAGCTGGCGAAAAACTCTCCAGGACTTCGAAGAACTAGACTAACCTATAAAAGGTGACTCATGATAAAACTGCCTGAAATCGACCAGAAATTTTTGATCCCTCTGCTCCAGGAATTATTGGCCATTCCCAGTCCTACCGGATATACCGAAGAAGCCATCACTTATCTGGAAGGAAGATTGACAGAGTTTCCATTCCTGAATTTCCATAAAACAACCAAAGGTGCCCTGGTTGCCAATTGGACCGGAGATCTAAAAACATCCCTGCGGGGTCTTACGGCTCATGTGGACACCCTGGGGGCAATGGTGAAGGAGATCAAAAGCAACGGCCGCCTGAAATTATCTCAACTGGGTGGTTATGCCTGGAATACGATCGAGGGAGAAGGCTGCACAGTATTTGCCAATGGCGGCGATCCGATCCGGGGAGCGATCCTGTTAAATAAAGCCTCCGGCCATGTTCATTCTAAAGAAGTCAGCACTACTGAACGATCAGCAGCCAGCATGGAAGTGAGGCTGGATATTATCAGCAGCTCTGCGGATGAGACACGCGAGGCGGGGATCAAGGTGGGAGATTTTGTAGCCTTTGATACTCGAACAGAATCCAACCAGGGTTTTATCCGATCCAGGCACCTGGACGATAAAGCCTGTGTGGCCTGTGTGTTGGCTGCTGTGCAAGCTATGGTCAGCGCCGATCTTCAGCCGGCCCAGGATACAGTTTTCCATTTCAGCAACTATGAAGAAGTGGGACATGGCGCGGCAGCCGGTTTTCCAGATGGGTTGAAGGAACTGGTAGCCGTCGATATGGCGGCGATTGGCACAGGACAAACTTCGGATGAATTCCATGCCACGTTATGTGTAAAAGATTCAGGAGGGCCCTATCATCGCGGGCTCAGCCAGCGTTTACGATCCCTGGCTGACGAGTATGAGATTCCACATAAAGTGGATATCTATCCGTATTATGGCTCAGATGGTGAAGCTTTTTGGCGAGCCGGAGGTGATGTTGCGGTTGCTTTGATCGGTCCCGGTGTGGACGCTTCCCATAATTATGAGCGCACGCATATTGATGCCCTGATTGCGACCACAAAGTGGATAATGGCCTATCTTTTGAACTAATTCTGTGCTGATGGGATAGAAAAGTGTCATTAATTGACTATAAAGCAGCCCGAAAACGCATGGTGGATGGACAGATAGCTATCCGGGGTATTACATCCCCTGATGTCCTTAAAGCCTTCCTGGAGGTACCCCGCCATCATTTCGTCCCAAAAACCCAGCAGGTCCACGCCTATCAGGATAGCCCCCTTCCTATTGGTTTGGGGCAAACGATATCCCAGCCCTATATTGCTGCATACATGACCGATATACTCCAATTGACTGGAGATGAGCGGGTGCTGGAAATAGGAACTGGTTCCGGGTACCAGGCTGCCATTCTTGGAATGCTGGCTGATGAAATCCATACGATTGAAAGACATCCATTTCTAGCTGATAAAGCTGCCCGGCTGTTGCAGAGTCTGGGATATTCTAATGTTAGGGTGCACGAGGGAGATGGTACCCAGGGATTGCCTGAGTTCGCTCCTTTCCAGGCGATTATGGTAACAGCGGCTGCGCCCGAAGTCCCCACTCCGTTATTGGACCAGTTGGGGGATGGTGGTCGGCTGGTGATGCCAGTGGGCGGCAGAGGCGGACAGGTGCTGCTGTTATACAGGCGCGATGGAGATGAGTTTCACAGAGAGGATATGGTTCCGGTCGCTTTTGTTCCTCTGATCGGTGAGCATGGTTGGGAGGGAGAGTAACAGAAGAGATAACCCACCTAGGGTGATATGCGGGCAACCGGTTTTCATGAATGAAGATTTAAACAAAAGGGCGACTCGTTGAATCGCCCTTTATATTATTTGTCAATTGAATCGAGTTTTTAGAGGTAGTTAATTGTCGCTAGCACAACAGGCCGTTTCTTTGTTTTACTGTACAGGAATGATCGAATCGATTGCACCAGATCATTGTGCAGGTCGCCCTGTGTTTTTCCAACAATCTCCTCGATCTTCTTGCGGGTTTGCTCAATCAGGTCATCCTCGTCATGTTTGTATACAAAACCACGGGAGATGATCTCCACCTCTTCGTGCAATTTGCCATTGCGGTCTAGTACCATGCTAATCAGCACCACCCCATCCTGGGATAGCTGTTCTCTTTCTCTGACAACTGAGGGGCCGATCTCTCCCACCCGGGATCCATCCACAAAGACATAACTTCCAGGTATGCGGTCCTTGATCTGCAGCTTGTCATCCTCGAATTCAATGATCTGCCCGTTCTCAATGACCAGAACGTTTTCCATTGGGAAGCCGGACTCTTCAGCTAAAAAGGCATGCTGTTTGAGATGCCTCAATTCACCATGGATGGGGATCAGGTATTTTGGATTGACCATATTGAGCATCAACTTCATTTCATCCTGGTTGGCGTGACCGGAAACATGCACACCGCCCGCGATGGGCTCATAAAGCACGTTGGCTCCCTTGCGGAAAAGCGAGTTGATGGTTTTAAATACTGTTTCCTCATTGCCGGGTATGGCATGGGAGGAAAGCACAATGGTGTCATCCTTGATAAGCTGGAACTGTTTATTCGTTCCCCGGGCCAACCTGCCCATAATGGAGTAGGGTTCCCCTTGGGAGCCGGTTGCCATTAGAACAACATCTTTTGGTTTCATATTCAAGGCTTCTTCGATGCCCACTTCCAGATCAGAGGGAATTTCCAGGTAGCCCAATTTTTTGGCCATCTTGGAATTCTGTTTCATGCTGCGGCCCACAAAGGCGATCTTTCGCCCGTGGTGTTCGGCTGCGTCTATAACCTGCTGCATTCGGGATATCAGCGAGGCGAACGAAGCAACAATGATGCGGCCTGGTGCATTGCGGAACACTTTGTCCAGGGAATCATTGATCACCATTTCTGATGGTGTCCAGCCTAATTTGTCTGCATTGGTGGAATCGGCCAGCAGGGCCAAAACACCCCTGCCAGAAAATTCAGCCAGTTTGGAAAAATCTGTTGGCCAGCCGTCCACAGGAGTGGGGTCGAATTTGTAGTCTCCAGTATGGACTATCAGGCCATCCGGGCAGGTGATGCCCAGGCCGACACTGTCAGGAATGGAGTGGCAGACATGGAAAAACTCCACTTCAAAGGGACCAATAGTGGCACTCTCGCCAGCGTGAACGGTGTTGATAGTTGTTTTTTCCAGCAAGCCTTTTTCTGACAGGTTGACTTCGATCAAACCCCTAGTCAACGGTGTGGCATACAGAGGTATGTTGAGTTCTTCCAGAACATGACCGATGGCGCCCCAATGGTCCATATGACCGTGGGTAATTACCATGCCTCTAATCAGGTCTTTATTCTTCTTGAGATATTCAAAATCCGGGATAATGTAATCAATTCCCAGCATCTCATTATCAGGAAACATCAATCCGGCATCTACGATGAGAATGTTCTTCCCATATTCGTAGACCATCATATTTTTCCCGACTTCCCCCAAACCTCCCAGGGGAATAATTCTTAATTTGTTTTTACTCATATTTTTCCTTCAATTCTCTCTCGACTGAAAGTTTTTTGTTCAGCGAGAGTTATTAGTCTAATAAAAAAATACCCGGACGGTTAAACCGGCCGGGCAGTGCTTTTTGAAACCTATTCAATCTTATATCTTGCGATAAAACCAAAATGATCTTCGTAGAGCAATGTTGCTGTTGGATAAATCCACCAGCCGGGTGTTTCTTTTTTTGAAACAGGGCACATTCTAGCACGGAAATAAGGTTTTGTCAAAAGGGTCTTCTTCCCTTGGTGCCCATTTGGACCCAATAGATTATTGGACATAGAATATCCTGTAAATGACCCCAAGTTTATCATCGGACAAGAACAGGTCCCCACCTGGCCCCTGGATCAGGTCGGTTGGCGCGCCCCAGGGGATTCCGTCATCTCCTAGCCAGCCTACCGCAAAATCCAGAACTGATCCTTTTTCTCCTCCTCCCAAAGGGATCCGGACTATTTTATAGCCGCTTGCCTGAGCTCCCTCTCCGGTACCGTGCAGGGCGATTAATATATCCCTGTCGTAATTTTCAGGAAATTGATCGCCTGTGTAAAATTCCAGACCATATGGAGCACTCCGGGCTTCCAGTTCAAAAACCGGATTTAATAATCCCTCCCCGCAGGAATCATTATTTCCAAATTCTGGATCAATGATGCGGCCGGCATGGCAGTAGGGCCACCCGCCATTGGCATCAATGTAAATCGCGTAGATGGTTTCCGGTGGCAGTCCTTCTTGTAGTCCATCCCTTTCCATTACTGCTGCCCATAGAATATCATTATTGGGATTAAAAGCCAGGCCGATCACATGGCGTAAACCAGTGCTGAAAATTCGTCCTTCGCTTCCGTCTATGTTATAACGCATTACTCCACCCCGGCGTTCATCCTGTTCAAGGCAGACATTGCAGGAAGACCCGATTGACAGATATAAATTCTGCCAATCGGGGCTGAAGATGATCGAGCGATTGGTGTGCCCGCCAGCAGCAATTCCTGCAGTTATGATTTCCTGGTCCTGGAAATATCCATCTCCGTCCGAATCTCCTAATCTCAAAATGCGAGTGGTTTCAGCGATGTAAAGGGAGCCATCTTGGTAAAAAGCAATCCCCGATGGCTCTATCAGGTTTTCGGCCACAACTTCAATGCCATCAGAAAGACCATCTCGATCCCGATCAGGAAGAAGCAATACTCGCCCCGTGGCAGGCTCTGTGACATAAAGCTGCTGATCAGGACCAAAAGCCATCATCCTTGGACCCTGTAATCCTTCAGCGAACACGGTTATGCCAAATCCCTTAGGAAGAGAGATCGGATGCAGGGGGGGGACCACCGTGGTATCAGGATCAGTAAGGCCAGTCTGTGGATTGGAGAGAGGAACGGACGTGGGAGCTGGTTCCTGCCTTGTGTTTCCTGTACAGCCGGTCAGCATGATCAGGGCGCTGAGCAAAAAGATGATAATTTTGTATTTTTTCATCGGGAATCCTTAAGAAGGGGGTTGGTATCTGGATAGATTATACTCGTTGAGCTTGGATGTAAGATAGTGGAAAACTGGAGATGAAGTTCGTTTTAAATGAATGTAGTGTGGATCTCACCCCTATCCACACTACATGTTGTTATTCTTTCTTGAGGCGCGATTTACATC
>JAGHAU010000185.1 GCA_021161345.1 Anaerolineales bacterium | reverse complement strand
GATATTGAAAAGCTAGTATTGACTGGTCAATTCGGGTTAACTAACGACTAAGATAATGTGCTGCATAACCCCCGCTCCACCTGACTGCCGGTTAAGGACGGAGGATTGGAGACAAGGCACCGGAATAATAAAACCCGGCTGCAGGTGCCCTCACCAGGGTACTCCGTAAAGCTCTTCCGTTAGGTGCTTTAATTGATAACTTGGATTGATTGAATTAATGAATTGGAACATTGGAAACAGGAGGCGAACAATGGCTTTCAAAGTACTCTTTCTTGCTCATGCACCTGATGCGCAGACAGCGAAACACAGGAACGCAATAGATACAGGGATGTATCAGCTATTCACGGTTGTGGTGAAGAATCAGGCGGAAGCGGTTGGCGTTTGCAAAAACTATGTTGAGATGGAGAATATTGATTCTGTGCTTCTCTGTCCAGGGTTCACTCACAGCGATGTAGCAGAAATTGTGAAAGTTGCCGGTAACAATGTGGCAGTTTCTGTGGCGAGAGGAGATGGACCAAGTGGAAAAGTGTCACTGGAAGCTCGGATACGAGAGGGATATTTGGGGAAAAAGGAAAAATAGATACGCTGTTCTTCTAAGGCGCACCTAACCACCAATCCACCCGACAGCAGGATGTTCGCTGCGCTCACGACAGGAAAAATGGGACGGGAGACCGGATGCCGTAGGCAGCTTCGCTTCCGACCGGGGAGATTGATTACTGGTTACTGATTACTTATTATTTACACAACAAGCCATTCACCAAAAATAGACAACAATGACATTTACCACCATATTCGCCCTATTCGTCTGCCTGGGCATGATCGGTCAATGGACCATGTCGTTCATCACAAAACAAATCCCCGAGTTGAAAACCGAACCGATCCGGATCTGGTTCCATATTGTCGGCGAGATGGTCACCGCCCTGGCGCTGATCCTCAGCGGGATCGGCTTAATAACCAGCTGGTCATGGGCTCCGATGCTGTATTTGATCGCCTCAGGCATGTTGATCTACACCGCCATTGTCAGTCCGGACTACTTCGCACAGCAGGGAAAAAGGATCTAGGTTGGGATATTTTCCATTCTGATCTTGATCTCAGTATTTTCGATCTTAAACACAGCCAGAGGATTAATTGGATAAACAGACGAAAATAGGCGCTCAGGATCAGTCCAGTTTTTCACCAGGCATGGGTGATACACACCATCTTCTGGATCCAGAACTGATTCCTGGTCGATGTTATCTGCATTTTTTGCCTACCTTAACCATGTAAACTTACTAGATAGTTTTTTCGATTTTCTCTCTCGCAATCATTACCTTCAGGCCCTCTGCTGTGGTAAAATTCACAAATTGATATATAATCAAAACGAATAAAAACTTACCCCATTCATTGAGGTGAACGATGATCCATTTGTTAGTAAGCGTTAAACAAGTGCCTGATACCACCAACATCCGCATTGACCCCGAAACTGGCAGCATGATCCGCAAGGGTGTGCCTGCCATTCTCAACCCATACGACGCCCATGCCGTGGCATCTGCCGCAGAATGGAAGAAGAAACTGGGGGGCAAACTGACCGTGGTCACAATGGGACCGCCGGCCGCCGAGGAAGCACTCCAGGAGTGTATCGAAATGGGCGCTGATCGGGCAGTATTGGTCTCTGATCGGGCATTTGCTGGAAGCGACACGCTCGCCACATCCTATGTATTGGCAGAAGCCATCCGTAAGATCGACCAGGAAGATCATGTTGACATGGTATTCTTTGGCAAACAAGCCATTGACGGCGACACTGCCCAGGTTGGCCCTGGTGTGGCAATCCGCTTGGGGTTACCCCTGGTCACCTACGCAGTGGAAATCCAGGATATCAATGAAGAAGAAGGCTATGCATTGATCATCCGCAAGACCGAAAGCGGAAAAGAGATCATTAAAACCAAACTTCCAGCAGCCTTAACAGCCGAAAAGGCTATAGCTGATATCCCCTACGCTGCTTTGCCGGACCTGATCACCTCATTGAAGTACAAACCGGAAGTCTGGTCTGCGCAAGAACCGGTCGCCTATGATGTAGCTCAGATCGGCCTGGAAGGTTCTCCCACGATGGTTGCCAAATCAGGCAGCCCTGAAGCCCATGAACCGGCAGAAACGATTAGTGTTGAAGAAAACGGGCTAGCCGGCGCTGTAGAGACTGCTCTGGGAAAGATGCTCTCTAACACATCCGTGGCCGCTTTATTGGAGGATCAACAATGACCAGACGATTTTGGGTATTTATTGAACAGAACCATGGGGAAATGCATCCAGTAGCAGCCGAGCTGCTTGGAGTTGCAAACTGCCTGGTCTCTGAAGTTGCAGATGAATTGAAAGCCAGCGGCGAAGAAGCCGTTGTGGAAGGCATCCTGGTGGGACATGATGTTGATAATGTTGCCAAGGAAGCCTTGATGTACGGAGCGGAACGGATCTACCATGTTGACGATCCCGCCTTTGAGCATTATCTCAATCGGCCCTATACTGAAGCCCTCACCCATTTGGTTGAAAAATATAAACCGGAAGTCTTTTTGATCGGCGCCACCACATTGGGCCGTGACTTGGCCGGAGCGGTGGCCACCTCAATAAAAACGGGCCTGACCGCGGACTGCACCAAGTTGGAAATGGGTCCATTCCGCAAGATCGAGAAGAAACTTTTACTGGCCACCCGGCCTGCCTTTGGCGGCAACGTAATCGCCACTATCGTTTGCAAGGACCACACTCCCCAGATGGCTACCGTCCGTCCCCGGGTATTTGAAACCCCTGTCCGCAATCCAAAAGCCAAGGGTGAGATCATCCAAGAAAGTTTTGAAGTGACTCCAGAAATGATGGCTGCTCAACTGGTGGAATTCATCAATGATCAAACTACCAACCTCAACCTGGAGTATGCTGAAGTGATCGTATCGGGAGGTAAAGGTCTTGGAAATTCCAAGGGATTTGAATTGATCAAAGAACTGGCTGATGAGCTGGGTGGTGTAGTTGGCTCCAGCCGAGCCGCTGTGGACGGCGGCTGGATCGATTACGCCCACCAGGTTGGACAGACCGGTAAACACGTCCGCCCCAAACTGTATGTTGCCTGTGGAATCTCCGGCGCCATCCAGCACAAGGTCGGCATGCAAGATTCTGACTATATCCTGGCCATCAACACCGATCCCCAGGCACCAATTTTTGAAGTATCAACCCTGGGTGTAGTGGGAGACCTATATGAGGTCATCCCTGAAATGATCAAACAACTCCGTGCTCAGAAAGGAGCTTCGGCATGAGCAAAGATAAATTACAGTATGACGTTATTGTCGTAGGCGCCGGCATGGCCGGATCAACTGCGGCTGCAATCGCTGCCCGAGAAGGTTTGAATGTCGCCGTGATCGAACGCGGTGTGAAACCCGGCAGCAAAAACTATTTCGGTGGGGCTTTATACACTCACGCACTGGTGGATATCTATCCCGATTTCTTCGACCGCAAACCTCCCCTGGAGCGTCCTGTCACTGAGACCGGATTCTGGTTCTTGTCTGATGATGGTCTTGTAAAAGCCACTGTTCAGGGGGGAGTCGTAAATAGTGATCCTATTGATGCTTACGTGGCGCTGCGAGCTGAATTCGACCCGTGGTGGGCCGAACAGGCTGTTGCAGAAGGCGCCTTTATTATCCCCAAAACTTTGGTAGAAGATTTCCTTTACGAGGATGGCAAAGTTGTCGGGGTCAAGACGGATCGGCCCGAAGGTGATGTTTACGCTCCTGTGGTAATTGTTTGTGAAGGTGTCAACAATCTTTTGACCCAGAAGCTGGGCTTGATCGACCATGATCTCAAGATCTCCAAAACCGCCCTGGCCGTGAAACAGATGATCTCGATCCCTGCCAAGGATATCAACGCCCGGCTGGGTTTGCCAGATAATAATCACGGCATGGCTATTTCCGTGATGGGTGATGTATCTATGGGATTAGCTGGTCTGGGTTTCTTATATACAGCCAAGGGTGCCCTATCACTTGGTGTGGGTGTGACCCTGGATGCGCTTCAGGAATCAGGCATTAAACCCTACGAATTACTCCAGCGCTACCTGGAACACCCGGCTATCGCTCCGCTGATCAAGGACGGGCAAATGATGGAATATGGAGCTCACTTGATCCCCGAGGGTGGATGGACCACAATGCCCAGGCTCTACACTGACGGCGTTCTGGTGGCTGGAGACGCAGCCTCGATGGTCAATGCCCTGCATTGGGAAGGCACAAATATGGCCATCACTGCCGGCAAGCAGGCCGGTCTGACGGCTGTAGAAGCCCATAAAAAAGGAGATTTCTCAGCCAAGAGCCTCTCGACCTACCAGGACAAATTGAGTGATCTATTTGTTCTCCAGGATATGAAGCAGTACAGAAAATTCTCCGCCTTCCTGAAAAACCATCCCCAGTTCATGGATATTTACCCGACTTTCATCAACGACGCACTGGGTATGTTCTTCACAGGATTTGGAAAACCGAAACGCAAATTGTACAAGGATATTTTGCGATCCCTCACCAGTCGACGACCGCTGTTTAAAGCAATTGGCGATATCATTGCCTTTGGCCGGTCCATTATCGGTATCTAGGAAAGGATAGCTACTATGGATAAGAACAAACAAAAGCGTGAGCTTCCTCAAGTATATATTGACGACATGTTAGGGTCGTTGAAATATTTCACCGACGAACAAGAACTGCACCTGGCTATCATCGACCCCGCTGTCTGCCAGGCTTGCGAGGATCAACCCTGCATCCAATTCTGTCCTGTGGGAGCCTACAGGGCCCAGGATGGACGAACTGTGCAGATCGCTGTGCAGAGCTGCGTGGAATGCGGCACATGCCGGGTCCTTTGCCCATACCTGAACATCTCATGGAAGAACCCCCGGGGAGGATTTGGGGTATCCTATAAATTTGGGTAATTCTTAACTTTAATCTGATGAACTAAAGACCATACCAACTGGTGTGGTCTTTGCTTTAAAAGAAGATTGGGGACCGAAGATGAGGGAATTTTCATATCTGACTGAGTAGAAAACTGAATACTGACCACTGTTAACTTCATCGCTCACAGGTATTTTCCCCCAATTGACTCATAAAAATTTACACCTTACGCCTAATAATTAACGGCAAATACCTTACTTTTCATAAACATTACCTCAACAAGAGGAATGATCAACCTAATTAAACTGTAAACTTAGGGCTAAAAAATAGTTTATCATTATAAATATGAGTAAAAAAACCACCAACTTCATGCAAATCATCATCGCTGGCTTCCTGTCTTTCCTGGCCACACTTTCAACCGCACAAATCGTATTATAT
>JAGHAU010000078.1 GCA_021161345.1 Anaerolineales bacterium | reverse complement strand
CCTTTTGCTGGTGACTTGATGGTTCTGGCTTATAAGGATGATACTGGAGAGGATCCTCCGCCTGATTGGGACGCAGTAATTGCTGGTCAAACGACATTGGCTTTTCCTGCGTCAGATCCACGTGGTTTGGTTACCCTGGCTCTGTATCAAAGTCTGGCCGGGGATTTGCCTGATGCCACTGAAGAAGCTATGATCCGGGAAGATGCCCTGCTGGATGTGTTCGCGTATTATCAAGAAGCCCAGGCTGCCAGTGTTATGCCTTATTGGTTAACCCAGTTTGAAACAGAAGAACAAGCCTGGCAGTCTTATCAGGACCGCCAATCAACCATGGCAATCACCTGGAGTTCGATTCTGCTCACTGCGGATTCTGCCAACACATCTCTGGCTGCCATGCCGACCAAAGAAGCAAAACCCTTCTCTTATGCTGATGGATGGGTATGGTGCGTGGTCCCATCTAATTCGGAAACAGAACAGGAAGCGGTAGAATTGATCGAATTCCTCACAGAGTCGAGTTATCTCAATACCTGGGGAGTTGAAGCGGGCTATCTACCTGTCCGACCTTCCGGGCTGGATAGCTGGTCAGAGTTACCTTTCTACACCACCTTGCAGCAGCTGCTGCCCGCGGCAGTGCTAATGCCCGGAAATGACCTGCTGGATGACCTTGGTCCGGTGATACGTGATGCGGTGACCAGTGTCTTAAAAGACCAGGTTGAGCCGACAATTGCCCTGTCAGCACTTCTGGAAGAAATCCAGGGTCCCTAGACCGGATCTGGTTATCTTCCTTCCCAAATCTAACCCTGCGTGATATAATCACCAGCCGTGTTAAAAAACACAGCAATAACTAAGAAAGTTTACTGATATATCAAGAAGGAATTATTAGATGGCCGATCTGATCAAGGCGTTAGAAACGCCAAAAAACCCCAATGTACCCGATATTCAACCCGGGGATACCGTTACCGTTTTTGTTCGCATTAAAGAAGGCGACAATGAACGTGTCCAGCAGTTTAAAGGCACTATAATCCGGATCCACGGTACAGGAAATAGCGAAAGTTTCACTGTCAGAAGGATTGCCAGCAACGGCATTGGTGTTGAAAGGACCTTCCTGACCCGTTCCCCGATCGTGGAAAAAGTCACTGTTCAGAGCTCGGGCCATCACCGCCGCTCAAGGCTGTATTTCCTGCGTGACCGTACTGGTAAAAAGGCGAAACTTCGCCAGAAATTCAACTAAAGGTCAAATAACACAAGAAACCCTCAAGGGCATGGATTTATCTGTGCCCTTTTTGATTTAAGCCGGAGGATCGAGAGAAAAAACCTGAGTATAATGAAAGCCATGAGAGCCAGATCCGTTTTTGCCTTGTTCCTGATGGCAGTTCTGATCAGTTCCTGTCAAGGCGCTGAAGCCGCCGTCCCTGAACCAACCGGGGAAAATTTTTCGTTTGAATTTTTTCGTGATGGATATTACCAGGCGGTGCTGCCCAATTGGGAGGATGCCCTGGAAAAAGATCCCGATGCTCTGCATATGGTAGTGAAAGATGGGCAGTTTATTAGTATTAATCGCTACCAGAATTTACCTGAAATATTTGCAGAACAGTTCCTGGCTTATATTGAAGAAGATTCCAGTGCATATCTTGTTCAACAGGGTGAGCTGGATGGCAGACCTTTTTTTGAATTCACTACCCGGGATAATGATCAGACGATGCGGCTCCAGGCAGTGTTAGATTACTGCCAGGGACAAACCTATGCCCTGGTTACAGGCGGCAGGGATACTGTTCAAAATTCAGATTTGTTTGAACAGGTTCTGACCTCTACCAGCTGCCAGGACGAATTTGAGGTTCCGGATCTTGATACAGGGAAGATCGGCATGATGGTCAATCCTGCTAAAGATGATCACTGGGAAGGCTTCTATCCAGCGCTGCGGATGGCCAAGGAAAATGGGGTGCAGGTCCTGCATACGTATATTTGGTGGGGGGAAGTTGAACAAAGCCCTGGTGAATATACCTGGGAATGGCAGGATGCCTTGATGGGCTACCGGTTCAGGGAAGGCTTTGAAGTATCTCTGGCTGTAAACGTGATCCACACAGCTCTGCGGGGCTCAATGCCTGGGGATCTGAGAGATAGAACTTTTGACGATCCGGAATTCATCAAGCGTTTTACAGATTTCATACTTCAAACCCTGGAGCGATACCCCGTCCAGTATCTCAGCATAGGCAACGAGGTCAATGACTATTTCGTCAATCATCGAGATGAGATTCCAGCCTATAAGACTTTTTTCCTCTCCGTTCAGGAAGCTGTTAAGGAAGAATATCCAGATCTCAAAGTAGGTATGACCTTTGCTTATCATGATGCGGAAACTTTGAACGCGGTGGATATTATCCGGGAACTTGATCTGGGTGACTTCCTGCCAATTACCTTGTATATCTATAGTCCCGGGTTTGTTTTTGATCGTGATCCGGCTGAGCTGGAAGCCTACCTGGAGCGGATCCTTGGTCTAGCGGGAGAAAAACCAGTCGCTCTTGTAGAGTTGGGTTGGAATACTGCGGAAAGCCTTTCAGGTACCCAGGAGGACCAAGAAGCTTTTGTTCGGGAGACATTTATGCTTCTATCTCTCCATAGGGATCAAATCGAATTCATTTCCTGGTTTGATCTCCATGATAGCAAGTTGGATAATTCCTATACTTCAGCTTTGACTTTTCTTCCGAACGATTCAAGCCTGATCCAGGATGAAGCCTTTATGGCGATCTTCGTGGATTTTTTGAACTATATGGGTTTGCTTGAAAATGATGGAACTCCCAAATTGGGCTGGTTTGCGTTCCAGGAAGAAGCGCGAGAATACCTGGAGAATATTCCTTGAGATGGAAAGAATAAATAAACATCACAGGCCAATAGGCATTTTTGATTCCGGAGTGGGCGGCCTTTCGGTTTTGAAGGAAGTGCGCCAACAATTCCCCGCGGAAGATCTGTTATATATCGCTGATCAAGCTCATGTTCCTTACGGCATCCGTACCAGGGAAGAAGTGCTGGGTTTTTCTAAAGGCATTGTCCGCTACCTGTTGAATAAAAAAGTCAAACTGATCATTATAGCCTGCAACACTGCTTCTGCTGTGGCCTTGGAAGTTCTCAGGAAATCCTATCCTGCTCTTCCCTTCGTGGGTATAGAGCCAGCGGTTAAGCCTGCGGCGGAAGAGACCAGCACAGGAATCGTTGGGGTTCTGGCCACACCAGCCACATTCCAGGGTGCCCTGTATGAATCCACGGTGGAAAGATTTGCAAAGGGAGTCAAGATCCTGCCGGATACCTGTCCCGGGCTTGTAGAACTCATCGAGGAAGGAAAAATCGATCATCCCAAGACCAGGGAGGTCCTTGAGAAGGCTCTTAATCCGATGTTAGAACAAGGTGTGGATGAAGTTGTGATGGGCTGTACCCATTATCCTTTTGTGATTCCGCTGATCCAGGAGATTGTAGGAGATGATATTCAGGTGATCGATCCTGCTCCAGCAGTTGCCCGGCAAGCAGGGCGCCTGCTGACTGAGTATGATCTGCTGACAAATGGTGGGGCGAATGGCCAGACGAGATTCCTCACCAGTGGAGATCCACTAGAGTTAGAGCGGATTATCGGGCAGTTATTGAACCTGGAAGCAAGGGTTGAAGGTTTGAATTGGGTGGGTGGAGAACTACAGGAAGCTTAATCGTTTTTATTTCTCAGACTGATCACCAGTGCTGCTGCCAATGTGCCGCCAGAAATGATCACTGCCAGGATGACAACAGTGGGATTCTTAGAGCTGGTCCGAAAGCGGGGTTCGCTGGCTGTATTATCAGTTGGTGATGGTGTGGCAGGTGAAAATGGGATGGTAGTTCCTCTTGGTCCTACCGGTGATGGAGTATGTGAATAGCGGGGAGGCAGAGTAGGACTGGCCTGACCGATTGGAGTATTTGTAGGAGTATAAGAAGGTTGGATGATGATCTCATCCCCCAAGTTCATGATCGCGTCTGGTTCAAGTTCATTCAAATCCCTTAATTCTTCGAGCGATATATTATAAACAGCTGCTATAGTCCAAAGCGATTGGCCGCCAGCGATGATATGTTTAACTGTCCCGTCAGACATTGGGGTGGATACAACAACTGGTACAGCGGTGGGCTCTTGGGATGTTGAAGGTGTACTGGATAGGGCCGGATCCTCTGGTGTTGGCGCCGGATCCCCGGTCCACGACCCGGTATCAACCGTATAAAACACAAGATCTCCTGAATATGCCACGCCGGCGCCAATATATTTTGCGCTGGGATTATACATGGTGTGATGATGATCCGGGTCATCCCAAGGACCGTTGATCACATCCATGATGGATCCATTTTGCCAATATGCGACATTTTCGGATAGAAAAACATAAGCCCCATCCCCGAAGCCGGCAGCTATCGCACGATCTCTGGGCGAAGATCCATCTGGGCCGACATGGGTCCAGGTGCCTATAGAAGCCTGGTACTGGCTGTGTTGCAGGGCAATTTGCATCAGGGCAGGATGGGATTGCAGGGCAGCCAATCCCTGTTGAGCCCGCAGGGAATTAATGGTGTTGATGACTGTAGTGGCTGAATCGCCCTGGGCCTGGATAACACTGACCATAATCAGGGATACCAGGAGTGTAAGGCCAATCAGGAACAGCCGGACGGGGATCTTTTTCATGGGTAGGGAAGATCCGGCGTTGGTTTTTTCTTGATCAGCGCCGGATAACAACCAGAATGATTTATAACTCTCGTTTTAGGCTCTCAATAGCCGCCACGGGTGTAGGATCCACATCATAGGCCATGGCCAGGAAAAAGGCAGTGTAATCACCAAACTGAATAGCGGTCCACATCTGGGCCATTCTGCTGTCACCCTTGGCCTGGATCAGATCAGTGTTGATGCCTTCGAGCATGAAACTCTTTTTAGTGAGTTCGATCCTGCGCTGGTTGCGGGGATGATTGGAGTCTGCCTGTAAGAATAAAGCCATGGTTTTTAGCAGGTTTTCTTCCGGGTTAAGAACCCCGGCCAGGGTATTGTGGTCTGCTTCTGGAAGGTCTTCATATTGACCCCAGGCTTTGGCGATTTCGCTGATTTGCCCTTTCCAGCGCCGCGCCACAGGAGCCAGTAAATCTGCCCCAAATACACTTACCCAGCGATCGACCAACTGGCCTGCCATTCGCTTGGCAGGATTTTGATGGTCCGGCAGATCTGCAGCCAGAGTATTGCGCTGTTCTTTCATCTCTTCCACAGTGTCGAAGAGTTCTTCTGTTGGATCAGCGATGAATCCCAGGCGGGTGAAAACGTTCAGCAATAAGCAGAAGGAATATCCAACAGCGGCCCTTGGCTGGCCCTTGTGCTGGAAAATCCACAAATTGACATCGTTCTTCTTGGCCAGCTCAGCAATTTTTCCGCCGGTTGATATAGCCAGCAGGCTGCAGCCCCGTTCCAGAGCGGTTTCCATAGCAGAATTGGTCTCTTCAGTATTTCCCGAGTGGGAGGATACGATCACCAGTGTATCCGGGCCATTTGCCCAGGCAGGTAAATCATAATCCCGATGTACTTCCAGTGAAACGGAAGATAAAGGTGCAGCATAAGCCTTCAGTAGATCGGCGCCTATGGCGGATCCACCCATTCCGGCTACCAATACCTGCTTTACACCGCTAAAATCAGACAGGGGCAGGCTCTGAGCCTCTTCCCAGGCTGTGAGCAGCTGTTCAGGCAGTCCGTTCATCTCTGCCAGCATGTTTTTTGTATCAAGTATTGAAAAATCTTGGTGGTTATTTAAGTTCATAATTT
>JAGHAU010000172.1 GCA_021161345.1 Anaerolineales bacterium | reverse complement strand
GTCAATATCAACCTGGTGGCTTTTTGGCGCTACATTGATCCAGTCAAAATGACTGGACAGATCTTCGCTTTATTTGTTTTCACCGTGGCAGCTGCGGAAGTTGCTGTAGGTTTGGCCCTGGTGATAGCGATCTACCGCAACCGCGATACTGTGGTTGTAGAAGAGATCGATTTATTGAAAGAATAAAAAGAGGAAATAGATGAAAGAATTCTTCTTCAACATAACCTGGATCATTCCAGTTTTCCCTTTCCTGGCTTTTTTGATCATTATCCTGTTCACCCAGGGGAATAAAAAACTCAGCCACAGTTTAAGCATCGGTTCAATGGTTCTGTCCTGGCTGGTGGGTTGGGGAGTAGTTTTCAGCGCTATAGCGACTCCTCACCTTGGTGAACATCCTATCCATAAATCTGTACCATGGTTTGAGACCGGCACTACAACTTTTGATATTGGTTACTGGATCGATCCTTTGATGGCAATTGCGCTCTTCATGGTGCCATTTGTGTGTTTGATGATCTTTATCTACTCGGTGGGGTACATGGGCTACGGCACTGACGAAGTTGACCCCAATTATTCCCGCTTTTTTGGCTACATCGCTTTGTTTGCGACTGGCATGCTGGGTCTGGTGATCTCTGAGAACTTGCTGACCCTATTCATGTCCTGGGAGATCATGGGTTTGTGTTCTTATCTGTTGATAGGATTCTGGTTCGAGAAGAACTATGCCGATCCAAATCAGATCACTCCCCGCCAGGCAGGGTTGAAGGCCTTCCTGGTCACTAAAATCGGTGATCTGTTCCTGGTGCTGGGCATTCTTTACCTGTATTCCCAGGCCGGCACACTCAGCTACGCAGATACTTTATTCAATCATGAATTTTTGGTTCATCTGGCAGAGACCCCGGCCCTGCCGATCTTCGGCGGCTGGTCGGCCGCTTCTGCCATCGCACTTCTGATCTTTGGCGGTGCTGTTGGTAAATCAGCCCAGTTTCCACTGCATGTTTGGCTGCCGGACGCAATGGAAGGTCCCACGCCAGTCAGCGCCCTGATCCATGCAGCAACCATGGTTTCCGCGGGCGTTTTCCTGGTTGCCAGGATCTTCCCGCTCTTGAACATTGTTGTAGAGCTGGAACAACATAACCCAACCATGGGTTTGATCGCATTTATTGGAGCTTTTACCGCGATATTCGCATCCATTGTCGCCCTCGCCCAGAACGATATAAAAGGGGTGCTGGCGTTTTCTACTATTAGCCAGTTGGGCTACATGATCGCGGCCCTGGGCATTGGCGCCTACGTGGCCGCCACATTCCACCTGATCACCCATGCTTTTTTCAAAGCTTTGCTATTTATGGGATCCGGTTCAGTGATCATCGGCTCCCACCACGAACAGAATATGATGGAATTGGGTGGGCTGCGAAAGAAGATGCCCAAAACATTCTGGACTTTCCTGGCTGGCGGGTTAGCCCTGTCGGGTTTTCCGATCATTACGGCAGGTTTTTGGAGCAAGGATGAGATCCTGGCCCATGCCTGGGAAGAATTCATGCATTATGGCACTGCATCCTGGCCATTTTTCGTTTGGCTGCTGCTAACCATTGCTGCTTTCCTGACGGCCTTCTACACTGCCCGCCAGATCTCCCTCACTTTCCTGGGTAAACCGCGCAGTGATCATGCTGAACATGCCCACGAAACACCCAATACCATGACCTTCCCGTTGATCATGCTGGCTTTCTTTGCCATCACGCTGGGGTGGGTTGGTATACCAGAGGAGATCGTGGGACAAGGTAACAACTGGTTCCATGCCTTTGTAGGTCATGAATATGCCTCAACTCCATTGAGCATACCAGTGATATTATTATCATCCGGTCTGGCGGTTGGCGGTTTGGGATTGGGCTGGCTGGTTTACGGCCGTAAACCGCTCGAGGCCGGTCAAATGGATCCGCTGCAGAAAGGGATGGAAAAAATTCGCCTGGGGTGGCTCTATAAAGCCATGCAAAAACGTTTTTACTTTGATGAGATCTACGAAGCGATATTTATTAACGGCTTCATCAAATTAGCGGATATATTCTATAACTTTGATTACAACTGGGTGATTAACCCGATTGTAAACGGGGTTGGCGCGGTCACCCGTGGTATTTCCAATATCTTCAATAAATTTGACGAAAAGGTTGTTGATGGCCTGGTTAACTTTACCGGTCTTTCAAGTGTGAAATTATCAGACCTGGGCGGCATCACTGACCTGAAAGTAGTTGACGGCATTGTGAACGGCATCGCTGATGTCACAGGATGGATCGGCGAGAATGTCTTCCGCCCAATCCAGACTGGCAAAGTTCAGAACTACTTGTTGATTCTATTAATATCCATGCTGGCAATTATAGGCATTTACCTGGTCTACTAGACCAAAACGAATTTCGAGGAGAATATGATGAATTTTCCAGTTTTAAGTGCAATCACTTTTGTCCCATTATTGATTTCCCTGATCGTTTTGATCATCCCGAAATCAAAAGAAAACCTGATCCGGTGGGCTTCCACTATACTGAGTTTGATACCCCTGGCATTGGCCTTGTATGTATACTACGTGGTCCAGGCTGATCCGGGAACGATGCAGTTCAGGGAAGAATACTCCTGGATCCCGGCCCTCGATGTTTACTACCGCATGGGCGTGGACGGCCTCAGCGCCGTGATGCTGGTTTTGACCGCTCTCTTATCCACCCTGTGTTTATATTACTCGATCTATACTGTTAAGGACCGGGTCAAGGAATATTATTTTCTGTTCCTGCTGCTCCAGGTTGGTATGACCGGCGTGTTTGTTTCCCTGGATTTCGTTTTCTTCTACGTGTTCTGGGAAATAGGCCTGGTGCCTATGTACTTGCTGATCGGTGTCTGGGGTGGAAAACGAAGGATCTACGCATCCATCAAGTTCTTCCTCTACACACTGACAGGAAGTATGGCCATGCTGCTGGCGATCATTGCTGTTTACCTGAATACCGGTACATTTGATATCCTTAAAGCGGCCGCTGCTCAACCCTTTGCAAATAATTTAACATACGCTGCTGTGGCTTTCTGGGCGTTTTTTATTGCCTTCGCGATCAAAGTGCCGATCTTCCCTTTCCATACCTGGCTCCCGGACGCACACACTGAAGCGCCCACCACGGGCAGTGTCATCCTTGCTGGTGTTTTGCTTAAACTGGGTGCTTACGGTTTGATCCGCATCGTTTTGCCGATGTTCCCGGAGCAGTTTGCTTATTATTCCTATGAAGTGCCCATCATCCCAATCCTGGCTGTGATCAGCATTGTCTATGGTGCCCTGGTTTGTATGGCCCAGTGGGACCTGAAGAGGCTGATCGCGTATTCCTCTGTGAGTCACATGGGATACGTCACGCTGGGCGTCAGTGCAGCGGCTGCCAGCTTACACGCACCGGGGGCAGATCCAACCAGCGCCATTATCGCTTTGAACGGCGCTTCTTTGCAGCTCTTCACCCACGGTATTATCACGGGTGGGTTGTTTTTCCTGGTCGGCATGATCTACGATCGGTCCCATACCCGCCAGATCAAGGACTTCGGCGGATTGGGCGTGAAGATGCCTTATTATTACGGCATTATGATGGTGACCGGTTTTGCTTCCCTTGGCCTTCCTGGTCTGGCAGGCTTCTGGAGCGAACTCTTTGTATTCAGGGGAACTTTCGCAGTTATTCCCACATTTGCCATGATCGGCATCTTTGGGCTCGTTTTCACAGCTGCTTATATCCTTTGGAAAATTATCCAGCATGTCTTCCTGGGTGAGTTTGACCAGGAAAAATGGGATGCTGCCACCCATAACGCAAAAATCACCGACATGGCGACCTTTGAAAAAGTCACCATGTGGCCCCTGGTCATTCTGATGGTTTTGGTTGGTTTATATCCCTCCCTGATCACTCGTTTATTGAACGCTGTTTCGACAGTCTTGCTCAACAACTTCTAAACGCGAAAGAAAGAGAGGCAATAACCGTGCAAATTTTCTTATTTCTACTCCCGCAGCTGGTCCTCTTCCTGAGCGTTATGCTGGTATTCGGGATCGATCTGATGGGATCCAAAGAGAAGAAATGGCTGCCGTACCTTGCGCTGACAGGGGCAGTGATTTCCCTGGGTATTTCCATTTACCTTTATGGCTGGATGGATTTTGAAGAGGGCACAGTCCTGGGCGGTATGATCGCCATAGATTCGTTTTCCCTCTTTTTCCAGATCTTTGCTTCCCTGGTAGCGGTCTTCATCACACTGCTATCCATGGCTTATATGAAGGTCAAATCCCCATATCAGGGAGAGTTTTACAGTTTTATCCTATTAGTCAGTTTTGCTATTTCACTCCTGGCTCTCTCCTCTGACCTGGTGATGATCTTCATCGCTTTTGAGTTGTTGAGTATTTCATCCTACATTCTGACTGGTTTCTTCCGGCATGACCCGAAAAGCAGCGAAGCAGGCATCAAATACTTCCTGTACGGATCCCTGGCATCTGCCATGATGCTCTATGGTATGTCCCTTTTGTACGGTGCTACCGCTTCAACGAATCTGGTAGAGATCGCCCGGGGCCTGGTTGGTATCGATCCATCCTTGAATTGGGTTGTGTTTCCCGCTATTGTTTTGATGCTGGTCGGTTTCGGTTTTAAAACTGCTACGGCTCCATTCCATCAATGGTCTCCCGATGCCTATGAAGGCGCACCAACCCCGGTAACTGCCTTCCTGGCAGTGGGTTCGATCGGGGCCGGTTTTGCGATATTGATCCGAGTGATGATAACTGCGCTGCCGGAGTTCCAGATGAATTGGGCAGCCCTGATCACAGGATTATCAATTATCAGTATGACCCTGGGCAACCTGGTTGCTATCAGCCAGAAGAATATCAAGCGTATGTTAGCTTACTCAGGGATCGCCCATTCCGGCTATATCCTGATCGGACTAGTATCCTGGGAAAGCAGCGTCTTAGGGACTGTATTTGACGGTCTTAGCGGCATTCTGGTCTACCTTTTGGTCTACCTGGCGGCTAATTTGGGTGCTTTTGCTGTAGTCACTGCCATCGAGCATAAAACCGGTTCAAATCAAATTGAAGACTATGCGGGCCTGATCAAGCGCTCTCCGTTATTGGCCGGAACCATGGCGGTGTTTTTACTATCCCTGATCGGAATTCCCGGCACCGGTGGCTTTATTGGAAAACTTCTGGTTTTTGGTTCGGCCCTGCGCGCGGAATATTATTTCCTGGCGCTGGTTGCGATCATCAACAGTGTAGTAGCCGGTTTTTACTACCTGAATGTGATCCGGTACATGTTCTTCCAGCCCCTGGATGAACCAGCTAGAGAAGAGATCCAGGTCCCGGGATCGCTATCAGTTGTTCTGGTCCTGGCATGTGTTTTCACTTTGCTGATGGGCATATTGGCTCAGCCTTTTATCCATTTTGTGCAGACCTCGTTGAAATTGGTCCTTTCCTGAACTACCTTGAGGAAGTTTAGGAAGGTTTGACAACAAAAATTAAACCCGGTAAACCACTCTGGTTGACAGCTTTTTGGCTTGTGAGTAAAATAAACCAAGTGCAGGTTTTCCATCAGGAGTCATAATTGAACAAAGGTGAAGAACAGACCAACCAGGATTCAAAATGGCAGGACCGAATCTGGGTGCTGTCTGTAGCGGGGCAGGCAGGTTTGTTTATCGCTTTCCCGGTCATTTTAGGATTTGCTGTTGGATTATTGCTGGATCGTCAATTTAATACAGTAATCTTATTTTCTGTTTTGCTCGCCATGGCAGGTTTTGGCGGCGGCGTTTACCTTGTTTATCGCTGGGTTCAAACGACGGTTAAAAAACATCTAGCAGACAGACAAAAGGAAGATTAAATCCGTATGGAACAGGAAAAGAAAAAAGGCAGTGGTTGTTTAGTTAAGCTTGTGATTGGTATTGCAGCTCTGGCCCTGGTTGGCTACGGCTTGATTATGCCGGGAAAGGAACTTCCCGCGATCAGTCTGGCAGCAGAGCTATTGCCCTTGCATCTACCGATCCCGGGTTTTGAACACGGCATTCCCAATACGCTTCCAACAGCCATATTCACATCACTATTTTTGATCATCATCGCTTTTTCTTACTCCCGTGCGGTTAAGAAAGAGGAAAAGACCGGCAACCAAAGCGGTTTGCTTATTGCCCTCGACGCGGTTTATGAAGGTGTCTTTTCATTTGTCGAAACCACGGTTGGTAATGAGAACGCTGGACTTTTCTTCCCCATGATC
Source organism: Anaerolineales bacterium (assembly GCA_021161345.1). Classification (GTDB taxonomy): domain Bacteria; phylum Chloroflexota; class Anaerolineae; order Anaerolineales; family UBA11858; genus B10-G9. The sequence continues at coordinate 3,850 of JAGHAU010000172.1, read as the reverse complement.
GGTTCATTTTTCTTCTTTATCCTGTTTTCAAACTGGTCTGGTTTGCTGCCCGGGATGGGATCGATCGGCGTTTGGGGAGAGCATAATGGTGTTGAAACGCTTATCCCACTGTTCAGATCGCCAACTGCAGATCTGAGCACAACTATTGGGTTGGCAATAATCACCCAGATTACGGCTCAGTATTACGGATTTAAATTCCAGGGAAGGAAATATCTCAAGAAGTTCTTTAACTTCAGCGCTGATCCTGATAGCGGCGCGCTGGCACCTATCCTTTCCTTTTCCAATGGATTCGCCGGCATTCTGGAGTTGATGGGAGAATTTATCAAGGTGCTCTCCTTTGGCTTCCGGTTGTTTGGTAACGTTTTTGCCGGGGAAGTGCTCTTGATGGTCATCAGCTTCCTGACCGCCTTCCTGGTCGTGGATGTATTTATGGCACTGGAATTATTTGTTGGCGCCATTCAGGCGTTGATCTTTTCAATCCTGTCACTGATCTTTTATCAGATGGCAACACAGCATCATTAGTTATTAAGGTAGATTTCTAAAGGAGAAAATTGCATGTCGTATGAAGCCGCAACTCAAATAGCTGCAGCCCTTGCCATCGGATTGGGATCTCTGGGTCCTGGAATCGGAATCGGTTTGTTGGCTGCCAAAGCCATGGAGGCAGTAGGAAGGAACCCCGAAGCCTCTGGCGATGTTCTTACAAATATGATCCTGGCCATTGCATTTGCTGAAGCAATTGCAATTTATGCCCTGGTTGTAGCGCTGGCAATTAAGTTTGTGCCTGTTACACCCCTGGTAGTGCACTAAGGAGGTTACTGTGGGCGATGCATTAGGAGCCATGGGAATCAATGGTCCGTTTTTGATTTCCCAGATGGTAAATTTCCTGGTATTGTTCGGTCTGATGACCGTTCTTCTCTGGAAGCCTGCCAAAAAGCGCCTGGACGAACGCCGGGCCATGCTGGAAAAACAGGTGGAAGATACTGAAGCTGCCGCCAAAGTACGGGAAGATATTGGTAAAGAGCGGGAAGCCGTTCTGGCTGAAGCCAAAAAAGAAGCTGAAAAGATCGTGGCCCAGTCCCAGGACCGGGTTGAATCCATAAAGGCCGAAGCCTCAGAAGAAGCCAAAAAGATCATTCAAAAAGCCCAGGAAGATGCCAAAGAGGAAGAAATCCATGTGCTTAAAGGTGTCCGCGATCAGGTGGCGATCCTGGCGATAGCCGCAGCCCAGAAACTTTTGGGCGAAGCATTGGATGAAAAACGCCAGAAAGCCCTGGTTGACGAATTCTTCTCCAGTGTTAAAGCTGGAAAGGTTGTTGTCCTGGAAGGTGAAAAATTTGAGGGGAAGTCAGCAGTTATTACCAGTGCCTTGCCTCTGACTGATAAAGAAAAACAGGTCTTGGAAAAAGATATCTTGAAGAGAACAGCTGGCGAACCAGAAATTACTTTTGCGGTCGATCCAGACTTGTTGGGTGGTTTGACCATTCGGATCGATGATAAGATGTACGATCATTCTGTATCTGCCCAGCTCTCTGGGATGCGCTCGTTGCTCAGTTGATTTAACTGCGATTTTCTAGTGTACAATAAAAACGCCTGGATACTTGATCCGGGCGTTTTTCTCATCAGGATCGACAATATGAGGAGCATTTTGTGGTGATTGATAAACGGGAACTGAAAGAGCTGTTTCAGGAAATCCCCCTTCTAAATTCCCTGCCCGGGCACTCAGTTCAGGTTGCTGGAATAAAGATCGACTCTCGGAATGTCAAACCAGGTGATCTTTACCTGGCAATCAAAGGCACCCGGGTGGACGGCCATGAATATATTCCTGACGCGATCTCAAGAGGTGCATCTGCGTTGGTTGGATCTGATCCTGCCCGTGATTACCCGATCCCATATTTACAGGCTGGTGATACCAGGGAAGTCCTGGCCCAACTGGCTGCCGCCTGGTTTGGTTTTCCTGCCCGCCAGCTGGCTGTGATCGGGGTGACGGGCACAGACGGGAAGACCACCACGGTCAATTTGATCCATCATATCCTTCTTGCCGCAGGATTGAACGCGGGATTGATATCCACTGTTAATGCGGTGATCGGTGACCAGGTACTGGATACCGGATTTCATGTCACTACACCGGAAGCGATGGATGTTCAGTGTTACCTGGCTGAGATGGTGAAGGCTGGCATCACTCATGTTGTCCTGGAAGCGACCTCCCACGGCCTGGCTCAAAAACGGGTTGAAGCATGTGAATTCGATATCGGAGTGGTGACCAATATCACTCATGAACATTTCGATTACCACGGAGATTACCAGGGTTACCTGGAGGCCAAAGCGGAACTGTTCCGCCTGGTTGGCAACTCTACTGCTAAATCAGTACCAGTGAACAAGGTCGCAGTCTTGAACGCAGACGACCTATCCTATCCCGCATTGAAAGATATCATTGCCCAGCAGGGATTGGATGCATTTGAATACGGTATGAAGGACGGCGTGGATTTTAAGGCTGAAAATATCCAAAACAAAATCGATGGGATCAATTTTGACCTTACCACTACCGATACCAGGATTCCTATTAAGACTGCTTTGTTAGGAGAATATAACGTTTCTAACTGCCTGGCAGCGGTGGGAGCCTGTTCAGCTGGATTGGGATTGAGCTGGGAATCCATCCAGCAGGGTATCAGTGATCTTCCCGGAATTCCAGGCCGGATGGAAAGGATAGATCGCGGACAGGATTACCTGGTTTTGGTCGATTTTGCCCACACCCCCAATGCGCTCAAAGTTGCCTTATCTGCGGCAAAAGAGTTATCCGATGGTCGAGTGATCGCTGTGTTCGGTTCAGCAGGTTTACGGGATAAAGAAAAAAGACGTTTGATGGCAGAAGTGTCCGCGGAGATGGCAGACCTGACGGTTCTGACTGCGGAAGACCCCCGCACAGAATCTCTGGATGGAATCCTGGCAGAAATGGCGCAGGGTGTGCTGGATAAAGGGGGAGTGGAGGGGGAAGATTTCTGGCGAGTGCCAGATAGAGGTGGGGCGATCAAATTTGCCCTGGATCTGGCGCAGTCGGGAGATGTGGTGATGGTATGCGGAAAAGGCCATGAAAAATCAATGTGTTTTGGTGAAACAGAATACCCCTGGGATGATCGCACCGCTGTGTTGTCTGCGCTGGGATCTGTGTTGGGAACACCTGGGCCCGAGATGCTAACTTTACCTACATCAAAATAGCAGATTTTCGATTAGTGTAACATATCTATAGTAATTCCATCTATTGACAATCCGCATATAGAGGACTATACTTCCCCTGTTGTAATAATAAAATGACAGTGGGAGGAGTTTATGCCTGGAGGTCGAAGAGGCGATCCTGGTCCTTGCCGGAAACGGCGAAGGCGAGGAATGCGTTTGATCCTGCGCCCCAGTTTGCTGTTAATGTTGGCTGAAAAAGAGAACCATGGATATGAGTTATATGATCAGTTATCCGCTTTCGGATTTGAACCACAACAATTGGATTCGAGCATTGTTTACCGGGATTTACGTGAAATGGAGGAATTGGGATTAATTGAATCCTACTGGGATGATGATAGTAAAGGCCCTAAACGACGTATGTATAGAATTCTTGATGCAGGCCAGACCAGATTAAAGGAATGGATTGAGTCCCTGAAAAGCATTAAAAATCGGATAAATCAGCTTATTAAACGGTACAAATCAAATTAAGTATGAAAGGGAGGATTTCAATCATGGCAGAAGAAAATAACGGAGGAAATTTTGGAACGGGAAGAGGGCTTGGCCGCCGATCAGGACAGGGTCAAGGGAGGGGACGCCGATCAGGACAGGGTCAAGGGAGGGGACGCCGATCAGGACAGGG
>JAGHAU010000161.1 GCA_021161345.1 Anaerolineales bacterium | reverse complement strand
TATCCCAGTCCTTCGCACTACGAAGAGCTATAGACAGAACATATTCAGAAGGATCCCTATGGAAGAAACCCTCTCCTTTCTACCTTTATTAATTGTCATTTTTCTGGCTTTTTTAGTGCCTATCACCTTATCCCGGTTCAGGAAATTGCGCCTGCCTATTGTGGTAGGAGAGATCATCGCTGGCATTATCATTGGCAGAAGCGGTTTTGGCTTGGTCCAGCACCATGAAGTGGTCCTTGATCTGCTGGCCGAGCTGGGTTTTGTATTCCTGATGTTCCTCTCTGGTATGGAAATCGATTTTTCAAGCCTGGGTCTTTTCAGCAGCAAAAAGAAGAGTGAAAATCAGCCAGCCAGCCCCATCCGCCTGGCAGCAATTTCCTTCCTCTTAACGCTAGGACTATCAATTTTGATCGGATTTGCCTTCACCCGGGCCGGGCTGGCCTCCAGTCCCTGGATGATCGCCTTGATCCTATCGACCACATCCCTGGGCGTCGTGGTTCCGGTCCTTAAAGAGCAGGGACTAAGCAGCGGAAGGTACGGCCAGACACTTCTGATCGCTGCCCTGATCGCAGATTTTGCGACCATGCTGCTTATCACCGTTGTCGTGGCAGCCCTTTCTCACGGCCTGACGCTTGATATCCTGCTGATAGGTCTGCTTTTTGTAGCCTTTTTCCTGGTGTATTATTTCGGCGGCATTTTCTTCAACCGCATTAAAGGGATCCGGCGTGTGCTGGAGGAGCTCAGCTCCGCCACTTCCCAGATCAAGGTTCGGGCTGCATTCACAATGATGCTGATATTTGTCGCCCTGGCCGAAATGCTTGGCACAGAGATCATTTTGGGCGCATTCCTGGCCGGAGCGATCATTTCCTTGTTAAAACGGCCTGAAGATTCCGAACTGGTGCATCAGCTGGATGCTATTGGCTACGGCTTTTTCATCCCGATCTTTTTCATAATGGTAGGGGTGGATTTTAACCTGGCTTCCCTGATCAATTCACCAAGCGCCTTGCTTTTGGTCCCCTATCTGCTGCTAGCAGCCGCGATAGTGAAGCTGCTCCCGGCGCTGGTTTTAAAAACCAGCTTCAGTTGGAGACAAACTCTGGCTGCAGGCACTTTGCTTTCCAGCCGCCTCTCACTGATCATTGCTGCATCAGCCATCGGAATGCGCATCGGGGTTATCAGTGAGCCCTTTAACGCATCTATCATCCTGGTTGCTATCATTACGGTAGTGATCGCACCGCCACTCTTTGTTAAAATGGTCCCCAGGGATGATTTGGTAGAGGATCCTGCCATCGTGGTTATGGGCGCTGGACCTCTCGGTCTCCAGGTTGCTCAGCACGTCCAGGGCCACGGCGATCCGGTGATAATCATCGACGAGGATCCTGCCAGGATCGAACGCGCAGCCCGCAGCGGGCTGGAGGCTGTCCAGGCAGCAACAGATAGATTTGATCCATTGACAGAAGAAATCCTCAATAAAACCAACCGGCTGGTGTGTGTTTTCAGCGATATTGAAAAGAACTACAGAATTTGCGAGCGGGCCAGGACCACTTTCGGGATCGATCATGTGGTTGCCCGTTTGACTGCCCCGGGCGAGATCTCACGGTTTGAAAAGATAGGAGTCACCCCGCTCAATCCCGCCACCGATCAGGCAGTGCTTCTGGGACTGATCATCCGCAACCCGACCATGTATGAGCTGCTGACCCGATCTGATGATTCCAGGGATTTGTGCGAGATCGCCATCCGCAACCCACAGTACCTCAACAAACCCCTCAAAGAGATCGATTTTCCTGGCGATATGCTCGTAGTAGCCGTACGAAAAAAGGGAGAGCTGATAGTGCCTCGCGGAGACACTATCCTGAGGATGGGGGATCATCTGACAGTATTGGGATCAAATGATTGTGTTGGAAATACCCGGGAGCTGTTTGGGTAAGTTAATCAAGTTCCCAGGGTGGTTTTCCGGAATCAGAGCTTGATTCGGGGTACAGAGTATTCCGAATTTCTTCTCCGATCAGGGGGAGTTTATCCGCGGCAGCAGCCAGCAGGCCAAAACATCCCGTTAACATCATGTCGCCAAAGGGCGCTGCAAAATAGGTCCGCAATACTGATTGGCGCATCAGATTCCGCCGCGGTCCGGTAATGACAACATCAAAGGCCCCTTCCCCCAGATCATAAGGCTCCTGAGCGTAGATCAAGGCCCCGTGGCCATGGTCAGCAAAAATCTCCTGGTGCGTCAACGTGCCGGACGCAAAATCCTTCAACAACCGGTCCATTTTTTCCCTGTCGACCAGCCCGGTATGATGTTCGAAGACCCCTTCAACCTGATCACTCTTCAACATGAAAGCCAGCGTATGGAAGTTGCCCACATTGGCCACCATGATCCGGTCCCTTTCCCCCACAATGGGATCCAGTGTAGCTCCCAAGACCGCCGCAGGAGCAGTATCCATCACCAGCAGCGGGGCATCCAGATCTCGAGCCGAATCTTCTACAGCCTGGAGCCTGGTCATTTTTTCCGGGATCTCACCTCGCTCAAAGGCCAGATTACTCAACAGCGCCGGATCTTTGCTGATATCCAGGCGTTCAGCCAGGTAATCAAACCGGAACTGGCGATCAGAATAACCTGGCGGGGCAGCCCCGTGGTCAAATACTGCCACTGCCGCACCATCCAGGTCCGCCAATGAGACATCGAACTCGGCCAGAGCCCGCGAGATCGCCGGAAAATCGAAATCCTTAAGGGTAATCCGCCGAACTGCCGCGGGCAGGGCTCTTTCCTCATCATCGGAGACAATCTCTATTCCGCTGGTTTTCAGAGCATCAAGGTCATCATCGAAAGTCCTGGCCGCATCAGGCGTTGCATAGATTTTATACCCTGCTTGTAGATGATCCCGGGCTGCCCAGTGGCTGGGTCCTCCGCCCATGGTCAGGCCCTTCAAAACCAGATCTTCCCCTTTTCTCGTGGCTTCCTTGATCCGCCGGAAAACGAGCATGGTGGGAGAAGGAACAACCAGTTTAAACCCGTTCTCAATTGCCAGGCCTGATTGGTACAGATAAATATCCTGGGTGCCGGTGCCAATATCTACCGTGAGAAATTTCATGGGTTTTCCTTATGATTCGTTACCATTAAATTGGTCCAACCAATAATCCACTTCCCCTTCAGGGACCTCAGGAGCATCCCCTTTATCCGCATCGCTGGAAATCCCGGATTTAACTGATTTCAACTGCGCTGCGAATTGTGCTGATCTCAAGATCTGGCTGTGGGCGCTTCTTGCTTCAACCAGGATCTCCCGGTCTGAAGTGACAACGGTCCAGTTTTTGGCCTCTTTCCCAATCCGGGACAGGCGCTTGATCATGGCTTGGTCCGCAGTGGTGCCCTGGCGCACAAAATGAGCTCTCACGGAACCAAAAGACCGGCTTCCAGCCCGGGCTGCGGGAGCCTGATCAAAATAAACTTCCACCCTGGTTTTTTGCTGGCTGGCAAAACCCTGAAGAACCTTGATTAAGGCGATTTCGTCATCCAGGTCCTTCAAAGAAAGGCCGGGGATATAAGGGATCAGGTTATGTCCGTCAATCAAGTATGGCATATCGCTTTCCAGGGTTTTCCTGTTTAAAAAATGGTGTCGTAAAATAGATAATATGCTATGATGGAGTACAACTCAGACCATTATACCAAAGGCGATTTTCCCCATGAACCAGGCGAAAAAGCTGTTATTTTATGTCGTTCTCAATATTGTTGTGTCGGCGATCACCATCATTGCAGTGCTCTATTTATGGGAGAACACCAAACTGAAGAACATGCTCTTTGATTCTGGTGACATCCCTGCTGAAGTCAGCTCAGCAGCCTCCTCGTCTGACATTGCGGCCGCATCCGAGAACCTGCTGATCGAAATTGGCGAAGTGGGTGGTATTGGCAATTTAGCGACAGAATATGTCCGGCTGGTCCGCCCTGGAAGTGAGCCCGGGGATACAATTTCCCTCCAGGATTGGTCTATCAAGGATGAAAACAATCACCAATACAATATCCTGGAACAATCCGGTGTGGCCAGCCTGGATTTGCATGGCCAGGGAGCCGTGAATATCTATACCAAAGAGGGGGATAGCAATCCGATCGAGTTATACCTGGATCTGTCCGATCCGATTTGGCAGCCCGGAGAGACTGTTACCCTGATCGATCCCGAGGGTGAGGTCCATGATACTTATCTGATCCCTTGATTTAATGGCATTCCCCTGACCGATATATAACAAAAGCTGTCCCTGTTTCAGGGACAGCTTTTCAATTACCAGGATGATTCCAGCATCAACCTATTTCGCCATAGTCAGGGGCAGCCAGGTCGAGAAACTTTCCAGGTGTCCCCAAAGAGAAGAATAGAAAGTATAAGCCCAGAATGCGGTAACCCCGAGCAGCACCGCTCCCGCGATATAGTGGAATACCTGGGATTTCTTTAACAGGGCCAAACCCGGCGCTGCTGCAATTCCTCTCAAACCGGCCAGCAAAAATCCGATCCCGGAAACCAGGGAGTGTTGGGTCAATCCCAGATCAATGATCCTCAAACCGACCAGCACAGCATCAATACCGGCAAAAAATGCGTGGATCGCAACCGGTAATAAATCCCAACCTTTGGCCAGTGACCAGGCAGCGCCCAGGAAAACTACGCCAAAGAGAAGCGTACTCTCCCCGAAACCAACATTGTAGCTGCCGGGCAGGGGGTCAGGTGGTAACCATATGCGCTCCTCCCAGGAAAGCCACCAAACCTACCATCAAAAATCCAGCCGCAAAGGGCCGGGAATCCTCAGCTGTGACACCCTTCAGAACATAATAGGCCAGCAAAGCGGTGCCAGCGACCATATTAATCATCAGGAGGGTTAAATAATCAACAAACATAGATATTTCTCCTTATATTTATGAAATTCGGGGGGGGATGGTTTTGTCAAGGTTCGCCAGTAGTGGAAAACTGACCCTGTTTAAACAAAAAAGGGCTGCCATTGGGCAGCCCTGAGGAGTTTAGATCAGCCTATTCAGGCGGTTACCAGGGGCCGAAATTTATATCCATAGACCAGAAGTCCCCGTTCATCCCCATCAGAACGAATTTTCCGGGTGATCATTTCCACCGGCATGCCAATTTCCACGTTCTGGTCCCCGATATCGGTTAATTGGGCTGTAACCAAAGGACCCTCATCTAATTTGACCAGGGCTACCGTATAAGGAATGGTTTCTTCAAAACCTTCCGGGGCGTTATAGATATCAGTAAACGAGTAAATCTCGCCTTTGCCGCTGAATTCGAATTCAGTTTTGGCTTCATCACCACATTCCGGACAAACATCCCTGGGCGGGAAGATCTTCGCATTGCAGTGCGGGCAAACCTCACCAGTTAAAGCATATCGCTGTTTGTTTAATCGCCAATGGCGTGGAATATCCATTCGTTCAAATATCTCCTGTAAAGATGTTATTCTGTACTTCGGCCTCAGTATAATGGGGAGGGACTATCAGGAACTATCAATTTTCCCTCAATGATCAGTCAAGTACTTCCGGAAGATCATTTCAGAGTGATCTTACCCCGCATCCTGACATATTCTGCATAATCGATCTGAGTTCGCCGGTTGAGATAGTCCTCGGTGGTCAGGGCTTTTGATCTTCTTTCCAGGATCTGGTCTGTAACCTTGAATGAAATTGCATCAGAGCCAGCTCCGGATCCAAAAGAAGCCATCAGTATCCGATTTCCCGATTTGGCCTGGTCCAGCACAGCGGTTAATCCTATCAGCGAAGAACCCGCATAGGTATTGCCGATCCGGGGAGATAGGAGACCTGTTTTGAACTGAGATGCCGAAAAACCCAAATCCTTTGCTACTCGCTTGGGAAATTTTGTGTTGGGCTGATGGAAGACTACAAAATCGTAATCTTCTGGAGTGGTTTCAAGCTCTGCGAGTAAACCAGTGACCGAGTTGACAATATGCTTGAAATAAGCTGGTTGGCCGGTAAAACGACCGCCGTGTTCAGGATATTTCTGATTTTCCCGGCGCCAAAAATCCGGGGTGTCTGTGACGTAGGACAGCACTCCTTCGATCTCTGCCAGGGATTCATTAGCAGGACCAATGATAAATGCAGCTCCTCCAGCCGCGGCCGTGTACTCCAGGGCATCGCCAGGTTTTCCCTGGGCAGTATCCATTCCCACTGCCAGCGCATAATTTCCCATCTTTGAACCGACCAGGGCCATTGCTGCAACTATGGCTTCAGATCCGGCTTTGCAGGCAAATTCAAAGTCAGCTGCCTGGGTATAAGGGGTGATTCCCAGCGCTTCGGCAACGATAGTGGATGACGGTTTAACCGCATAAGGATGGGATTCGGATCCAACCCATACAGCCCGAATTTCTTGTGAATCAATATCTGCTCGCATCAGGGCATTCCGGGACGCTTCCACTGACATGGTAACTACGTCCTCATCAATCCCGGGTACAGATTTTTCCTGAATGGGCTCCAGCTGTAATCCCCCCCGCCAAATCCGGGAAACTTCACTGGCTGGGAGCCGGTAGCGGGGAACATATGCGCCGTAGCCAATGATCCCTACCGGGCGGGACGGTTTCATCATTTTTGCTTTTATCTTGTTTTCCATAATGTTTATTTTTTGCTGTCTTCTTGTTTCCAGGCCAGCAGGATCTCCTGAGCCCGATCGATCCGGACCTTATTCTCTTTGATTAAATTTTTTACAAGTAGATCGATCTGGTCACCTTCTGCCCCGGCCGCTATGGCTACCTGGCGGGCATGCAGCTGCATATGCCCTTTCTGGATACCATCCGTAGCCAGGGCACGAATAGCAGCCAGGTTCTGAGCCAAACCGACTGAGACCACAATTTCTGCCAGTTCTTTAGCTGATCTCACATCCATTATTTCCAGAGCGGCTTTGGCTCCCGGATGCACCCGGGTTGCGCCGCCAACTATTCCCAGAGCCAGGGGGAGCTCTAATTCTCCCTCAAGATCTCCTTCTGGATTCTTAAACCAGGTGGACAGCGAGCGGTAAAAGCCAAATCGGGCGGCATAGGCGTGGGCGCCGGCTTCAACTGCTCTCCAATCATTTCCGGTTACCAGAGTTACTGCATCGATGCCATTCATGATACCTTTATTATGGGTCGCAGCCCGGTATGAATCTGAGTCAGCAAAGGCCCAGGCCTCAATGATCCCATCCCTAACCTGCTCCCCAGTGTAATCTTCAAAAGCCAGGCTCGCAACCGGGACAACACATCTCGCCCGGGCCAGGCGCCGATCTGCCAGGTTGGATAGAATCCGCAGATGAACCCGGCCTCCAGTTACATCTTCTAACGAAGGAGCAAGTCTTTCACAAGCCGTGTTAACTGCATTGGCACCCATCGCGTCCCGGACATCCAGATACAGGTGAACGACCAGGAACGGGCCAATTGCAGAATTGTTAATGATCCGCACTTCCAGATCCTGGGGTCCGCCGCCCAATTCCTTGAGAATCGGATCCAGATCATCCAGGCTGGCCAGGAGTTCTTCTTTCTTTTCCAGGATCTCATCCCTGGCGGCAGCGAGATCTTTCACATCCAGGATCTGAATCTGTCCTATCATGACCGGATCGGTTATATCCGCGCTGAACCCTCCACCTTCCCGGACCAGCTTGGCCATAAACGAAGCCCCGGCCACGACGGATGGCTCTTCAACCGCCATTGGAACCACTACCTCGCGGCCATTTACCTGGAAATTCAGGGCGATACCCACCGGCAGGCTGAAAGTTCCGATCACATTTTCGATCATATTTTCAGCTGTCTCCAGGG
>JAGHAU010000266.1 GCA_021161345.1 Anaerolineales bacterium | reverse complement strand
GACCAAGAGTCACCCTAGCTAAACCATAAACAAGCGGTAGGGTTAAAGTCATCAAATGGTACTTATTCAGCCCCAAGAGGTGAGCATCGCAAAAAATCACGATCTCACCAGATGCATCATTGATACCCGAGACTAATGCTGCCCCCTTGCCTTTATTTACCGGCTGGGAAATGACTTTGATACTTTCCCCGAAAGTCTTTAGGATTTGCGAAGTTTTGTCAGATGAACCATCGTCAACGACGATCACTTCGCAGGGGAAGCCACTCTCCAGAACGGAAGATACTGTCGTTCCAATCCACTTCTCCTCGTTGTAGGCAGGAATGATCACTGAAACACGCGGAATGTTTACTTCTATTTTTGTACTAATCATTTTCTCTTCAAACCTCCAATATTCTTATCAATGGGCGGCCTAGTGGAAAAATTATCTACTCAACTGAAGCGCAGCGAAATCGAAGAGTCAGCCGCAACGATTTGTTATTAGGGTCTTCTGTTTCTTGTTATTTCACTCAAATCTAGCGCAATTTTCCATGCCCTGTGAAGTGCAAAGTTACTGTTTTTGTATCACTCTCCATTCATCCGCTCTCTTTTCGGATCTCTCTTTAACTAGTTTCACCGTCATATTTTCGAATCACATCGGCAAGATTTTCCCGGTAGCCTTCGGCATCTCCGTACTCAAAAAAGTCGTAATACCGCGTGTGCGGGTCTTTGACCCGACTGGCATGTTTAATGGGGCACCAGTACAGCTCAGTACGGGCAGTAATTTCCTTACCATAGGCAGCTACGGCATTGCCATATCCACAATAGACGCAGTTGACTTTTTCAATCCAATTTAAATAACCTAAATGATGGCGATCAATAATAAAGTAGTCCTTGCGTTTGACAAGGGGAATTCTGTAGACCCGAAAAGTGATATGTTGGTAGATAAAGAGGCAGAGATCGTAAAAAACTATTGGCACCGCCATTGCGTAAATGACTGGAGATACCAGAAAACTCAACAGCCGGGGGCCGAAGGCGTATTTTGCCCAGCTTACTCTGTGTTTTTCCTGCTGCTCGCGGATACTGATCGCAAAGCGGACTTTTTGTTCTTGATAATTTTTAATGATCTCTTGATTCTTCTTCTTAAATTCGCCCTCCAGCTCCTTTTCCAGCTGTCTGATTCTTTCAAGTGTGTCTGAAAAATCTACTTTCATTATTCCTCCTCTTCTAATAGACCATTGGATTCAATAACCCAGGGATCTGTCTCTATTAGCAAATCATCGAGCCATATCTGTTCAGCCATAAGGGAGACTTCATGGTGTTTCACGATAACCCTAAATGTTACCGATTGTTCAGGAAGCCGTTTTTTTATCTTTTCCAAGTTGTCGAGCAGAGAAATGACAATTTCTTTTCGTTTCTCCAGTAAGGCATGCCGCTCTTCAGGCAATAACACCCCTAAGGCATTAACAACAAGGTCAAAGGCGAAAATGCCGGGGCTGTTTATTATGCCCGTTTCTTTTAGATTAACAGTCAGGGTTTGCCGGCCTTTGTCAGTGATTATATAAGACCGTTTTTTGTCTAAGGGGTCTATCTCCCATTCAACTAAATGGTCTTGGCGCAAATAGTGCAGGGCGCGATGGACTTTGTCTCGAACTAGATTTGTCCATGGAAAATTTTCTCCGAGGTTCAACCTGGCAGATAGCTCCCATATATCCATCGGATACTGGCATAAGCTGCCCAAAATAAACAAATCGTTATGAGAAAGAGTATTCATCTTAATATTTATCCTCCGCGGAGCCACAACAAAAGAGATCTAGCATTAAGCCATACAGAACATTAGTCTTGGGTGAGAATATTGGCTACTTGGATCCTCTGCTTTACTTGGTTTAGACTATTCCTGCTCACAAGTAATTGTGAGAAGGCGAGTAAATCATAGAGCTACCCATATAGACTGTATGGTTCCTCTGTCCCCGCATTTCTATTGGAAAAAGTGTTACAAATAGGTATCACGACACTTTTTTTCCTTGGACAAAATGATGCCATTTATCTTCTATAAGAACATCCTGATCAACTCGGCCAATTAATTCAGAGGGAATTGCCTCCATGCCAGGTAAATCATAATGGATAGGTAGAATGTATTTTGGAGCAAGTTTTTTTACCATTTTTACTATTGTGTTTTTATACCGATTTGGCCCAAAAGGCGTTGTTCGCCAGGGCAAACACAAAACATCGGGGGACAAATTTAAATCAACTTCATGTGCATCTCCTACATGCAGCAGGGTTGTCCCATCATCCTCTATTAGAAACGACAAAGGAGTTCCTCCAGGTACAGGTAGTTTCCGTCTGAATAGCATGTAAAAGAAGTTGTAGACAGGGTCATTAACCATACTGAAGCCTGGCAAAACTTGAATATTACGAACTTTATCCCCCGCTACAACAGGATAAACACGATCCTTATCTACTCCTAATTTGACGGCAATTTCACAAACATCCGCTGAAGCCAAGATATTGCCCGAAGGCAATTCGGCAATTCGGGCAATGTGATCCATATGTGCATGACTTACTAATATAAACTTAACGTTTGGCTCTGGGTCAAGTGTATAATCTGGGTCAATCAAGATGTGATTGTTCCCCAGAATCTCAACGCAAGAATGTCCTAGGTGTCGAATTCTCATATAAAATCCCTGTTATTGCAGCTGCTCACTGTATCTATCGTTACCAAATAACATTATAGGTATCCGGCAAAGGCGCCTCTTACAAATTTTGTGATTGCCTTGAATTGATAATAAATATTATTGTCTTCGTAATAACCTATTAGTGGAAAGACTCTTTCCTTTCTTTGAGTTTTAAAAGCCCTTTGTATTGCTTTAGAAAACTTCAATAAACTGCCAGTTGATGTACTTCCTTTATGAATGATGAAAACTGTAAATTCGTCATTCACGATCAATGGTTTACAATCCCTCATTAATTTTAACCATAAGCTGTATTCGACAACAAAATTCTTGTCTTCATTAAAACCTCCATACAACTGAATTGCTTCTCGGCTCATAAAAGTATTTTCATGGGAGATGATATTCATGACAGATAAAGCTTTTTCTGGATTTATTCTTAAGAGATGAGTAAGCGGTATGGCAACTTTGATCCCTTTGATTTCAACCAGGAAGTTGCCAGTAAGCCAAATAAGGTTTGGGTTTTTTATAAAATAAGAAGCCGCTTTTTCCAAGGAATTATTTTTATTGTAGTAATCATCCGAATGAAGAAAGTGGACAACGTCCCCCGTAGCTTCTGACGTTGCAACATTTAAGGCGTTTGCCACACCCTTTGGTTGGGATTGCACAAGTTTTATACTGTAAGCGTTTTGATTTTGCTCAATGTATTTTTTTATTATCTCCAATGTTTTGTCAGTTGAATAAGAATCATTTATTATATGTTCAATATTTTTGTAGGTCTGATTCTGAACACTTTCCAAAGCTTTTTTCAAATACTTCTCGCTATTAAATGTACAAGTTATGATACTTATCAAAGGATAATTATTTGTTTTCATCGTTTGATTACCATCCATATCCATCTAATACCTTGCGAGTTGTAATTTCAGAACGCCCGTTTGTATTTGCTTATAGCCCCGTAATTGCAGGGTAAAGGGAAGCAAATATTTTGACGAAAAATTTCCTTCCATTACTCTTCCTTGATTTAGTGGTGCATATCAGGGAAGAGCAATGGATGTTATGAAAAATCTCAGCGACATGCTTAAGGGATATTGATCACAATATCCGCGGGCATACCAGGTTTAAGCTTGAGGTTGGAATTAGGCGCCAGAATATCTACCGCATATACTGTGGCAAGGCGGCCTTCTACTGTTTGAACATTGCGTGGGGTAAATTCAGCCTCGTCAGCTATTCGAATGACCTGTCCATGAAAAATTTCATCAGGAAAAGAATCAACCGATATGGTCACCGATTGACCTAATTGGATTTGCCCGTACTTGTCTTCAGGGATATATACCGTCAAACGCACTTCTTCCAATTGCCCGATAACTATTGTCACACTTCCCGGTACGATCATTTCACCGCCTTCAAGATTACGGGAAAGCACGATGCCATCTATCGGGGCTTTTACAACAAATTTATCCAGCTGTATCTCAAACACTTCCAGAGCTGTTTGTGCTTGCAGAAGGTTTGCTTCAGCCTGGGCAACGCCTGTTTCAGCCATTGTTACAGCGGCTTCGGCTGCCTTAAATTGCAAGGATTGAACACCGGTTTGTAATTGTGAAAAATTGTTCAGCGCATTCTCGTAGCGCCGTTGAGCTACAGCAAAACGACTCCTGGCTTCCAACACATCTTTGGCCGCTGCTGTAGTCAAAATTCGATCATATGAGGATTGCGTGGCATCAAGTTCTGAGCTAGCCTCGTCAAATAGATCCTGAGCTATATCCTCCAATTCTTCATTCTCATCAGCGTTTTTAGCCTGCTCCAATGTAATCTCAGAGATTTTGTAAGCTGCTTGAGCCTTGGCAAGCCGCTCTTCTACCTCAATCAAATCTGAATTTTTGTAGTCTTCTAACACAGCTTCCAGATTACTCAATTCAATCCTTAAAGCTTCTTCAGCAGCTTGGACTTCTTGATCTACCGCAGCCAAGTTTTCGTTATCAGTGAAATACCAAACAGGCATATTAAAATCATCTGGCTGGCTTTCCTGCCAAGCAGAGCCAACTGTTATTTGCTTTTGTTGACGAACTCCCTGAAGGGTCATTTCCAGTTGAAGTTCAACAGCTGCCAATTGTGCATTCGCCGATTCGATAACTGTCTTGGCCACATCGACCATAGCAACAGCCTGGTTGTATTGGGCCTGGAGCAGTGTGTTATCAATTCGGAAAAGGATGTCCCCTGCCTTAACCGAATCTCCTTCCTCAACTTTGATTTCCTGGACAATACCACCAACTTCAGGTGCAATGTCAACTTGTAAGGCTGAAACCCTCCCCGAGGCGTGTAAATCACCATCGTCGTTTCCGTTAATTGGTAACCCGCTGCAAGCAGTAACGGATAACACAAATAAGACACTAATCAGCCAAAGTACTTTTTTATTTTTCATTTTCATTCTCCATATAGTTTGTATTTTAGAAATGATTACAACTCTTTTTATGTTTAGGTCAGTCAACACGTTTCCGGAAGAGAATTACGCTCAAAAAAAACACAGCAATACTGAAAACGGCCATCGGCCAAACCCAGGGCCACAAATAAGTTAGTCCAACGCCTTTTGTGATAATGCCGCGCACGATTTCAAGGAAATAAGTTACTGGCAGTAAATAGCCGGAATAGTAAGCCAACCAAGGCATGTTATCTCGAGGTACCATCAAGCCAGACAGGATAAACGCTGGGATCATAATAAAGGAGGCTA
This sequence comes from Anaerolineales bacterium, assembly GCA_021161345.1. Lineage (GTDB taxonomy): Bacteria > Chloroflexota > Anaerolineae > Anaerolineales > UBA11858 > B10-G9. Next base: position 5,858 of record JAGHAU010000266.1, on the reverse strand, counting down.
TGTACATCGCCTGCATTTGGTTGGTCGAGATATTGGAGATGAGCACACCCAATCCCAGAGAGCCTAAAAGGAATATCAAGCTCAGTCCGAAGAGGAGTGGAATGCTGCCTGCAACCGGAACGCCAAACCAAAACATACCAACGCCAACCGTTAGCGCAACATTGACCAGCGCAACTGCGGTAAAGGGCAAGATTTTGCCCAGCATTAGCTCCCATGATTTAATCGGCGTAACGATTAACTGCTCTAAAGTTCCTTGTTCCCTTTCCCTCACAATTGCGAAGGCAGTTAGTAATAAAGATTGGATTTGCAGGATGATTGCTACTAAACCAGGAATCCAAAAATCCATTCTCTTCATGTTGGGATTGTATAAAAAGCGGATCCGGGCATCGATGGGAAGTTTGAAATCAACACCCCCCATTTGTTTGCTCAAATTTTCAACAAAAATTTCTTGAGATGCCACTTGCCCAATTGTTTCTGCTGCCAGTTGAGCAGCCTGCGCGACCGTTGGATTAGAGCCATCAATATAAAATTGGACTGGACTGGATCCACCGGTATCTATCTCTCTCCCAAAACCTTCGGGAATCAACACTCCTGTTTTTACTATGCCAGAGTCAATTAATTCTAGAATCTCCTTTTCGCTTTCAGCGTACGCGGTTATTTCAAAAAACCCGCTAATCCAGTAACGATCGATAAACCCTTGGCTTGCTTCGGATTTGGACAAATCAACCACTGCCAAAGGAATGTTCTCAATATCAGCGGTCACCGCATATCCAAGTAAGGCTAACATCATCACCGGCATAACGATGACTAACATCAAAGTTTTTGGGTCACGGACGATGTGAATGAGTTCCTTGCGCATTATGGTCAACATTCGTTTCATATTAATTCTCCTTCAATATTAAATTCGGCGCGTACAAGAGCTCGACGCTCAGATTTGATCATGTTGACAAACACATCTTCAAGCGAAGGCAAAATTTCCTCAATTCGGTTTACAACAATACCCTCGCTTTCCAACTTTCGCTGGATCCGTTTTGTTAAAACTTGTTTTTCAATCGTCACATGAAGCAAAGCACCATACAAGGCAGCTTCTAGCACACCCGATATTTCATTTATAAGCATCAACGCCTTCCCTGGTGACTCGCAATCTATTTCGACAAGTATGTCTTGATAACTTTCTTTAAGCGTATCAGGATCATCAAGGGTGATTAGTTTTGACCGATACATCATCCCAATATTGTTGCAGTATTCTGCCTCATCCATATAATGGGTTGTAGCGAGTACGCTGACGCCTTGGCCGGCAAGACTATAGATCAACTTCCAGAATTCCCGCCTGGAAATCGGATCAACACCAGCTGTGGGTTCATCAAGGAATAGCATTGGCGGATTATGCACAATGGCGCACGCCAGGGCTAACCGCTGACGCCACGCACCGGACAAATTGGAAGTCAGTGACCTTCTGTGATTTTCTAACCCCGCCATTTCAATTAGTTCACCAATCCTAGTTTCTCTATGTTTGTTGGATAGACCGTAAAGTCTGGCATAAAAATCCAAATTTTCATAGGCGGTCAGGTCATTGTAGAGAGAGAACTGTTGGGACATATATCCGATCTTGGTCTTGATTTTTTCAGGCTGTGATGATATCTGATACCCCATCACTTTTGCATCTCCAGTTGAGGGGCGGAGCAGACCACAAAGCATCCGGATAGTAGTGGTTTTTCCGGCGCCATTTGGTCCTAGTAATCCAAAGATTTCTCCCTTCGGGATTGTGAAGCTTACCTGATCAACCGCAGTGAAGTCTCCAAATTCTTTCGTCAATTTATCGGCAACAATAGCATTTTCAGACTTCATTTTCAGCTCCACTAGATTCGACCAGGTGAATAAAAACATCATCCATAATTGGTTTGGCTTGTCGAAGAATGCGGATCTCCCCAGCGTTCTTTTTGAATGCCGACCGAAGTTTCTTCTCAACCTTATTGGGCTCTTCAACTGCCATCCGAATTCGATCTCCAACCGGCCGCCACGCTATAATCCCATCAGTAGAATTTATGATCTGACGTGTTATCCGTCGTGGCCGTGCGACGATCTCCATCATTTGATATGGAAGCTGTGCGGTTAATTCTTTAGGAGAACCCATGGTGAGGATCTGTCCTTCGTTAAGAATTCCAACTTTGTGACACCGCTCCGCTTCATCCATGTAGGGGGTGCTTACGAGGACAGTCACACCCAATAGGAGCACATCAGAAATGATCTGCCAAAGTTCCCGGCGCGAAACGGGATCAACCCCGGTTGTTGGTTCGTCCAGTAATAACACTCTGGGTTCATGGATGAGAGCACAGGCCAAAGCCAGTTTTTTGCGCATACCGCCTGATAAGTGTTCGCTGCGTCGTTTCTGGAATCTATCCAGCCTGCTAAAAGCCAATAATTCTCCAATTCGCTCTTTCTTGCGACTTCCCGAAACTCCCTGGATATCAGCAATAAAACCCAGGTTCTCTATTACAGTCAGATCCGGGTACAGACTGAAAGCTTGAGGCATATAACCGATAAGTAAACGGGCATCTTCCGGTTGGCTATCGACATCAAAACCCCCAATTTTTGCATATCCGGAGTTTGGTTTCATGGCAGTGGACAAAATCCGGATGGTGGTGGTCTTTCCTGCACCATCTGGCCCAATCAGCCCAAATAGCTGACCCCTGGGAACCTCAAGAGAAATCCCCTGAATGGCAAACATGTCTTCTGGTTGAGAGTTATATTGTTTTGTAAGTTGTTTTGTTTCAATTGCTAGTTCCATGTAATATTTCCTAATAGGTTTAGAATTGTTTTATTGGCGTAAGGGAAGTTTGTAAATCCGATAAAGTGGCAGCAGCGGCTTCCTCCCCCAGGGAAATCAGCTCGGCAGCTCGGTGATACCCAGTCACAACGGTGACATCCACGGGTATGTCCGGGCAGATTAAAAAATCAGGTGGATTATCTTGAAGCATGTTAACGTTTTGTTGTCGGACTAAAAGGTCTAACGAATCCCCAAGTACAGCAATTAATTCTCCTACTGTTCCAGAAAGAAAGCGCTTATGCCCCATTTCTTGCCAAAAAGAATTTCCCTTTTTGGGTGTATAAACATCAACGGCAAGAATCACATCTGACCCCATCTCGCGTACTACATCCACTGGTACGTTGTTGAGCAAGCCACCGTCCACTAACCTTTGGCCGTTGTTCTCCACTGGGGTTAGCAAACCCGGTACAGACACAGTGGCCCGAACAGCCTCAGCCACACTGCCTTCTTGTAAATGAACTTCCTGCCCATTATTCAGGTCTACAGCAATTAATGTGAGAGGAATACGCAAGTCAGCGAAAGTGGCCCCCTTCATTTGCTTATCGAAGAAGGTTAGTAGTCGTTCTCCCTGGAATAAACCGCGGCGAGGTAGGGTTGGGTCGGCCAATCTCCATAGTTTACGTACCGAAGCATATTTAAGGGCTATCTGTTCCAAATCATCAGGACTTAGACCGGCAGCATACCCGGCTGCGATTACCCCACCCATACTCGTGCCAGCTAGGTAATCCGGTTGGATATTAGCGTTTTCCAAGGCTCTAAGTACACCTATATGCGCCAGCCCTCGCGCTCCACCGCCACTTAGCGCTAATCCCAGCTTGATACCAGTATTACTTTGCATTATTAATCTCCCTTGTTATTGATGAGTCCTGTTGAGTTTTACTCCCACCTGGTGACAGCCGGTATTTCTCCGATCCCGGCTCGAGGAAAGGAAGCTTAATAATCTCATATTTATTCAGCAGCCAGAAAATACCCACCAGGATCATCAGGCCAGCAACAATGCGAGAATAGCTGATGTCAGTTCCGGGAAGGCGGGGTTGATCCGGCCGGAAACATTCTATAATTTCCCTGCCTAACCCTTCCAAGATCAGCCAGCCAGCAAAGATGGAAGCCGGTTTGATTTTTTCTTTGTATTTTAGGGCGATCCATAATAGAATCCCGGCTGCCAGGATATTCCAGATCATCTCATAGCCGAAAGTAGGATGGAATCTAGTAGTTTCAAACGGGAATTCGCTCATGTTCTTCCAGAGCCCAATCCGGTGCGATGCATCTATGGCAATACCCCAGGGTAAATCGGTAGGTTGCCCGTATAACTCCTGGTTAATAAAGTTTGCGGGTCTACCCAGCGCCTGGCCTATGAGCAGTGCAGGTGCAGCGGCATCCAGAAATAAACGGAAATCCAAGCTGCTTCTTTTGACGTAGATAAATGTCCCCAAAGCTCCAAACAAAATTGCACCATAAAAGTGCAGTCCGCCTTCTGGAAGATTTATGATTTTAAGGGGATTGTCAAGGTAATACTGACCTCCCCCCAAAATATCATTTAACACATACCAGAGCCTGGCACCGACAATCCCAAAGGGTACTCCCCAGACCAGTAATCCCCAAATCTGTTCGCCCTCTTCTCCCCGGAGTCGAACCCCCCATTCTGCGATCAACCCGGCAATGATGATAACCACAGCCATAATCACCCCATACCAGTGCAACGAAAGATTGGTACCAGGGATTGTAAATATAATTGGATCCATGCTATTCTCCAGAAATTAAAAAATTGTATTTATGTCTAGAATGTATCAACCAGAATTATCTAACGATATCCAGTCATCCCGATTGAAATTTACAGCCTGTTTATTAGTTACTTCAATTATTCTGCTTGTGATTTGCTCCAAATATCCTTGTTTCATTTTCTAATTGCATGTTTTGGTCTTTGTAGAATTTAATCGCCTCTGATAAATCTTGTGGGTGAAAGTCAGGCCAATAAATCGGTGTGGACCAGTAAACTGCCTCTACAGAGCGCCACAATAGGAAATTACTCAATCTCTTTTCGCCGCCTGTACGAATGATTAAATCAACATCGGGAACATCTGGACAATACAAAAAATATGTAAAATCCATCGGACTTATATCATCAATATTGATTTCCCCTTTGAGATGAGCTTGAATGATTAGAGCGGCCGCGTTAAGGATTTCAACCCGTCCGCTGTAGTTAATGGCAAGATTCAAGGTCAGGCGCTTGTTGTTCTTTGTTTGAGCAGCAAGCTTATCCAAACTGTCCAACAGAGTTGGCGGCAACTTTTCCCTCTGCCCCATATGTTGAACGCGAACACCGTTTTGATGCAACTCGTCGATTTCTTCGAGTGCATATTTTTCAGCCAGGCGCATAAGAAATGAAACTTCTCCCAATGGGCGTTTCCAATTTTCCGTTGAAAATACATACAGCGTCAGCACTTGAATGTGTAATTCGACACACGCATTGACAATCCCGCGGGCTGCTTCGACGCCCGCTTGATGTCCTGTTATTCGAGGTTGACCCCGTGATTGAGCCCAGCGGCCATTGCCGTCCATGATTACGCCTATATGATGAGGGATATCAGATCTACTTGTCATTTACCCTATTGTCCCAGTTGATTTATCAAAAAAAAGCCAATTAAAATAATTGCGATGACGAACCAATGATCAATCAGCGATGGCATTACGAGCCTGTTGTTACCCCCGGCCAATGAAACACCCTGCGCGTTAAAAGCAGCCAGTAAATTAATGCAGAAATCACTTATACTTGCCATAATTGCAATCCATAAGGTATAGAGATGTTTGTCTGTAACTCATCCAAGCAGGACATAAACATATAACGCCAAAATTTAGTAAAAAATAACATAGTGGGCAATCCGATCATAGTTAAAAAACATAACGCCCCAGCAATGACTATCCGTCTCCTGCCAGTTCTTCATGTTTTTGGAGATAATTTTCTCTCCAGAGTTGTTCAGTCAGCAATTGGTACTGCTTGCCGTAGTCCTCAAGACCCTGTACGTATTGAGGG
>JAGHAU010000052.1 GCA_021161345.1 Anaerolineales bacterium | reverse complement strand
TTCTGGCACCATCAGCCTCGATGATCATCGGGCAGTTCCACACCTGAGCCAGCTCTCTCAACCTTTCCAGAATTTCCGGAGCCGGACTGCCAACTCGATCGGCTTCTACCTGCGGTCCGGTAAAAAGCAGTATTTTTCCAGACAGTTCATCAGCTGTATCTGGCAGATCACCAGGTTCATTCAAAACCCAGTGCTGATCGGCAGCATTCAATTGGTCCAGAGCCAGGTGAGTTGTAGTCGTGCAAATGACCCGGGTTCCAAAATCCCGGGCCAGTTGGAACATCAGGGTGGTTTTTCCGCCCGATCCTACCAGGGCGATTTTTGAATTATGATCTAATCGGAATCTATGATTTAGATCCATAATCCAGACCTTAGATCCGGGCAGGCTAGAATTGCTTCCAGCACTCCTCCCCCGATAGCCCGGGATTTATCCGAAACGAGAGAACAAATTGTGGGGTCATCCCGAGGATCGACATCGCCGATCTTCATCCCTTTTGTAACCTGGGAGCCTGGCTTGATCATTCCCCGCAACACACCGTCAAAGGGAGCCATGACAGCCTGGCTGCCAACCAGAGCTATAACTGTTCCATTCTTAACCTGATCTCCAATTTTTGCTCCGCTGACCAGTTTTCCATCTTCCGGAGACCGCAGAACACGTTCTGAAGCAAAGCCGTGAACTTCGCCCGGAATACCGGTATCTTCCTGTGGTGGACCAACCCATATGACCCGGCCCAGGTTATGACCTCGATTGGTTTCAATCACTGCGTGGCAGTTCTCCTCAGCAATAAAGCCAGGTCCCAATCCTATCACTAATGTGGCTAATTCTTTGCCTTGTGATGGTGGTTTTTTACGCATCCGGGCATCCACCACAACATCCGGCCTAACTACTTTCAGGGAAGCCAAGTCTGGATCCACCAAAACAGGGATATTTCCGGCCCGGACAGCTTCTTTAACATCATCAGGGTTCCGGATCAAAACGGCAGTAATGCCTTCAACTTCCTTGCTTCCATCAGTGACTGCTTCTGCAAAGGAAACCGTTCTGCGAACGACCAGGGGTTTTGGCAGTTCAGTGATCATTACTTCAAAACCAGAATGGTGTAAACGAACTGCTACACCACTGGCCAGATCACCACCACCGCGGATCAAAACCAACACAAATATCCTCCTTCAATAATTAATTCTTCTCCTTTATTTTAGCATGACCTAGCCAGCATGGCATTTAGATTGAATCATTTTTAATAAAAAGGAATAACAATAGGAAAGCATAAGATATTTATTGGCGAATAAACAGGTAGGGAAGTACAATCCTAGGAAAGATGTAAAAGTCGATCAGTGGAGAGGATATGATGAATAAATATAAAAACCTGCTTTGGATTTTACTCTTATTGTTGATCACAAGTTGTAAAGGTTCAGAACAGACTGGCGCCCAGTTTTCTTCACTTGAAAAAGTCCCTGTTAAGATCCCGATCAGCGAGGTGTTTAGCGGTGTAGAAGGAAATAACCAGGCCGACTTTGTCGAGCTTTATAATAGCGGCACTACAATCGCTGATCTGAATGGATATACACTCTGGTACCAGTTGAAAGATTCCAGTGAGGAGATCATTCTCTTTCAATGGACAGAGGAAACGTTGGTCCCGCCCCTGGGTTATTACGCCCTGATCCAGGCAGATCAGCTCTTTCCGATCCAGCCTGATGGAAATTTCAATCAACCGCTGGTCCCCAGCCGGGGCGGACTATCACTCCGGAAAGACAGCCAGGTGGTCGATTCACTCAGCTGGGGCAGCGGCCCAACAGCTATGATCGAAAGTCATCCTGCTCTTGAAATGCAGCCTGGATTGTCTCTGCAGCGATCCTCTGATGATCTGTCAAGCGGTACCGGTGACACAAACGATAATGGCCTTGATTTCTCTTTCAACAGCACCCCATCCCTGATGAACACTGGCAGCTCGGTTAATCACGAATTAGCGGATCAGCTGGGGCTTGATGTTAGCTTTCCCTACCAGACCAATCCGGGAGAAGAGTTCATAGTTGAATTCCAGATCCATAATCAAACAGGGAAGGAACTAAATAATCTCCTGCTGACCATCCCCCTCCCGGATCATATCGATTTACAGGAAAATGGAGCTCAATTCCAGCAGGAGGATAATCTGATCACAACCAGAATATCCTCCATCAATAAGGGCGAAACATTCGTTGGCTCCATTCCACTTAAGGCCGAGTTTACATTCAGCGGATATGTTTTCCGAAATGTTTACCTTGCAGCTGGAAATTGGGCCCTGCCTGCTTTCGCTGCTCCTTTTTATGGCAAGATCGGGGGAGGAGCTATCCCAATCAGCACAGCCAGGGAATTAATTGACAAAGAGGTGGTAGTTGAAGGCATCAGCACCATGTACGTGGGTGGGTTTTTTGCCGGAAGCGGAGCTAAATTTTATATTGAGGATGACAGCGGTGGTGTGCAGGTCTATGTCTCCGGCGCCGGAAACTCGCTTGTGGTCCCCTTGGGATCCAGGGTCCGGGTGCGTGGAAAAATTGAATTATACAGGGATTCGATCGAACTTATCCCTTCCTCGGAAGACCTGGTTGAAATTCTTGAGATTGGCAACCAGAACAGCGTCCGCCCGCCTGAAACTACAGCCCTGGAAACGATCAATACCGAATCAGAATATTTCCCTGGACGGCTAGTAGAAGTCGAGGGCCAGGTGGCCCGGGTGGAAGAGTTATCCTACAGCTTTGATATCGATCTGTTTGATGAGTCCGGCAACCTTGTCACGCTGTATATTGACAAAGAAACAGGCATCACTATCGAGGAAATCGAATCCGAACAGCATTACCAGATCACAGGCATCATGGAGTTGTTAGATGGCAGCCTGCGGCTTTACCCCAGGCTGCAGAGTGACCTGGTCAGGGTTTATCCACCAGGTCTTTACATCCAGGCTCAGCCGCCCACAACAGCCATTTCCGGAGACCCTTTCAATGTTATTTATACAGTGATCAATCGCGCAGACAAGAATGACACAAATTTGCTCGTTCAGGCACCTCTTGATCCCGGGTTGGAAGTAGTCGAAATTTTGAATAACGGCCGATTAGAAGGGAATACTGTGATGTGGGAGATCGCAGAAATGAACGGTGAGGGAGAGCAGATCAATCTAGAATTCCAGGCAAGGCTTCAAAACAGCACAGAATATGTGCGCTTTGGAACTTACCAAGTAACATCCGATAACTACCCTGAAGCTGCCGGAGGGATCGAAACCTATACTTTCTCCGGGGAATCAGTTCCCATCTGGGCAGTCCAGGGCAAAGAAGCCCGTTCTCCCTATGTTCTTTCCAAAATCACAACAGAAGGCGTTGTCACCGGGATATTCCCCGAATTGGAGGGTTTCTGGATCCAGGAATTGAACACTGATAATGATCCCACTACATCTCCGGGGTTGTTCATCAGTACAGGGGCAATCCTACCTGATGTCGCTGCCGGAGATCTTGTCTCAGTTACCGGCCGGGTCCGGGAAGCTTTCCAGGAAACCCAGCTGGAGATCTCTACACCAGCCAATGTTAGCGTTATTGGAAGCAGTTTTATTCCAATCCCGACAGCTTTGGATCCACCAGTGAATGATACGGAAAGCCGGGCCTATTATGAAGCCCTGGAGGGCAGTCTGGTATCCGTAACCAGTTCCGCCCTGGTTGTAGGACCAACTACGCGCTACGGAGAATATTCGTTGGTCCTTCCCAAACCTAACCTGGCCCGCGTCTGGCAGGGTCAGGACCACGGCATGTTAATCCATGTAGATGATGGCAGCAACGAAATCCATGAGAATCGTGACAACCAGGAAGTAGTAACTGCTGTGGGAGATACTGTCTCTGGGTTAGTGGGCGTTTTGTCTTATTCATTTGGTAATTACAAGATCGAGCCCACTGCTGCCTATGCTATCCAGAACCAGCTCCCGGAAATCAAGCCCCTGGAGACCCTGGAATCAGGCAGTTTCAGCATCATGACCTGGAATGTGGAAAACTTGTTTGATTTTACCGTTCCCCACCCCAGCAGCCCACCTCTGCCCAAGGTCAGTGAGTATAAACTGAGCATCTCGCGAGTAGCCCAGACTATTCAGGCTGCGGCTTTCCCCACAGTGATCGGTTTCCAGGAAGTCGAGAATCTTGAGATCCTGGAAGATATCGCAGCAGACCCCCTGCTGGCTGAGTATGATTATCAGGCTGCACTGATAGAGGGAACTGACAGCCGGGGTATTGATGTTGGATATCTGGTACGGGGCGATCAAGCCGCGATCAGGGCTACTGTCCAATACCCTGCCCCCGGCAATATAACCAGCCGTCCACCATTGATGATCAAAGTCGAGTTGGAAGGATCAGATGCAAGCTTGTATTTCCTTAACAATCACTTCACCAGCATGAGCGGCGGAGAAAAGGCCACAGAACCCCGCCGTAATGCCCAGGCCGCCTGGAACGCAGAGATTGCGCAGGAGCTCCTCCTGGAAGATCCAGGAGCCTTGCTGGTGGTTATGGGAGATCTGAATTCCTACTACGGATCCCTGCCCCTGCAAACGCTGGAAGAAACCGGATTGATCAATCTGTTTGACTGGCTGGAACCAGAGGAACGCTACAGCTATGTTTATCAGGGCGCCTCCCAGGTTCTGGACCATATCCTGGTGAATGAGAACCTGGAAGCATACCTGGTTGAGCTGAGTGTGCTGCACTGCAACGCTGATTATCCCCTGCCCCTTTCAGATGGGGAAGGTTTTATCCACAAATCTGATCATGATCCTGTGATTGGGGTTTTTGTGAAACCGTAATAAAGGAGAGAGGATACGGTTTCCTAACAAGGAAACCGTATCCTGGTCATAACATGGACAGAAGTCCTGAGGGGGACCTATGTTTCACCTCGGCCAGACATCCCCAACCGGACGTTAGAGGACAGATATAATTCCACATTTTGTGAACAATATCAAATGACCGGTTGAGGATGATTTAGACAAAAAGTCTTAGACTTGAAAAAATCTTATCTATATTTTCTGGGGATACAGCAACAGAAGACGCAACATCAGGCCATTTAGTAAATTCAGAGATGACAAGGTTTATCATATCATTTGCTACATGCTTTTTTATTCCAGCAGTTTTAGCAAAAGAAACCAGATCATTCCTAGTAAAATTGTCTCTCTTATTATTTATACTCATTTGATGTTGACTTGTCCAATCACCAGTTGGATTCCACGAATATATCAAATCATAAGCTGGGGATAAGGTCCATTTTCCCCCTCGATCCATTAGAAATGCAATATTCTTGACATGATCATCTTGATTCCTGCCAACAATATTGAAAAAAGTTCTTAATACTTGTTGTTCCAAATCCTGTCTCGACAATTCCAGATGCTTCATCACTTGAATCGCTTGCTCATAAGAATTACTTCCAGCTAAATTGTAATCATAGTGTGCTAACGCACCTAATGTTTGGGTATGGACTTTGCCGCCATTCAACGTCCTATCGAAACG
>JAGHAU010000225.1 GCA_021161345.1 Anaerolineales bacterium | reverse complement strand
TTATCCGGGTGGGGGATAATCGATTTGTGGTTTAGACCATTGCCAGGCCGGTGAAAGTTGAAAAACCCCGGCCATTTCTCATCCACATTTCTACTGGATGTTCCCGGATGTATCCATGTCCACCCAGGATTTGGACTGCCTGGTCAGTGATCATCATTACCATATCCACCGCGGCATAGTAGGCCAGGAACGCCTGTTTGTAAGCCCCTTCTTTGCCTTCATCAATCATCCAGGCTGCTTCCCAGGCCAGAAGGCGGGTGCCTTCAATATCTGTACCCATTTCAGCGATCATAAAAGCGATAGCTTGTTTTTGGGCTACTTTGACGCCAAATACTTCTCTGTCCTTGGCATATTCGATGGCGTACTCATAAGCTGCCTGGGCAACACCCAGAGCTAGCGCTGCCAACCCAATATGCCAGGATGCCTGGATTGCCTCCATGGAATGGCCTTCAGGGCCGCCTAATTGTTGGCTGGCGGGGATCTTTACATTCTCCAGTTTCAGTGAATAAAGGGGATAGGCATGGATGCCCAGGGTCTTTTGTTTCTCTCCAACAGTGAGACCTTTGGCATCGGCAGGAACAATAAATGCCTGGGTTTTTCCAGCTAAGTTGGCATAGATCAGGAACTTTTCAGCATCTGCCGCGTAAGGGACATAGGTTTTTTCCCCATTGATCAAGATTGAATCGTCTTTTTTGGCTGCTGTGGTTTGCAGGTCCAGGGGATCAAAATCGAATTTTGGCTCGATCAATGCAGCGCTGTAGGCTTTCCATTCCATTTCTATCACGGGCGGTATCAATTCCTTTTTCTGCTCTTCCGTTCCCGCCAGCAGGATCGGGAGCACAAAAAGATTCGGGGTCATTACCCCTAAACTGGCTGCAAGATCCCCATAAGCCAATCCTTCGGCAGCAAGGACCCCGGTCAGGGCGGAATAATCACCGAAGCCCTCATAAGCTTCTGGCGTTGAGGCTTGCAGGATGCCCAGTTCCCAGCCCTTTTCGACCAGTTCAGGGGGAAGTTCGGATTTCTCATCAGCTTCCCGGGCTGCCGGCCGGATATCCCCCTCGGCATAACGTTTGACTGCATCCAGGAGCATCTGCTGCTCTTCAGTTGGGGTAAATGAGTACATAAAACCCTCCAATATATAGAAAACGGTTAGAAAGACAGATGTTAATTATGATCAACCGGGGATCCATGGGCTGGAAAATGAGGTTGGGCATCAGTGGATATTATTAGAATTCTGGACCACCTCCTGTAGTTATGATCCTGAAATCATTTATGGATATACAGTCCCTGGAGAAATAGATCTGTAAAATGATCGGCAATCTCTTCCGTTGAGAGAGGGCCATCCTCCCGATACCAGGTAATGGTCCAATTCAAAACTCCCAGCAAGGCTTTGCTAACGAGTCTTGGTGTCTGGGTCCTGAATTCTCCTGCTGAAACTCCCTCTTCAATAATTCCCTGCCAGATACGCTCGACATGATCGCGGCGGGGTATGTGCAGATCCTTATATTCTGGTTCCAGGGAACGATATTCAAGTAAAAGGACAGATGAAAGGGAACGATTTTCTGCCAAAAAACCTAGATAAGCTTGCATTGCCTGGCGCAGTTTCTGACTGGGGGAGAGTTCAGGGGTTATTGCCCCCTCCAGGCGCTCCACGATCAGCCCCAGGGCTTCATCCAGCAGGGCTAAGAGGATTTCCTGTTTGCTGCTGACATGATGGTAGAGGCTACCCTTTTTTAAATCAACAGCTTCAGCAATATCCTGCATGGATGCCGCGTGGTAGCCTTTTTCCTGAAAAATGGATGCTGCCGCCCGGAGTATAGTTTCTCTGGACATAGATGAATTCCCTACCGACCGTTTGGTAGTCTAAGCGTAACAAATTTTGTGTTAAAAGTCAAGCCTGCGGAAGAAATCAGGTGGATAATTTTAGTTGATTGAGCCAATTGGGATACAATTAAAGCAGATTGACTGTTACCTGATAGGAATAGGAAAGAATATGAATAAACGAATAGCTTTAAGCATACTAACAGGAGCTATATTAGGGATATTTTGTATTCTTGGAGCATCCGTCCGTATCGGCTGGCAGGGCAATCAGCTTTTGATATTTGCTTTGTGGTACAACCGGTTGATTATGGGGTTATTGATAGGACTGGCCGGGAACCTTATTATTATCAAACGGGACTGGAATTGGGTGTTTCGTGGTGCAAGTTTAGGTTTCGTTGTTAGCGCAGCATATTTTTTCACTTCCGGATCTGTTGATTGGGTATCATTATTTGCCGGTGTTGTTTACGGAGTTATTATTGAATTTGTCTTGAAGCGTTTTGCCAGCTGACGGCTCCTGTAAAGAAAATCCTGTTAGACAGTTGTTTGAAAATCTGTATTTCTAATCTCTTCGACAAGAGTTAGATATCAAACCCTGACTTTTTGATTATTGAACAGAGGATGGTCTTGATGACAGAGAAACTATCCATAAAGAAGAAATTGATGTACGGTGTCGGAGATATCGGCTTCAGCCTGACCAGTACTATCCTCGGCGTATATTTCCTGTTTTTTATGATCGAAGTGGTTGGGCTCAGACCTGGAATTGCCGCCATTCCCATCCTGATCGGAAAGATCTGGGATTTTGTGAACGATCCTATCTTTGGGCATATTTCAGATCGAACCCGGAGCCGTTGGGGCAGAAGACGGCCTTACCTGCTATTTGGAGCACTGCCCTTGGCTTTAACCTTTACCATGCTCTGGTATAAACCCGGATTTGAAACTACTACAGCTCTGGTGGCATATTATTCTGTCGCCTATATCATTTTTGAGGCCTCGGCCACCATGTTGTACATGCCTTATTTTGCATTAACCCCGGAGTTAACATCCGATTATGATGAAAGGACATCATTGACCAGCTACAGGATGTTCTTTTCGATCCTGGGCAGTCTGCTAGCCTTTACTGTTCCAGCTATCATTGTGGGGGAATTTGTACCGGAGAATGCTTCTAAGGTGCTTCTGATGGGGGCTGTGTTTGGTTTGGTCTCTGCCTTGCCGATGTTCCTGACTTTCTTTGGAACTGAAGAGAGGGAAGACCTGGCCAATATTGATAAACCAACCCTCTTGGAATCAATCCGATCGGTCTGGAAAAACGTTCCTTTTCGATATGGATTGGGTATTTTTCTGGCAACCTGGATCTCGGTTGACATCCTGCAATCCAGTTTGTTATTTTATGTTAAATTTGTTGTTCAGCGTGAAGAACAAAATGAGATCATAATGGCTATGATCTTCGTGATAGCTATGTTTGCACTGCCGATCTGGAACTGGGTTTCTAAACGCTGGAGTAAACGTTATGCCTATATGATTGGAATCGCTTTCTGGGCTGTAGTTCAAATGGCTTTGATCACAATGACGCCAACAACTTCCCTGGCCTTGATCTTGATATTATGTGCCCTGGCAGGCATTGGTGTGGCAGCTGCTCATGTACTTCCCTGGGCCATCCTTCCTGATGCAATTGAATGGTATGAGTATAAGACTGGGGAACGGCACGAAGGCATGTTTTACAGTATCACCACCCTGGCGCGCAAAATCACTTCTGCGGGCACAGTGCCGCTGATCGGTGTGGTCCTGGAATTAACTGGATATCAGCCTAATCTCGCTGTTCAAAGCGCTGAGGCTGTCCGCGGTATCAAAATGGTCATTGGACCGGTTCCAGCAGTATTGCTCTGCGTGGGGATTTTTATCGCCTACAAATATCCCCTCGATCGAGATGATTTCCTTTCCATTGTTGAAAAGATCAAAGAGCGCCGGGCATCGTGAATATAATCCAGTAGAGCGTAAGGTTCGGATATGACAGAGATTACCATAAAGAGAGTTGAAACCGGGCAGGACAAGAAAAGATTTTTGACATTTCCCTGGAAAGTGTATCAAAATGATCCGCTCTGGGTACCACCATTGCTCCCGGAAAGGCGGAGTGTTCTTGATCCTGAAAAAGGAACTTTTTTGAGGCGAGGAGAGGCTGAATTTTTCCTGGCCTTCAAGAATGGCCAACTTGCCGGCACGATCTGTGCTGCAGAAGATCCTTCTACCAATCTCAAGCGCGGCCAAAAAGAATGCGTGTTTGGTTTTCTGGAATATATTGAAGATTATGAAGTCTTTGATGCATTAATCAGTACAGCGAAGGAATGGGGTGGATCCAGAGGATTGGATACTCTGTACGGTCCCTGGAATTTGGATTATGAGGACAGTTACGGAGTTCTAGTGGAAGGCCGGGATGCGCCTCCGGTTCTGATGTGCGGCCATACACCTGCCTATTATCATGGATTTATGGGTCGATATGGTTTTACACCTGCCAGGGCTCAGAATGTCGCCTTGAGAATAACGCTTGAAGATTCTCCAAAATACATAAGGTTACTGAGACTGGCAGATAGAATAAAAGCTCAAGGTAAAATCAAGATCCGGCCGGCGGATTTTGACCGTTGGGATAGTGAGGTTGACATCATATATGAATTACTGGGAAAAGCATTGGCGCACCTGGACGATTCTATTGGTTGGCACAGGGAATCATTGGAAGCAACCCTGGCGCCCTTCAAAACCATTGCTGATCCAAACTTGATCCTGTTTGCGGAAGTAGATGGGAAAACCGTTGGTTTTCTTCCTGGAATACCGAATCTTAATGAGATATTCATTGATGTAAACGGATTAAGGTATCCCTGGAATTATCTTCAATTGCTGGGGTTGATGAAATTCCGTAAACCTGTATGCCTGACAGCCAAAAGTGTCCTGGTTCTTCCCGAATACTGGAACAGGGGGGTAGTGGTCTTGATGATGGAGGAGTTTTATCACAGGGCAATGGAACATGGATATAAGTGGATTGACATGTCTATCACCAGCGCTGACAATCCGACTTCGGTTCTAACAGCAGAAAAACTTGGTGCACAGATCTACAAACGCTGGCAGGTATACCATTATCCGATTTCTGGTTGAATTTTCCTGTTTGGGCAGATATCTTGCCAGAATATGGGGAAGGTTTTATAATGCATGTCGTCCGGGGCGTGGCGCAGTCCGGCTAGCGCGTTGCAATGGGGTTGCAAAGGCCGTCGGTTCGAATCCGACCGCCCCGACCAGATACAAAAAACCGCTGACTATCAGCGGTTTTTGATTTTAAGAGAAGTGATTTCTCAATAATACCCGATAAATTCTTTGGCTTGCTGATGTATGGAATAATCCATATGATTCGCTGCTTGGAAATATTCCACGAACTCAGAAGTGATACCTAAATTCTTATAACGCGGTTTATCAAGCTGGTACCCAGTTGATTTCTGTTTGATATAACCGGTCCAGTCTTTGTTTTTCAATTGAGCTATAAAACCGGACTGACACTCAGCCACACCTACCAGGTCATAATCTCCCAGTCGGCGATTTCCCAGGCACTTGGATTGGAAATTCAAGAACCCATCCTGGTAGACAAAATCAGTGAAACAAAGATCCTTGTTGTAAGGGATATTGATCCGCCAATCGGTTTCTCCCTTCAGGTTTTTCCATTCCTCGTACAGGGAGATTATCCTTTCCAGAGGATCTTTGAGAATGATACTGATGAAAGGATTATCAAATATACCCTTTAAGAGACTGGGAGTGAATCGGATGAGAACCGCAGCTGTATCACCCGGAAGTTCCTTGAGAGCGTATAACCTATTCTGTTCTGGCGATTCTAGTTCCTTTTCATCTGAACTATTATTGAAGAACGGGGTGTTTTCTAACAAACCTTTTCCCATCTTCAATAAAGAAGAGGTTGGCGATTGAGGCAGGTCACTCAGGCGGATAAACTTATTTAGAGAAACTTTGTAGACCAGCACGTGTTCCGCGCCGTAAATATTCCCCAGATCATTCAGGAAGGAAGAGTTTGTATTCCCCTCTATCTGAACATTGACATGTACCCTTTGATCTGTGATGGCTGCCAAAATAACTCCTCTCTTTCGGGTAGAAATTTCCTAATAGTGTAGCATATCTTTTCCCAATATCTAGGGGTAATTATTTAACCTCGAATATTTCCAGAATGTCGGTAATAAAATCCGATTCAGGATAGATGATTATTCACTGCTTAGTTCCATTTAGAAGAGATTGTAAACCTCAGGATTGACACAATATGGCAATGGTTTGCCTTGAATCCCTGCTTTTAAATTCCTGATGGCAATTCCAGCCATCACCCTGCGGGTATTGACTGTAGCAGATCCAATATGAGGAGTGATGAAACAGTTGGGAAGTTGGTAGAGCGGGTGGTCTGGAGGAAGCGGTTCAGGATCAGTCACATCAAGTCCGGCCGCCAGGATCTGATTATTTTGAAGAGCTTCAATCAAAGCGTCCGTAGTTACTACTGGACCGCGGGCTGTGTTGATCATGATAGTGGTGGGTTTCATTTTTTCAAACTCTTCTTTGCCGATCAAGCCTATCGTTTCCTGGGTCAGGGGGACATGCAGACAAATATAATCACTGGTCGATAAAAGCTCATCCAGATCGACCTGCCTGGCATTCAGATTGGTTTCCTGTTCTGGCAGGGGGCTGCGGTTGTTAAAAATCAGCTTACATCCAAAGGGTTT
>JAGHAU010000021.1 GCA_021161345.1 Anaerolineales bacterium | reverse complement strand
AGCAAACAGGATGTTTGCGTCAGTGAGCGGAGGGGAGCCTACGCAGGAGCCCGCGTGATGCGGGTGACGAAGTAGGAGGATCCCCCTGGGGACGCCAAATTAAAAAAGCTCTTTCCGTTTTTCGGGGAGGGCTTTTTTATTTGTTTAAGTTGGCTCTAGGTTGGTTGTCGAAGGATTTTTTGAGGGAATGATGGGGGAACCAATGCAGTATTTTGTGGTTGAACTAATCACTTATTCCCCGTCCCATTCTCACTTCCAACAGTCCTCTCAAAATTCTATCGATTCCAACCAAAATCCATCAAATCAAAACAACTCCACAGACCTACAATGAAAGGGGGTCCTCAATGATAACTATCCTCTAATTGATAAGATTGGTATTGTGTAATTAATGTTGACTTTTCTTTATGGAGCATATACTCCTACTACTTATGATGAATAAAGATATTTCAACATTTGCATCAGAAAGGGAAAGAGGTTTTACCCTTATAGAGCTACTAATTGTGTGCGCAATCATCGGCACATTGGCGGCCATTGCTATTCCCATATTTGGTAATTACATTGCTCTTGTTAGGCAAAAAATGATAATTGAGGATATCAGGACAATTGAAAAAGAAATTCTTGTTTTTGAGATTGGAAATAGGAGATTTCCAGATACTTTGGCTGAAGCAGGAGTCACAAAATTGGATCCATGGGGGAATCCCTTTCAGTATATTCCTATTCGTAATAAGCCACTTACAGGCCCTAATAAAATCAAACCGCGCAAAGACAAGTTTTTGCATCCGTTGAACTCTGACTATGATTTATGGAGCATGGGGCCTGACGGGAAGAGTCAATTGCCATTGACTGCTCAAGCTAGTCGCGATGATATTATTCGTGCAGGTGATGGATCCTATGTCGGTATCGCAGAGGATTACTGATGAAGCTGTTTAATCTCACTAAATTCAAAAATAAAGTTTCTCGGCGTATTTTCCTCACAGTACTTTTTTGTTCTTTTTTGCCTATTGCAGGACTGGTATCGATAACTTTTTACAGTGTTTATACACGCTCAGTCGGGGAAACCTCTCAAAGACTACATCATGCCGGTAAAAATGTTGGTATGGCAATCATGGCAAGGCTCTCTTCTATCGCGGGTGAGTTAGAACAGGTTGCAGCACTTCAGGAAAATCCCCCTGTCAGCAAACAAATCGTCAGAAATTCAAGTGGATCAGATTCAATACTTTCCGTTTGGCTGTTTCCTGAAAATAACACAACAATTCCGGGTGGTACGGAAGAAATTCGAGAACGATTAGCTTCTGGACAGCCACAATTAAGCATAAACAGAAAAGAACGAGAGATTACCTTGTTAATATGGATGCCAGTTGTTTTTATCCATGGTCAAAGTGGTGTTGCCGTAGGAAAAGTGAATTTAGAATCTCTGTGGAACTATGCCCAAGGTTTCTTGCCCCTCGATACTCGTCTGACTATTGTTGATATGGACTATCGACCAATATTTTTAAATTTTGAAAATACCTTCTTCAGTAAGTATTTACTTCAACAGGTCTTCACAAATGGACATCAATATACTGAAATAAATGTCGAGGGAGAAGATTGGCTGGCTAGGTATTGGGATCTGTTCTTACTAGCAGGTTTCAATTCTCCGGCCTGGCATATTGTTGTCAGTGAACCAAAGGAGCACGCTTTTGCTGGACTGATTCATTTTCAAAAAAATGCAGTATTGACCGGATTAATGACATTCTGGATCATTTTGCTGGCGAGCAGTCTCTTGATTAGAAAGACATTGACTCCGTTACAAAAACTGAAGGAAGCAACTCAGAAAATTAGTAAAGGTCACTACACTTTCCAACTTGATATCAAAAGTCATGATGAATTTGAAACCCTATCTGACTCTTTTAATGGAATGGTTAGGGAACTGGATGACCTGAATATTGGTATTCTTACAGCACTGGCTCGAACGGTCGATGCGAACAGTCAATGGACCCATGGTCATTCTGAGAGGGTAACAGAGTACGTACTTGATATCGCAAGAGAACTTGGGCTCAATGAGGATGTCTGTGAAAATCTCCACCGTGCCGGTTTATTACACGACCTTGGTAAGGTTTCAATTCCTGCCGAGATATTAAATAAGCCAGGTAAGCTAACCGCTGAAGAATACACCCTAATGAAGGGGCATCCCTCAGAAGGAGATCGGATTCTTGAGCCTATCCAGGCGTTCAAACACATCCGACCATTTATTCGGCATCACCACGAACGCTGGGACGGGAACGGCTACCCCGATGGGTTAAGGGGGCCGGAGATTCCTCTGGGGGCAAGAATACTGGCTGTTGCAGATGTTTATGATGCTTTGTATTCTGATCGACCCTATCGAAAGGGTTGGGACCATAAAAAAGTCCTAAATTACCTTAAAGAGGAATCTGGAGGCGCTTTTGACCCCACTGTAGTTAAAGCATTTTTGCGATGCGTTGAAAAAGACTCCTAAGCTTTCCTCTCAAATAGGCAGTTTGTAAATAGAGTTATCAACTTTCTTTGACGAATATTCGGCAAAGTAGGAGAATCCCCCTGGGGACGCCAAAATGAGAGACGCTCTACTGTTTATTCGGTAGGGCGTTTTTTTTGTTTTCGGAGTGGAAAGTTGGCTCTAGGTTGGTTGCCGAAGGATTTTTTTTGGCGACGGATTT
>JAGHAU010000277.1 GCA_021161345.1 Anaerolineales bacterium | reverse complement strand
CCATAACCCAGCCGCTGTCATTCAGGTAGGAAACAAGAAAATGACTGTGATAGCCAGGCAGCTAAACCCTGAAGAAGCCAGCCAGGTAATTTTAAATTATACTCAGAAATATCCCAAGAATTTGAAAAATTTAGGGGCTATGTTGGGTTATGATATAGAACACACAACAGAAGGATATCTGGCTTTTGGAAGGGAGATTCCGGTCATCTGTTTTTCAACATCACAACCAAAATAACATATAAAAAATGCTGGATTGACTTATTGAATTAGGGAAGAAAGGAGAGTCTTATGTCCATTATCATGCAGGCCGTAATTGTTATCAGCGCCATGATAGCAGTTGGTTTTTTGATAGGGTATATTGCCGGTTTGATCTGGAAAGATAACCGGCCCATTGGTGTCCAGGGTGATTATATTGCCTCAATCATATCTGCTGTCGTTATGGGTTTGATCGACTGGTTTTTGATTCCTGCCATGGGGTTTGGAGACGCAATCCGCCTGATCGGTGTTGTCCTCGAACCACCCGCAACTGCCCTGATCGTGCTCTGGATCATTCGCAAAGCCAAGGAGTAGCCAGCTGCGTGTAAATGGACAGCAAAGGTCCGGTGTTTTATCTCTCTCATGGGAGAGGACTGAATAATGACCGATAAAGAGTTCATCAAAATCACTGATCTGACCAGGAAATTCAAGGATAATATTGCCTTGGATTCTATCAATCTCACTATCCAAGAAGGTGAGTTGTTTGGATTGGTGGGTCCTGATGGAGCAGGTAAAACTACCCTGCTGCGCACCCTGGCCGGTTTATTAGGTATCTCCAGCGGAGAAGTAAGAGAAGCCGGTTGTGACCTGCGCAAAAATTCAGAGGCCGTCAAATCTAAGATCGGTTATATGGCCCAGGAATTCAGTCTTTATGGCAAGTTATCCGTTCTAGAGAACCTGCAGTTCTTCGGAGAAATGTATGATGTACCCCCTGGCCTCCAAAAAGAACGCATCCCGGGACTGTTGGCATTCGCCCAGTTGACGGATTTCACCAACCGCAGAGCTGCTAAATTATCTGGCGGTATGAAGAAAAAGCTTGCCCTGGCTTGCACCCTGCTCCACCAACCCCCCATCCTTTTGCTTGATGAACCAACCACTGGGGTAGATCCTGTTTCAAGAAGGGAATTTTGGAATATATTGAATGATCTTCATCTGGATGGAACAACGATCATTGTTAGCACACCCTATATGGACGAAGCTGACCGCTGCTCACGAGTGGGCCTTATCTACCAGGGCAGGATCGCAGTTTGTGACTCCCCCAAGAACATCCGCCAAAAGATTGAAGGTGAATTCATCAAAATAGTCACAAATGACTGGCAAAAAGCTCGGGAGATCATCCATCCACTTAAAGGAGTACTGGAAGTGCAGAGTTATGGTGAAGCACTGCATATCCTGGTGGATTCTTCTACAAAACGCCTTGGGCAAATCCAAAAAGCTCTTCGAAAGAACAAACTGGAAATCATGGAAATCCGTGTGATCAAACCACGGATGGAAGAAGCTTTTATATCACTCATCAGAAAAATAGGCCAAACTAACTAATTATGTCATTCCGTCACCTTTGGGCAGTTATCCGAAAAGAACTTCTGCATATCCTCCGGGATCGAGGTACTTTTTTGTTGGTTCTGGTTACCCCTACCCTGGTGCTGTTGTTGATGACCTACTCCCTGGCAGTTAAGATCCAGCATGTTCCTATCGCTCTGCTCGATTATGATCAGAGTCCTACATCCAGGGAATTCATGCACCAGATCACTGCCGGAGACGATTTGGACTTGTATGAAAACGCCGCCTCAATGGAACAGATCGAAGATCTCCTCATTAAAGGCAAGATCAAGGCTGCCATTATCATAGGCCCTGAATTCAGCAAGGATCTGCTTGCCATGCGAGGGTTGTCCCTTCAGATCATTATCGATGGAACAGAACCTGAAACCGGTGGATTTGCTGTAGACCATATCGGCTGGCGGGCCGAGTCTTTCGCTAATGACATTCTGGCAGACCAGATCCTGACAAGCGGAATATCCCTGGATTCCCTGGAACCAATCGATCTCCGGATCCGGTCCTGGTATAACCCCAGCCTTGAACCTCGAATTGATATCGTTCCAGGATTGCTCTCCATCGTGTTAGGTTTCCCTGCTTTTTCAGTCGCACTGACGCTCGCCAGAGAACACGAACACAGCACTATGGAGCAGCTTCTGGCAACCCCCATCAGCCGGATTGAATTGCTCCTGGGCAAAATGATCCCCTATATTCTGGCTGGAATGGTTAACGTGATCGTGATTCCCTTAATCGCCCTGGCCTGGTTTGATGTGCCCTTTAATGGCAGCTTCCTCGAGTTTTTATTACTATCCGCAATATTCCTCTTCGCTGAATTAAGCATGGGGATGGTCATCGGGGTATTCATGAAATCCCAATCCGCAGCCCTGGCTCTATCTTTCCTGGTTGTTTTATTCCCCGGTTTTTTCTTGACCGGCATTTTTTTCCCCATCGCCGCCCTGCCAGAAATGGCACGAATGGAATCCCTTTTCTTACCCGGGACACATTATGCCATTATCACCAGGGGAGTATTCCTCACTGGTATCGGTATGGATACTTTATGGCCTTATGCGATCATGCTGGTCATCCTGGGCGCAGCCTTCACTGGCACTGCGGCACTATTCTTTAAAAAGAAGTTGGCATGAGGTCCGAATTTAATGATTAGAAGAATCCTGGCCCTGGTAAAAAAAGAATTCCTGCACCTGAAAGGTGATTGGTGGCTGCCCGTATTTATGTTATTCGGCGGAGCATTGGAATTATTAGCTATTGGCTGGGCTACTTCCAGACCAATTACGAATTTACCATTGATGATCTGGGACATGGACCGAACCGCAAGCAGCAGGAATCTTGTGATCTCACTGGAGAATACCGGCGTTTTTGCATTGACTGAACCTGCGGAATCGATGGAGACAATAGAGATCCTAATGGACCAGGGAGAGATCAATGCGGCGGTCATTATCCCACATGGTTTTTCCAGTGAAGTCGAAAAGATAGGAGGACATCCTGTTCTGCAGGTTATATTAAATGGCGCTGAAAGCATTCCAGCCAGAGAAGCTCTCCGGGCTGTAGAAGGTGTCGTCAGATCGCTGGATGAAAAGATCACGATAGACCACCTGGGAATCGACCCCGATCTTTTCAAGGGATTTGATTTCAGTTTAAGAGTCTGGTTTAACGAGGCTCTGAACGAAGCCTATTACACTACCCCTGCTGAACTTGCGTTAATGCTGGAGTTTACGATCCTGATTTTTGCTGCGCTGACTTTCTCCAGGGAAAGGGAATTTGGCACACTTGAGCAGCTCCTGGTCATGCCTTTTTCCTCGCTCGAGATCATCATTGGCAAATCCATCCCGGTCATCCTGGTCGGCCTGGTCGATTTCACCATGATGCTAGGCGTTGTTCACTTTGCTTTCCATGTACCTGTGCGAGGGTCAGTCTTTCTTTTATTCGGCCTTGCTTTTATTTACACTTTGGTTGAACTGGGGAAAGGGATGGCAATCTCAGTCTTTTCAAAGAGTCAGCACCAGGCTTTTTTACTGGTTTTCATGGTTGGTATGATCGATTTCCTTTTCACAGGATATGCTGCACCTGTAGAATCAATGCCCAAGATCATTCAGTACCTGGCCTATTTTGTCCCTGCCCATCATTGGCTGAACATTATGCGAGGAATCACATTAAAAGGATCCGGTTTCCTGGATATCCTGCCTGACATCCTCTTCCTCCTGGGGCTGGGAGGAGTGATAGGTTACTTCTCATTAAGGTACATAAGAAAAGCGTTGGATTAGTTATGAAGGACAACAGCATTACCATCCAGACCTCCGGGCTGGTAAAGAAATTCGGTGACTTTACAGCAGTCAACCATATTTCCTTTACCGTAAAAAAAGGCGAGATCTTCGGATTTCTCGGGCCGAATGGATCTGGAAAGACAACAACGATCCGCATGATGCTGGGATTACTACCACCAACACAGGGTTCGATCGAGGTATTGGGCATCCCTGTTCCTGATCTGATAACTGATATCTTGCCCAGGATCGGTTATATGTCCCAGCAGTTCTCTCTCTATAACGATCTGACAGTAGCCCAGAATCTGGAATTTTATGGACAAGCCTACGGCCTGGTTCCCGAAAATATGGGCAGCGTAATCAGGGAAGCCGTCGAGCTCTCAGGACTGGATGGATTCGAAGACACTCCAACTAAAGACCTCTCCGGCGGGTGGCGCCAGCGTCTGGCCTTAAGTGCTGCGATTTTACATAGACCGGAAGTCCTTTTCCTGGATGAACCAACCGCAGGAGTCGATCCGATTTCGCGCAGGTTGTTCTGGGATCTGTTATACGAACTGGTCGCAGAAGGGATTACTGTATTTATCACCACTCATTACATGGATGAAGCGGAGCACTGCCACCGGTTGGCATTTATCCAACATGGAGAAATCATCGCCCAGGGAACTCCCACCGAAATTAAGCGCGAAGCAATGATTGGAGATGTCCTGGAAATAGACACAAATCAAACAGAAGATCTTATCAAGGCTATTTATGAGGCGAGAGATAACGGAGATAACCGATCATTGAATGCAGAATTATACGGATCGCTGATCCATATCTTTTCCACCCAGCCAAAACAGCATACAAAATACCTGCAAACCCTGGCAAAAGGGGCAGATATTAAAATCAACAGCATATCTGTTATAGAACCATCTCTCGAAGATGTATTTATCGCCTGTATGCGAGATAGCGACATTGGAGGTAATCATGAAGAATAAAAAAATCAACCTCGTTCTCCTCACCATTCTGGTCTTGATAGTAGCGGGATGCGACACTATTTCGTCGAATATCGGTGGCGGGAAGGACTCCACTAAGATCATGGCTTCTGGAATTATAGAAGCCGATCAGATTGCAATCGCTTCTGAGCTGAATGGCAGAGTAACTGAGGTGCTCGTGGAAGAGGGCGCAGAAGTCACCGCTGGCGATCTGGTTTTGGTCCTAGAGGATAGCATGCTTCTTACTCAAAAAACACATGTACAGGCTCAGCTTGAATCAGCCGTCGCACAATTTGACGGAGCGAAAGCCGCTGAAGATGCCGCCCAGGCTTATCTGCGCTCTGCTGAATTAGGTCTGACGGCAGCTGAGATCCAGTATCAGCAAGTTTTAGGGCAAGTCCAATTGGACGATCGCGTTTCTGACTGGAACGAAAACACTCCTATCCAGATTGACGTTCCAGCCTGGTACTTCCAAAAAACAGAACAAATCTCCGCTGCCAAAAAAGAACTTGAGCGCGCCCGGGAATTCTATCAGGATGAACAGGAAAATTACCAGGACACGGTGGATGATATCGAAAATGAGGAATTCCAGGAAGCTGAACAGCACCTGGCCGAAGCTCAGGCATCCTTTGAGATTGCTGATGCTTTAAATGACCGCCCGGTGGGATATGAAGGCCGGGAAGAGATAGAAGATTTCATCAAAACGATTTACGATAATGCTGAGACCGAGTTAAAAGCAGCTCAGAAGGCTTATGACCAGATCCTGGCGGATCCTGATTATGAAGATATCCTGGAGGCTCGAGCCCGAGTTTCTGTTGCTAAGGAATTTCTCGATCTTGCACAGGATTATCTCTATCAAAAATATACTGGAGAATATTCGCTGGATGTTCAAGCCGCAGAGGCTTCTGTTTCACAAGCTGAAGCTGGTGTTCACCTGGCTCAAGCCCAGATCACCCAGGCGAAAAATAATCTGATAAGTGCCGAGACTGCGGTAAAGCAAGCAGAGGCTGCCCGGGATCTAGTGAACCTCCAATTGGAAAAGATGAAGAT
>JAGHAU010000199.1 GCA_021161345.1 Anaerolineales bacterium | reverse complement strand
GTGTCAATCACGGTGTCTTCTATACCCTCCTGGGAGGAGCAGCAGGATTTGGAACTATGTTGATTCTTTATCTGCTGGGAAACCTGTTCATTAAATTCCTTTCAAAGACCCGCGGAGAGGAAATTGATGAGGTTGCATTGGGTTTTGGTGATGTCAATTTGGCCGGCGTGATCGGTTTGCTCCTGGGCTGGCCCGGTGTGGTCGGAGGTCTCTTCCTGGCGATAATTCTGGGGGGAGTTGTCAGCGGGATTTTCCTGATGATCCAGTTTATTCGAAAGCGGTACAAGGCGCTTCAAGCATTGCCTTATGGTCCATTTCTGGTTCTTAGCACTATCATCTTATTGGTACTATCAGACTTGAACTAAACATAAATCCGACAATTTAACCCATACGACCTAACATAATTGTTAGGTCGTTTTGTTTTTTAACGCAGGTCAATATCAATATTGTTAGATGTTCTTGTGTGAAGCGTATTATGGGGTTACCTTTAGGTCATTGATCTTATTATATGAAGAGACTTTATTTATCAGGACGAAATTATCCGAGGTGTTATTTTGCTCAGAAAGCGATCTTCCCGGGGGGAAAATGGACAGGGCATGGTGGAATTTGCCATCGTGTTTCCGCTGATAGTCATCCTGATTCTCGCAATATTCGAATTTGGCCGTGTGATGTTCGCCTACTCTATATCAATTGCGGCAGCCAGAGAGGCTGCGCGGTACGGAGCGGCAATCCAGGACATCGGCGGTGGAATCCCGCAATATGAAGACTGCCAGGGGATTCGTGATGCTGCCAAAAGAGTCGGAAAATTCGCCGGAATTAGTGACGCTGATATTACTATTAAATATAGTGATGACGCAGGAGTGTATTCGGCGGTATGTCCT
Organism: Anaerolineales bacterium; assembly: GCA_021161345.1. GTDB lineage: Bacteria > Chloroflexota > Anaerolineae > Anaerolineales > UBA11858 > B10-G9. The sequence goes on along the minus strand of JAGHAU010000199.1, from coordinate 6,823 downwards.
CCTTCCCAGGAAGTAGGATTGACTGATTACATATCAGTCACCATTAACACATCAGTCAAACCAATCACTCCCATGGGCAGCTTTGATTCCATACCAATTGCATCAAGTTCAAGCAGAACGATACTCAACAAGATCCGATTAGGTGAAAGCGATATGGGGGTAGGATCCATAGCCGGATTGGCCAGTGATGTGAACTTCACAACCACTTCCCAGACAGCTGAAGAGAGCAGGGGAACCGTTGTGGCAATCCTGGAGTTAAACTCGGTTGCGACTGAGCTGGTGACGATTCCGTTTTCTACGACAGGGACCGCGGTGGAAGGGGTTGATTATTCCATCACCGCCAGCCCTGTAACTATCTCACCAGGAAATACGACTACAACCTTATTCATCACTTTGGTCAATGACGCAATTGAAGAAGGTGATGAATCGTTATTTATCGGAATCAATTCACCTACGAATGCTACCAAAGGACCGCAGAACATCCACATGGTCAAGATAGTAGATCCACCTTTTATCAGTTTTACAATCGCGGACAGTACTAAGCTGGAATCGGATTTGATAACTGCTTTGAACATTGAGCTCTCAAAAGGGAGCACCCAGGATGTGACAGTGCCTATTGTAAGCGGTGGGACGGCTACCTGGGGTGATGGAGCAGATTATCAGACCACTCCTAATCCAATCGTGATCCCGGCTGGATCCTTAACCTCTTTATTAACAATTACTATCAATGACGATCTGATTGATGAAGACGACGAGATTGCAGCCATTGCCTTTGGTGCGCCCATAAATGCTGTTTTAGGCGCAATTCCAATGCATTTGATGACGATAGTAGATAATGATGACCCGCCCGAAGTGATGTTCTTCTCACCTTACCAGGTTGTCTCAGAAGAGATTGGAACTTTTACGACCCAGGTTACTTTATCAGAAGTAGCAGGAAAAGCAGTTCTTGTGCCCTATACAATCTCTGGGACAACAATTCCGGCTGATTATGCTATCCACAACCTATCTCCTCTGGTAATCCCGCCTGGTGTTCAAACTGTCGGAATTAATATGGATATTCTTGAAGGTGACGGCTGGGAAGTAGATGAAACTTTAATACTGACTCTAGGTACACCCCAGAATGCAGTGCTAGGGTCTCCCGATAAACAAACGATTGTGATCACAGAATCTTCTTCGGAACCCCTGGTTAGCTTTGCTGCCGGTTCTCAATCAGTATCAGAGGGTGACACAGTAATTGATGTATACGTGGAGATGAGCAACGCCTGGAGCTCAGATGTAGCCATACAATTTGCTATTTCCGGAACAGCTATAGAAGGTTTGGACCAGGATTATGAACTCAGCGATACTTCTTTAACAATTCCTGTCGGATTTACTCAGGGATCATTCCAGGTTCAAATGAATGATGACACGTTGGATGAAGTGGATGAAAGTATCGAGATAAGCATAGATGCTATCATTAATGGATTTGTTACTACTCCTTCAATCCATACGATTACTATTGTCGATGACGATTCAGCTCCTGAGGTGAATTTCTCCACCACACAAATTGATAAGCTGGAGAGTGCGGGCCAATTCTCGATAAACGTTCGCTTGGAATCAACAACTACCCAGGATGTCACTATACCATTACTTTTCGCAGGTTCTGCAACGAACGGATCAGACTACGCGGTTTCTACTGCATCTTTGGTTATTCTCAGCGGATCAAGCAGCAATTCCTTCAATATCAATATTATTGATGACACACAAGTTGAATCTGATGAAATTATCTATATAGATCTCGGAGAGCCGACTAATGCAGTTCTAGGATCTGATACCCGATTTACGGTGAATATTGAAGATAATGAGCTCCCTTTATGTGATGTTGGAACTCATATGTTAACCATAAGCACAGACGGGTTTAGCTGGTCGGTAACAAATGAAGGGGAAGAATTAATATTTACTGGAGGTTCAGTCACCTGGATAGATACAGGTGGATTGAAACCACGTTTAAACGAGATCCAATTTTCCGGCACCCCCGTGTTCAGCGGCGAAGCTAAAGCACCAAATTATTCCTATTCTGCCTGGGAATCTTTCGCAGAATTAGATACAACCAGTATCCAGTTTTCATTTGATGGCATAATCGGTGTTGGTCAGCATATATTGGTAGGTGAGTTCCAGAATGCGTCAAGTGGAACCACTTGTTCACTGACAGAAACCTTCCAGACACATTAATTTATGGATAGAAAAATGACTTATCAAAATTCTCGTGAAAAAGGACAAAGTTTGGTTGAATTTGCCCTGGTACTTGTATTTTTGCTTTCCCTGCTGGCTGGCATATTTGATCTGGGGAGAGCCTTTTTTGCTTATATCATAATCCGGGATGCGGCTCAAGAAGGTGCTGTCTTTGGTTCGATAGCACCAAAAAGCGACCTGACTGGTTTTGAAGTGGCTGTGATTGATCGTGTAGAGGCGGCATTCCTGGATCCTGCAGATCCTTCAGCCACTCCGATAGATGTAACCAAAATGAACGTGCAGGTTGATGTGGTTGGGACAGCCTGTGCAGCTCCAGGAAATGGCGTGAGGGTCACGGTGGATTATTCCTTGCCACTTTCGATGCCTTTTTTGGGCGCGATAATTGGAACCCAGAATATCTTGATGACTGCCAAAGCGGAGGACTCGATTTTATCTCCCGTTTGCCCTTGACTTTATTATTAGGAATTAATAATTATGAAAAACAGATTACGACCCAGACCCTATGAGGGGGAAGAAGGCCAGATCATTGTATTCTTATCCCTGGTTCTGGTGGGCTTGCTTGGAATCGGAGCTCTGGCGCTGGATGGGGGTATGCTGTTCTCCGATCGACGCGATGCCCAGAACGCAGCTGATGCTTCTTCCCTTGCTGGAGCAAGCGCAGCTGCTTATTATATGCGCAGCAACAGCGTCAACTATAACGCTTTTATTTGCGGGACAAGTGGAACGGAATTTACATCTGCGGTTGCTGAGCTGGAGGCTATCAGCCGGGCAGCATCTAACGATTATGTGATAGACACAGATACCAGCGATAATCACGGTGTAGATGTCATCTGTGAAATCACTGATATGTTGAGCTATGAAGATAAGCATATCGACGTTATAACCAAGATCACGAGAGACACAAGTTCTAATTTTGCCCACCTTGTTTACGATGGACCGCTGCGCAATGAAGTTGAGGCAGTCGCCAGGGTGTATCCTCCCATGCCCCTGGCTTTTGGTAAAGCCATTATCGCGCTGAATGATTCGGCTTGTTCTGGTAATAAATATGGCGTGATCTTTTCAGGCACCAGCCAAACAACAGTTACCGGTGGTGGGGTTTGGTCTAATGGCTGCCTGACCGGCAATGGAACCAGTTTTACTGTTACAGTTAATGATGGCGGGGTTGGCTTTGCCGGGAGTTCAACCGGGACATTGTCGAATATCAATCCAGCGCCTTTATATATCCCAAGCGAAATTCCTACTTATTCAACGATTGTCCAGGAACCGGATTGCTCAGGTTTGCCGAATAGAACTGTTCCCAATCACGGGGATGCAACTCTCGAGCCTGGTGTCTATGATGAGATCAAATGGACAGGTGGAAACCTAACGCTGGATCCTGGACTTTACTGTGTAACAGGTTCAAAAGGTATCAGTCTCACTGGGGGATCATTGCTTGGAGATGGCGTGACCATTTTTCTTACGAGTGGTGGTGTTTCAATATCTGGAAATGTTGACCCGGTGGACCTAAGAGCTCCTGATGAGACTCCAAATCCATCTCCGGCGATTGCTGGTGTGTTAATATATTTGGCGAATGGCAATTCAAACACCATTAGTGTTACAGGCAACAGCACGGCATTCTACCTTGGTACGGTCTATGCTCCTGATGGGGATCTTTACTTCTCCGGTTCATCGGGGACAAATCCAACATTCAACACTCAATTGATCGGCAATAACGTTGAGGTTAGTGGAGGCGCAACAATCGATATCAATTTCAACGACGAAGAGAACTTTGAAAAACCACCCTACCTTGACTTACAGAAATAAAGCTGTCTTCCTAAAATTAATAATGCCCTGATCTGCACCGCCCCGTCAGACCAGGGCTTATTATTTACTCTTAACAAAGCTGTGATTTGTTCTCCTTTTGAAAGGGTTTTATAATTGAATTAATGAAAAAACATCATTTTGTCTTTCTGCTCATTATTCTTGTAGGCTGCCTGAGTGGTTGTGATGCGAATCAGGAGATAATTGATGATGCAGGACAAAATCAAATCACTCAATTTGTGATCTTGCCTTCTGAGACCCCCGAGCCAACCTTGACGTTCACCCCTGAACCAACTTATACACCTTCGGTAACTCCTATAGTGATATTGGATCCTGAACCAATTAAGGTGAAATTCAACACCGAGGATGGGGCAGAACTGGATGGACTTTATTATCCAGCTGCTGATAACCCTGCGCCGCTTATCGTTTTGGTCCACTGGGCAAGGGGAGATATGGCGGAATGGGAACAGATCGCATTATGGCTGCAGGATCGGGGACAGTTGGAAAGAATACCGGACTATAACCGGTCATGGAAATCTTCTGATTGGTTTCCCGAACTACAAATGGAAGGACCATTGGGAGTATTTGTTTTTACACTGAGGGATTGCCAGGGAAGCTGCCAATCCTATTCGCCGGGAGAATGGCTGCTGGATCTGGAAGCAGCCATGTTAAAGGCGGCCCAGCTTCAGGGAGTTGATAAGGACAGGATCATAACAGCTGGTGCTTCCATTGGCGCTGATGGTGCTTTATATGCCTGCGCCTGGATGAACCAGGTTGGATTTGGTTCATGTAAAGGGAGCTTCTCTTTATCACCAGCCTCTCTTTTAACTGTTCCATATGAGAAATTAGCCACTCAGCTGATCGGCTCAGAACCGTCCTTACCGGTTTATTGCTTATTTGGATTGAGAGACGATGCTTCGGTTGAGACGTGCTCTGATTTACCGGGCCTGGTCGCTGTGGATTATGGCTACATCGAGAATCATGGATTTGAACTCATCCAGCCAGGACAGATCCGAGACCCGCTGGTATTGTTAAATGAGTTTATAAATTTATCCCTTGCAGGAGTAGGGGAGTGAACTTTATGAAACGATTGGTTTACGTAATATTGATTGCTAGTTTGTTCCTCTCCATATTTAATGTCAGACCTGTTCAAGCGATGGGGCAGGGAGATGGGATATGTAATGGACCGGATGAGGTTATTTACGTTCTGGTTATTGGGACTGATACCAGAAGTGTAGGATACCTATATGGCCTGGGGGACTCTTCAATGGTATTGAGGGTTGATTTCCAAGATCAGGAAGTGAGTGTTATTGGATTTCCGAGGGATCTGTGGGTTGAGATACCAGATGTTACTGAGGATAACGGCAGGACTCATGGCAAACTCAACCAGGCCTACTTTTTTGGTACTGAAGGCATGGGATATTTTTCTGGCGAGGGATACGGCGCTGGCTTAATGGCTGAAACAATGAAACATAACTGGGGTCTGGAGATCGACCATTACATCGTTTTGAATATGCGGACATTCAGGGATGTAGTTGATGCGCTAGGTGGTATAGAAGTCTACAATCCGGCTCCAGTTTATTCGTTTCAGCAGCCCAACCAGCCCAAAGTGCTTGTAGGAGGTTATTTCTTCTCAGGACAGGATGCGCTTCTGTATGCCCGCTATCGCGACCCTAAAAACTCAGTAGATCGTGTGGACAGACATGCGATCATAATGAAAGGGTTATTTAAACAGATCTTCAGCTTATCTACTATACCTAAGATCCCAGAATTGATCGGATTGTATAAAGGGAATGTCCTGACTGATATGCATCTAGCGGAACTAAGCCAGTTTTTATGCCTTGCTGCCCAGACGGAGTTCGAAGATGTGCAATTTGGGAGAATACCAAAAGATTCCCTGTATATTCCCGATTGGGAAGGATTCGTTTGGTTGGAAAAAGATCCTGGTTCTATTAAATCCTTACTAGATGAATTTCAAGCTGGAAATTGGCCTGAGTGATCCTAATTTAGATAAATAAGTTGAAAAGGGTCCTGTATACCAAGCAGGACCCTTTTTTATTTATTATCCAGTTTATGATAGATGGATTGGAATACATAATGTTATATTTGAGCTAAGAGAGAATTACGGGAGCGAATATGGAGAGTTTAGATATTGAGCAGATGATCACATTCATTTATGTGTCAGACTTAAACGAATCAAAGATATTTTATGAGAAGATTATGGGTTTCCCTCTTCGCCTGGACCAGGGAACATGCAGGATAGTGGAAACGAGTAAGGAGGGTGGGGGATTATTGGGATATTGTGCTGGTACTGATAATCCAAAGCCTGCTAGCAACCTTATCATCACCCTGGTTTCTTCTTCAGTAGATGAGTGGTATGAATATCTGATTGATTGCGGGGTGAAAATCCCGGAGCCCCCCAAGATCAATCACAAATATAAGATCTACCACTTTTTCTTTGCTGATCCAGACGGCTATAAAATAGAGATCCAGGAGTTCAGAGGTCCTGCCTGGTAGGAATAAATCAAAATAATCTTAGCTGGCGGGATGGGGACCTACCATTTAAGAGGATGTAGGGAGCGGTTTTCTCGGTGATCAATCTGAGATTTTTCAGCTTGTTATAAGAATTCAATCGCTCAACTCGCCGTAAATGGAGGATACCATCAACTCTTTTTGGCCCGAGTCCTGGGACCCGGAGCAGCTGTTCTCTGGGAGCAATATTGATCTCCACAGGTTGATGTAGGAGATGTTGATCCGCCCAGGAGGTTTTGGGATCTTTGTTCAGTAAAAG
>JAGHAU010000162.1 GCA_021161345.1 Anaerolineales bacterium | reverse complement strand
TCTTATTAGGGCGAATATCCTTCCCCCTGATCACACCCAGAAGAAGCAGAATGGTCCCGGCAACCAGAACTCGCAGTCCCCCAAACCAGAAGGGCTGGAAACCAGATCCGCTGCGAATGCCGACCCGGATTGCCAGATAGGTGCTTCCCCACACAAAATAAACAATTAATAGGTTAATCAGCCCCGCCGGGGTTATTTTTTTCTTCTCTTCCACATTAAACTCCCACCTTATAATTAACTTCTACTCATTCCAGCAGCATTGCATCCCCAAATGAGTAGAATCGATATCCTTCCTGCATTGCCAGTTGATAGAGTTCAAGGATCTTTTCCCGACCGGTAAAAGCACTGACCATCATCACTAAAGTTGATTCGGGAAGGTGAAAATTGGTCAGCATACAATCCACAACCCGGAACTGAAATCCAGGCAAAATAAACAAATCTGTTTTACCCTGGTAAGGGGAGATACCAACGGCCAGATCACTTTGCCGGGCAGCTGTTTCAAGAGTCCTCACCGATGTAGTACCCACGGCAATGACCCTGCCGCCAGCCTCCCTGGTTTGATTGATCAAAACAGCCGTCTCGTTAGGAAGCCGGCACCATTCCTGATGGATTTTGTGATTCCTGGGATCTTCTTCGTGCACCGGGGCGAAGGTATCCAACCCGATATGCAAAGTGACTTCAGCGATCCGGATTCCTTTTTGTTGGACACTTTCCATTAATGCCGGTGTAAAATGCAAACCAGCAGTAGGAGCGGCAGCTGAACCGGATTCCCTGGCATAGACTGTCTGATAACGCTCCGGCTTGTCAAGATGCTCATGAATATAAGGAGGAAGGGGCACATTCCCAATCTGATCAAGCATCGGTTCAATCGGTTCCTGGAATCGGACCTTCCTCAATGATCCTCCCAGATCCTCCTCAATAGAAACCTCCGGACCATTATCAACCTGGATTCTGATACCCGGCCGGATTCCTTTTCCTCCAACCATCGCTTCCCAGGTATCTCTTTCTAACTCGCGTAGGAGCAGCAGTTCAGCTTTTCCTCCGGTCAGGACTTTTTTACCAAATAATCGGGCCTGGATCACTCGGGTCTGGTTGATCACCAGCAGATCATTTTCACGCAATAAATCCACTAGCTGGTGAAAATGGTGATGGGCAACAGTTCCTTGTTCCCGGTTATAAACCAGCAGCCTGGAAGAATCCCGCGGATAAATGGGATGTTGGGCAATATATTCTTTCGGTAAATTATATGCAAAATCTGATGTTTTCAAATTATCGCTTCTTTTATTTTTTAAACAAAGCCAGCAGGATATTGAGAAGTACCGTGATCACTATAGAGATCAGCAGCGAAGATGCTAACGGTACTGCGAAAGTAAAGTTTCCTCTCTTAAACACGAAATCGCCTGGTAATTTTCCCAGGGAGATATTGAATTTTGCAGCCAGGAATAACAAGCCCGCAACTACAAGAAGAACCAAAGCAAATACAGCCAGTATACGGGCTATTGGCATCAGATCCATATCTATCCTCAGTTGATTAATCTGGGCTGAACAGCGTCTGGGGGGGGGTCCAAACCCAAATGGAGATAGGCTTGCTGGGTTGCGACCCTGCCCTGGGAGGTTCGCTGCATTAATCCCAACTGCAGCAAATAAGGTTCAACCACATCCATGATCGTATCTGGATCTTCTCGTATAGAGGCTGCTATCGTCTTTAATCCCACTGGTCCGCCCTGGTACTTAACAACAATAGCTTGAAGCACCCGTCGGTCCATTGAATCCAAACCTTCTTTATCAATTTTCAACAACTCCAGCGCTTGCTGGGAAATAGACGTGGTGATCACTCCTTCTCCCCGCACCTGGGCAAAATCCCTTACTCTGCGTAATAGGCGCAAGGCTACGCGTGGTGTGCCGCGGGAGCGAGAAGCGATCTCTTTGATCCCTGCAGGTTCAGAAGGCACTTCGAGCTGTTCAGCCGCCAACCTGATAATTTTCTCAACTGCATCGACTGTGTAATAATCCAGCCGGTAAACTGCCCCAAAACGTGCCCGCAAGGGCGCCGTCACCAGCGCCAGGCGTGTGGTTGCACCTACAATGGTGAATTTAGGCAGATTGAGGCGTACAGAGCGGGCGGAAGGACCTTTTCCAATGATGATATCCAGGGAATAATCTTCCATGGCTGGATAAAGGACTTCTTCGACCGCCCGACCCAATCTATGAATCTCGTCAATGAACAGGATGTCCCCTTCATTAAGGTTGGTTAAGATCGCCGCCAGATCCCCGGCCCTTTCCACAGCCGGACCGGATGTGATCTTGATCTGAACACCCATCTCATTAGCTAAGATGTGAGCCAGGGTAGTCTTTCCCAATCCCGGAGGGCCGTAAAAAAGGACATGGTCCAGAGCTTCTTCCCGGTGCTGGGCTGCTGAGATCAATATCTCAAGATTCTCCCGTATGGAATCCTGCCCGATCATACCGCCCAGAGATTGGGGACGAAGCGCGTGGTCCAGATGGTCTCCCGGTTTAGAATCAGAATCTACCAGGCGGTTTGGTTGTGTGTCATCCATGCCTAAGATTATACCGAAGGTGGCCTTAAATGCGTAGGAATGTGGGACAAATACTTTCAACAGGATATAATCAGCATGAACAAAAAAGAGCTATATACCAGGAAACCGGATTCAGACCTAAGGGAGACAACCATGAATACAATATTCGAATCCAGCCACCCACTTGTTTCGCACAAATTAACCCGGCTGCGCGATAAAGACACCGATCCCAAAAAATTTCGAGAGCTGATCCGGGAAATATCTGCCTTATTGGCCTATGAAGCTACGGCGGACCTGGAGGTTGCCCCCAAAACAGTCGAAACACCGCTTGCGGAGGCAGCCGGGGTGGAACTGAAACAGCCCATCGGGCTGGTGCCTATCCTGCGCGCTGGACTGGGCATGGTAGAGGGTATCTGGGGCTTGATGCCCAGCGCTGAAGTCTGGCACATAGGATTGTATAGGGATGAACAGACTCTCCAACCAGTCCAGTATTACAACAAGCTGCCTCTCGAACCCACAGTTTCAGTTTGCCTGGTTCTGGATCCTATGCTGGCAACGGGCGGTTCTGCTGTAGCAACAGTGGATATCCTGAAAAAATGGGGTGTTCAAAAAATCAAGTTCCTGGGTATATTGGCCGCGCCAGAAGGTGTGGACGCAATGCAGAAAGCTCATCCTGATGTTCCTCTTCACCTGGCCGTAATTGACAGCCATCTGAATGATCATGGCTATATCGTTCCGGGTCTGGGAGACGCCGGAGACAGGCAATTTGGAACAGGATAAAGGTACCTGATTAAAACAAAAGAGGCTTCTCATTTTGAAGAAGCCTCTTTTGTTTTAGTAAGAAATGTCAAGCAGCAGCTTCTGTGATCTGGATGAAGGCGTCTGCCTTTAGGCTGGCCCCGCCAACCAACGCACCATCGATATCAGGTTGCTGGAAGTATTCCCTGGCATTTTCAGGTTTTACGGATCCACCGTACAAAATCCGGACTTTTTCCGCAGCATCATCAGAATACAGTGATGCCACCTCATCCCGGACATATTCCTTAATTACCTGATTTGCGCCTTCCGCTGTTGCGGCTTTCCCAGTACCGATGGCCCAGACTGGCTCATAGGCAATCATCATTTTCCCAAAGTCTTCAATACTGACGTTTTTTAAAGCCCCTGTCAATTGGCGTTTTACTACATCGCCAGTTCTTCCTTTTTCGTTTTCTTCCAGGGTTTCTCCAATACATAGAATTGGTTTTAATCCCACCTTCAAAGCAGCCAATATCTTCTTGTTAACAGATTCGTCTGTGTCCTGGAAGTAGGCCCTGCGTTCTGAGTGGCCCAGGATCACGTGTTCTGCAATCTCTCCAACCATACCAGGGGAGACTTCTCCGGTGTATGCGCCATGTTCTTCCCAATATAAATTCTGGGCGCCAAGTTCGATCTTTGAATCCTTGATCAGATCAGATACTTTCGCTAATGCAATGAAAGGTGGGCAGATGACACTGTCAACGTTCTCAATTTTATCCAATCCTGGTACAAGTTCCTTAACCAGGCTTATGGATTCCTGCACTGAATTATTCATTTTCCAATTTCCAGCAACACAAGCTCTCCGCATGATTCCTCCAAAAAAAATTATTATTCCGGCTGTAATCTTAATTCTGCTCGAATCCAGTCCGGCAAATTCTCAAATTGTTCCAATTCCAGCAGCAAGTCACGCGCCTCATCAAACCGCTCCTGGGCGAACAGGATATCTGATTTTAGCTTATACGCTTCCAGCAAATCCGGACGTTCAGCCATGACTTGATCAACCAACCTTTCTGCATCATCAACCCTACCTTCTAATAAAGCCTTGCGAGCTGTCAATAAATTCAGCAAGGCAGGATCAAGTTCAATATCCTGGTTGCGGTAGAAAACATCCACTGAAAAATCCTCAAATGCTGCACGGAAGAGGGCTTCCCTGATCTTATCTTTCAGCTCTTCCTCTGGGATCGGTGAGCCAAGCTGTTCTACTTTCAGGAAACTGTAGGCTGCATAAGTCCAGATATTTATATCCGTCAGCCCTTCACCCAAGTCCAAGATCAATTGAGGGTTGCCCTCTGCTAGTTGGTATGCTTTCAGGAATGCTTCCTTGGCCAATTTAGGCCGGTCAGCCTCCAGGTAAGCTACACCCAGTGTAAATCGCAGAGTTGGTTCCTGCGGGTTTTCCCTGATCTGTTCATTCAAGGATCTGATCTCATTCAAGGCGGGTGCTGATCTAAAGTTGGCCTCTTGTGTCAAAGTTTCAGAGGTGATCAGATCTGGACCGGGTACTTTCAGAGCATTCTGGTAGACTGTGAATCCCAGGCAAAATATTATCAGGGCAGGTGCAGCCATCCACCAAATCCAACCCGGGATGCCTTTTTTCTTCTCTTTTTCCCCCTCTGTCTCTTTTTCAATCGCCTTTGTATCGGTAAATTCTTTTTCTGCCTTGACTCGCTCGAGGGTCTTCTTCCTGGCATCTGCATGCAGCGCCAGGGTCGGTGCTTCACCCTCAGATGGATGATCCTTAATAAGGAAATCAAAAGCCTTTAAAAAGGCAGCCATCATCTCGGAGACATTGGCATATCTATCTTCCCGTTTTTTAGCCAGCGCTTTTAATATCGCTCGCTCCATTTCTTCATTGAGATCCGGGTTCATATCTCTGGGGAGGGGAAGCGGGCTGTAAATATGATCATGAATCACTGAAAATGGCGTATCTGCCTGGAAGGGTACCTCCCCTACCAGCAGCTCATACATCATCACACCCAAAGAATAGATATCCGTTCCGTTATCGAGGTTCCCCAAACCCTTGGCCTGCTCGGGAGAGATGTAATGTGGTGTGCCCATCATCATCTGCCCAGAAAGGGTCGTCTGGCTGGTTTCCGCGATCCTTGCCAGCCCAAAATCGGCCAGGTATACACCACCAGTCTTGTCCAGCAGCACATTAGAAGGTTTTACATCCCTGTGCAAGACACCTTCCTGGTGAGCGTATGCCAGGGCTGATGAAATCACACGGAAGATATGTCGGGTTTCTTTATAAGTAAGTTTGGATTTTTCCAGACGGGCTTTCAAAGTTTCGCCCGGGACATATTTAAGTACTAAATAGGGGCGATCTTCATGCTCAGAAAAGTCGTAAATCGGAACGATATTAGGATGTTCCAATTTTGCAACAACTTTGGCTTCTCTTTCAAAACGCTCTAGAAATCCTGGATGCTCCATAAATGCGGGATGCAGGGCTTTGATGGCAACGTACCTATCCAGGCTGGGGTGATAAGCCTTAAATACGGTTGCCATACCACCTTTCCCAAGTTTTTCGATCAAACGATAGGGACCTACATTCTCACCTATGATAAACGGCATTTTCCATGCTCCTTAAAATTATTCCTGATTATACCTTAGTGCCCCCCTGCCCTCTACTAAACAGGAACCTTTTCTTCGATTGTAAACTATCCTAACACCTGGAAGGATTATCTAACAAAACAGTAAAGGATTTTCAAACAAAAAAGGCGAAACATCATAATTTATATGAAGTTTCGCCTTTCGAAAATCCGGTTCTTATCAATCAGATCTTTCTGTTTTCTCTATCCCATAAATCCCGGCTTTGAGTACTTTCAACGGCAGTAGGGCACATTTCAAGCGCACGGGGCCAAGTTCTATGCCCAGATTTTCCAGGATATCCTCTTTGGATAGTTTCTTGATATCGTCGACCATCTTCCCAATAATTGACTCCAGCAGTAAGTCAGCAGAGGCTTGAGAAATGGCACAACCCTCACCGCTGAATAAAGCTTCTGTGACAATACCATTCTCATCCAGTCGAACATCAATCTGAATGTGATCCCCGCAGGCCGGGTTATCGTCTTCGTAGGATATATCATGAGGATCCAGAACACCACGGAAATGGGGTGTCTTATATCGCTCGATGATCAATTCCCTGTAAAAGTCATCCATAATTCCATCCTAATCATTTATTCATGCAAAAATGTTTTTTACTTTATGAATTCCATCGATCAGTCGATCCACTTCTTCCCTCGTATTATACAAATACAGGCTGGCCCGGGAGGTTGCCGGTAAGTCGAATTTTGTATGAAGCGGTTGGGCGCAGTGATGTCCTGCTCGAACCGCGATGCCCTCGCTGTCCAGGATCTGGGCCACATCATGGGCGTGAATATCTTTTATGTAAAAAGCAACCACGCCGCCTTTCTCTTCAATATCTGGGCCGAGAATATGCAAATCTGATATTTGCGAGAGTTTTTCAATGGCATATCCTGTCAAACTTCGTTCATGTCTCTCGATCTGGTCCATACCGAGTTCTGACAGGTAATCAACCGCCGCGCCAAATCCAACTGCTTCAGCAATTGCAGGTGTTCCAGCTTCAAACTTATGGGGCAGGTCATTGGTTTTGAATGATCGGAGTTCAACACGTTTGATCATTTCACCACCACCGAGGAATGGCGGCATTTTTTCCAGCAGATCTTTCTTTCCGAATAAAACGCCAATTCCAGTAGGGCCGCACATCTTATGGGCAGAAAATGCATAAAAATCTGCTGCCAATTTTGAGATATCAACCTGGAAATGAGGTGCCGCCTGGGCACCATCCACCAGGGTCACAGCTCCTGCTGCTTTGGCATCTAGCAGGATCTGCTCCAGTGGATTGACTGTACCCAGGACATTCGACATATGTGTGATACCGAGCAGTTTCGGTCCTTTTTTCAACTGCTGCTCGTAAATATCCAGATCCAGGAGGCCATCGGGAGTCACAGGGATAAAATCCAGTTCCAGATCAAGCTCACTTGCCAGCATCTGCCAGGGAACCAGGTTAGAATGGTGCTCCATTTCAGTCAGCAGGATTCGGTCGCCAGCTTTTAAGAAAGCTCTCCCCCAGGAATAAGCTACCAGATTGATAGATTCGGTTGTATTACGTGTGAATATCAATTCTTCTGAGGAGGGAGCATTAATAAATGCCGCTATCCGCTCACGAGCGCTTTCATAGGCATATGTAGCTTCTTCAGCCAATTTATGGATACCGCGGTGAATATTTGCATTGGTATCCTGGTAGTAGGCGCTCATAGCCTTTATAACTGCTTTTGGTTTTTGGCTGGTTGCTGCGGAGTCAAGATAAATAAGGGGAACCCCTGGGTACACTTCTCGTGTTAAAACAGGAAAATCCTCTCTAACCTTGTTTACGTCATATCCTGTAATTTTCTTGGCAGCCATGGATCCTTGCTCCCGCTGAATTTTCAAATCTAGTTGGAAGAATTAAGACCTTGTCCGACGTTTTTTCATCGGCTTGCGAATATTTTGAGAGCCGAGGGCACACCATAATACTCGATCAGGTACCATCCACCCATCGGTTAAATATACATTCTTATGAAACTGAATAGCGACTTTCTTATGCCCTTTTTTTACGACAACTCCGTCTAACCAATCACGGACACGGTCATCTTCAAAATCGTGATCACAAAGAACTTCAACGTGATCTCCGATCTCAAAATCATTATCGTTTGCGGGCGGTGCAGAAAATGGAATTGTTGACAAGATTTCCTCCATCTTTGTTAATAACAAAACAATTCTATCAGGCTTCGTCAAAATGTGAATAGTAAAGCCAAATTTCTGACGTTAATTAATCCAAAAGTCTGGATTTTATATTTGACCAGACCGCTTCTCCCACTTCCGGGATCGAGAACCGGGCTAGGATGTCATTGAAAAATCCCTGAATCACCAGCTGCTCGGCTTCCTGTTTAGGTATACCCCTGGATAATAGATAAAAGAGCTGGTCCTGATCAACCTTTCCAATAGTAGATCCGTGGGTGCAGCGAACATCGTTATTGAGGATCT
This sequence comes from Anaerolineales bacterium, assembly GCA_021161345.1. Lineage (GTDB taxonomy): Bacteria > Chloroflexota > Anaerolineae > Anaerolineales > UBA11858 > B10-G9. The sequence continues at coordinate 2,008 of JAGHAU010000162.1, read as the reverse complement.
CAAGTCCCGGAATGGAATCCGATCTCGCTGCCGGATCAAGAACAAGGTTGCGGTTAGCCTGGTAGCCGTCAATATGCTGGGCACCGGGAGCGACATAGATCATCCCCCGCCACACAGACCGACTTTTTCCGTTTAGGGCACCTTTAAAGAGCAGATCGCTGGTCGTCCAGGGCGCAAGGTGCCGCTGCAGGGTGTTATAAGACAGGTGTTGGGTTTGATCCGCAAAGAACAACCCAGATATCCTGCCTTCCGCGCCCTTGCCTATTAGATCCAATGATACGAAATGTTTACAGAGAACTGACCCCAGAGCGCCTATCTCCCATTCCAGGTTGCCATCCCTCTCAACCAGAGCTTTTTTATGACCAATACTCCAAACATTAGAGCCGTAGTTCTGCAGCTCGGTGATTTGGAGATTCGCATTTGGACCAACAAATATTTCCAGGTTCTCACCAGCCAGAGATATTTCGGATTGATCACCCGAAGATCTGGTTTCCTGGAGGTAATTCAGGGAGGATCCCTCCTCCATGTAGATCAAAGTTTGGAATAAATGAGCTGTCCGCTGACCAGGAGCTATACTGATACCGAAGATTGGCTCTTTTACCTGGACACCTTTAGGTATATATATAAAAACCCCAAATTTGGCGAATGCCCCCACAACAGCCGCAAATATCCCGTCCCGGGGAGATACTACCTTTCCCAGCAACTTTTCTACCAGCTCTGGATGAGTGGAAGCTGCTTCGCTCAAACTGCTCAAGATAACTCCCTTTTTCTTAAGATCAGCTGATAGATTTACCTGTACCCCAGAAGAATCAAGTAAGAAATAGGATTTTCCAGAAATGACCTCTTTGCTTAAAACACCGGAAAACTTCTCGGCGTCCTGGAGGATTTTTATCTGGCCATTGGGCAGTTGAATGGATCCAAAATCCAATCCATTTAGTGATGTTCTGCGCCAGGCTTCATCTTTTATTGTCGGAAATGGCAGCTCGTGATATGCATCCCAGGAATCGCTCTTGAATTTCCTCAGGATAGGCGCCAGATCATCGGAGTCCTGGACCATTTCGCGCGTAAACGTAAATCCCTTCTGTGGTTGTTTTCTTGCCATAATATTCCTTCGTCAGCCGATCGATCCTTCCATTTGGAGCTGGATCAAGCGGTTCATTTCAATTGCATATTCCATGGGCAGTTCTTTGACTAGAGGCTCTATGAATCCTGATACCACCATACTGGTAGCTTCTTCTTCATTCAATCCCCTGCTCATCAAATAAAATAGCTGTTCTTCTTCCACCTTGGATACAGAAGCTTCGTGCCCGATATTCACATCCTGTTCATCCACCTCAATATAAGGATAGGTATCTGATCGGGAATGGTCATCCAACAGCAGCGCATCACATACTACGTTTGATTTAACGTTAGTATTGCCTTTATTGACCCGCAGCAATCCGCGATAGGAAGCTCGTCCGCCGTCCTTGCTGATCGATTTTGAGATTATCTTGCTGCTTGTATCGGGGGCCAGGTGATAAACCTTTGCTCCTGTATCATGCTGTTGACCTTTACCGGAAAAAGCGATTGACAGGATCTCCCCATGGGCGCCTTTGCCTGTTAACATACAGGAAGGATACTTCATCGTTACCTTGGATCCCAAATTGGCATCCACCCATTCCATTGTGCCATTTTCTTCTACGCGCGCCCGCTGAGTCACCAGGTTGTAGACGTTATTGGACCAGTTCTGAATTGTTGTGTAGCGAACCCGGGCGTCTTTTTTAACCATGATTTCGATCACACCGGAGTGGAGGGAATCAGTAGTATATGTCGGTGCTGTGCAGCCTTCCACATAATGGAACTGGGAGCCTTCATCAGCAATGATGATCGTCCTCTCAAACTGCCCGATATTGGCGACATTCAAACGGAAATAAGCTTGAAGGGGAAGGTCCACTTTCAATCCTGGCGGAATATAGACAAAAGACCCGCCTGACCAGACCGCGCTATTTAATGCTGCAAATTTATTATC
>JAGHAU010000008.1 GCA_021161345.1 Anaerolineales bacterium | reverse complement strand
GAGGTCTGGTCCCCTTCCAGGACACTCATGGTTTCCCGAACACTGATTTCGATCCGCGCAGTTTCATCCGGTCCCTGGGCTGACTTTGCCATCGAAGGCAGATTACAGGCCACACTGAGTAAAATCAATAAACTGACAGCAATAAATAATTTTAATGATGATTGCCGTAGGTGATTATTATTTCTCATGGATGGCTCCTTGTAAGTGGGTCACTGACATCAAAATTTCACAAATCCTTCAGAGCTTTTTCCAGGGAGGTAAAAACTTTCTCTGGAAGAATGGCATAAGCCAGGCCCAGCCCATAAATAAAAGACTGTAAAGCGTCTTTGTGTTCTGCTCTCAGAATCGGTTCATCACCACTCGAGACAACATATCCTTCACCTGCCATTTGCACAGTGATTCCCCAATCCAGCCGATTTGCCAGTTCAATGCCCCCTTCAAGATTCCCCTCGGGAAAATACTTATCCAGCATTAACAAGTCATTCATGGTGATACCTCCTGACTTTGCTGCCCCCTGGATGTTTATTAAGACCTGTAGAGAATTATCTTTATCTTATTGTACATTAAAGACAAAAATGCCAGTAGGAAATCTGTTCTCCTGGCATTTTCTTTGTTATTTCTGTTCTTGGATTATTAATCAAGCTGGAACTGCTTGAGAGCCTCCAGGGCTGCAGAACCGTACACTACAGCAGGTCCTCCGCTCATCATGATCGCAATTCCAATCGCATCCACGATTTCGTCCTCGGAAGCACCTGCTTTGAGGGCATCATGGACATGGAAAGCAATACAACCATCACAGCGAACCACTATACCGATTGCCAATGCCATCAACTCCTTGGTTTTTGCATCAAGCGCTCCGTCAGTTTCGGCAGCTTCACGAAGCAAGCAAAAACCGGCCATGATACCAGGGTTGGCTTTTCCATAAGCACCCATCTCTGACTGTACTTTCTTATAGAATTTTGGATAACTTTCAACCGACAAAATCTACCTTCAGGTAAGTTTGTGAAATTTGTAACAACCGCAGTATACACCTTGGGTCTCCGAAAGCAATAAGCTTGGGAAGGTGTTTACAAAACATTAGCATTGTGATATTAATCACAGCTTGTCCGGGCAGGGAATCTCGTTAAGTGTTCAGGATCAGCTGTGTCAGTCCTTAGTAATTGCATACTGATAAAAATGGATATCCTGGCGTTCGACTTCTTTTTCCATTTCCATCCCCAGGCGTTCTGCCAGGCGGATCGAGGGTTTGTTCTCCTGACGGATCACTGCTGCAATGCGGGGTATAGCGAGGGCATTAAGACCAAAGTCAATAGCTGCCTTGGCCCCTTCTGCGGCAAACCCTTTCCCCCAGGCTGATTTTGAAAGCATCCACACCACTTCAACATCGTCAAACCAATCCAGGAATTGAAGACCGACCCGGCCAATCAATTCTCCAGATGTTTTTTCTTCAACTGCCCAAATACCAAAGCCGCGCATATGCCAATGCCCCAGCATAAAACAAAGCCAGTTCCAGGCCTGGGTGCGGGTCATGGTTGTTCCGTCATAGGTTGCGTGCTGGATAACTTCTTTGTCCGCAACCAGGTCTGCGAATGGATCAAGGTCATCCTTCTCAAATGCCCTCAGCAACAATCGTTCTGTATTCAGGCTGGGAATGATAAACGGTTCTGTCATTGAAGTCCTTAAATGTTTTGAATGGGTTGACGAAGGATGGTCTTAAGTTTTGAAGGTTCTACACGCCTGGGGTCGCTGAGATATATTTCATGATGTAAACCGTTAAATGTGTACCCGTGTTCAGCCATCCAGCTCTCATGTAATCTGGCCAAAACCGGGCCTTCATCGTCATAGGATCCCAGATGCAGAATTTGGACAACCAGGCCTTCCCGATATTCCTCCCAACGGATTTTTCCCAGCGCCGGTAGGTCTTTCTTCTTATCCACCTCCATCCTGGCCTCAGCCACCATATCATCAGTGATCCAATCCGGAACCATGATCATCATCGCCCACAACCACTGGCTTTTATCCCTGGCGGTTGAAAAGGTTTCCATATCATCTGCCCACCATAATCCTTCCAGGGGCGGAACCACATAGTCCTGTTCTTTCTTCTTGCTGAGGAATTTCGTTTTATAGGACACAGCGTACAAAGCCTCAATGGCGTCAGTATACTCCTGAGCCGAATTTGGATCCCCATGACCATCAACCTTGAAAAATTTCAGATCAGGGACTTCTACAACCTGGAATTCATTTTTTGAAGGTTGATACAGATGTTTCAATTCTTTCTTAAAATCAATTTTTGTCATGCCACCTCTCTTTGAAGATAAGTTTTACCGGGAAGGAAATTTAAGGCAATCGGTATAGTAAGCGTCTAAATCCCAATTTTTATGCAGTGCAGAAAATCCTTGTTGATTGGCCTGAGGGCAAAAATCAGCCGGGGTTATCTCATACTCAATAACAAAAACCGGCTTGTTAACATCGAGAAATGGCAGCAATAGATCACATTCATGGTAAGTAAAACATTCCTCGTTGAGAATCCAATCAAAATCATTTACTAACTCTTGAATTTGATTGATGTCATTTTTTAATCCGATTTTTAGCTCCCGGGTATGGGCTGTCTGGGCTAAATATCTATTAAACACCAATTGATCGTTCCCCGTCAGAGGGAATCCGGTCTTGTTTTCATATCCATCTAGATTATCCGGATCTACCCCATCACATCCTTTTTCAACAGCCAGGTCCATTCGGTTCTCAATGATCGAGTTTAGATCCGAAAGCTGCCGGATATCCAACCAACGCTCTCCTGGCCAGTCATCCAAATCATTCCCAAGTACTTTATCTGGAAACTGGTCCGCATCAGGTCGCCAGTCTTCGTAGCTGCCTGCGCTGAAATAACAGATTACGAAAACCCCCCGTTTCCTGAGCTCTTTGATGCTCTCCATTGGCGTATCAAATAAATCCAAATTAAAAACATCTATATCAAGATCCAAATCCAACTCACCGCTGTATTGTATTTGCCAGCTAGTGATTGGCGGTAAACCAGATTCTGACGCAGCAGCGCTTGGAGCTGAAACTTCCAACCGCTGGCATGCAGCAAAAAAGAATAACACCATGAATATCCAAATTCTAATTATTAAAGAATGTTTATTCAGCAACATATCCACCCCGAACAACAAGATTACCTTCAATTATAAAGGAAGTAGGGGCGCTAGCCTCCCTGGTATTTAATCTAAAATATATGTTCTCTTTTGGGCCTTGACAAACAGTTATATTTACTTTACTATATCGGCATACGATATATCGTTCACCGTTATACCGCAGGGCGCTATAAGCGCCTTGCCCCAGATAGGAGTTTTTATGGAGGACAAACCAATCACAAAACACCTTCCCCTAACGGAAGCCACTTATTATATCTTACTGGCGCTGGTAACTCCCAAACACGGGTACGCTGTAATGCAGGACGCCGAGGAAATCAGCCAGGGTACCATCCGGTTAGCCCCGGGCACCCTTTATGGGGCTTTTACGACGCTGGAAAACAACGAATTGATCTCTATGGTCGGAAAAGAAGGGCGAAGGAAAATCTACCAGATCACAGAAACTGGAATCCGGGTGCTGCTGGGACAGATCCAGAGAATGGAGATCATGCTGCAAAGCGCAGCAAAGAATTTTGATTTATGGCAGGAAAGGACTGCTGAGGAGGAATCACATGACTAACGAACTCGTAACTAAACAAAAATGGTTTTGGGCCTGGCAGGATGAAAAAGAAGAAGCCTGGCTGGCAGAAATGGCTCAGCAAGGATTGCACTTGAATGATGTTCCTTTTCCGGGGAGTTATCAATTCAAGAATGGAGAACCTGCTGATTATGTCTACAGGTTGGATTATCAATCCCTTAAGACCAAAGACAAGGACTCCTACCTGCAGCTTTTTGCCGACTCAGGATGGGAACAGGTTGGAGAAATGGGCGGATGGATGTATTTCCGGTATAAAGTCGATCACGGGGAAGCACCTGAGATCTACAGTGACCGGGAATCCAAGATAGGGAAATATCAAAGGGTTCTCACTTTTCTGGCGATCTTATTACCTCTGATGGTAGTGATGATGCCCAACATCGGTGGTGCTGAAGGATATGGACCCTTTTTTATTATTCTGGAAGCCCTGGCATTCGCGATCATGATCTTGTTATCATTCGGGATAATTCAGTTAGTCCGCAGGATCAAAGATGGAAATTCTGGGCCATTCCGGGGAATCTCAGGTTTGGCCCAGAAAATCAAATCGGGGGGAGAACAAAACTATGCTCTATCCTTTTTTGATATCCTTTGGTAAACTTGTGGCGTTGTATTGTGTGAATCCGGCCAAGATCGGTCGGGTTTTTTTATGCGTGAAAAGTGAAAATTATGCAAACTACCAGAACCGACATACGAAACATAGCCATTATCGCCCATGTTGACCACGGGAAAACCACCCTGGTTGATGGGCTTCTGCGCCAGTCAAGCGTTTATTATGAGAAGAAAAAGTTCAAAGAGCGGGTGATGGACTCGAACGAACTGGAACAAGAAAGGGGTATCACCATTCTCTCCAAAAATACAGCTATCGTGATCACCGATCCTCAAAGCGGCCAGAAAATCAAGATAAATATCGTTGACACTCTAGGCCATGCCGATTTTGGGGGCGAAGTAGAGCGGGTCTTAAACATGGTTGACGGCGTATTGTTGCTGGTCGATGCTGCTGAAGGCCCCCGTCCTCAAACCCGTTTTGTGCTCCAGAAAGCGCTAGAACTTAACCACAAGGTAATCGTGGTCATCAATAAAGTAGATCGCAAATTGGCAAATTCAGAGCAGGTATTAAATGACACTTTTGACTTATTCATAGAACTCGGAGCAAGTGAGGAACAGGCCAGTTTCCCGGTGGTCTATGCTATTGCTACCCAGCATCGCGCTGGACTTACACCAGATGTTGGCCCCGATCTTCAGCCTCTTTTTGAAACCATTCTGAATGCGATCCCTGCCCCTGTTGTGAATATTGACCAGCCACTGCAAATGCTTGTAACATCTCTTGAATATGATAATTTCCGGGGATCTACAGCCATCGGGAGAATATCTTCCGGAGAGGTTGCGGTTGGTGAACAGGTTGTTTATCTCACCGCGGATGGAAAAACCGTCCCGGGAGAGACCACTTACCTTTATGATTACCAGGGATTAGAACGCCAGGAGATCGAACATGCCAGGGCTGGTGAGATTGTAGCCATTGCCGGATTGGAAGGCATAACTATCGGGGACACGATCTGCAATCTTGAAAATCCAGATCCCCTTCCCAGGATCAAGGTTGAAGCGCCTACAGTCCGGATGTCATTTGGCGTCAACACCTCCCCTTTTTTCGGAAGAGAAGGTGTCTGGAAAACCTCCCGCAAACTCCGGGAACGGCTGTTTCGTGAAACCAGAAGCAACTTGGCATTGAGGGTGGAAGAGTCTGGATCCGCAGACACATTGCTGGTGTCAGGCCGGGGAGAACTTCACCTGGCTATCTTGATAGAAACCATGCGCCGGGAAGGTTATGAATTCCACGTTTCCCGTCCGGAAGTAATTCTTCAAACATCTCCTTCTGGCCAAATCCTTGAGCCTTTTGAAGAGGTCCGGATAGAGGTCCATTCAGATGATATAGGCGCGGTGATGGAATCCCTCAATAACCGGCAAGGTGTGCTGCAGGATATGCAGGATTCAAGCACAGGAACAGTTTTACTTACTTTTCTGGCTCCCACCAGGGGCATCCTTGGCTTTCGGCATCATTTCTTGACCATGACCAAGGGAACTGGTGTACTGAACACAATATTTGATAGTTATGCTCCTCAGGCTGGTTCGGTAGAAGTCCGATCTCATGGTTCATTGGTAGCCTGGGAGACCGGGACAGCAACCACATTCGGGTTGAAAAATGCCGAAGAGCGCGGGGTTCTCTTCATTGAACCCGGCATGGAGGTCTACCACGGGATGGTTGTTGGAGAGAATAAACGACCTGATGATATCGAGGTCAATGTCTGCAAAGCCAAACATCTGACCAATATGCGGAATAATATCCGGGAAATCAATCAACGCCTGGTCACACCCAGAGAGATGAGCCTGGACCAATTTATTGAGTACCTGGCGGATGATGAACTGCTTGAAGTAACCCCCAAAAATCTCCGCATCCGGAAAAGGATCCTTGATCACAGCACTCGAAAGCGGGAAGCCAAACACGAAGCAGAGAAGGTCAGCGGGTAATTTCGTTATTCTTTAAAAATATCTCACCCACGACCTATCAGGCTGGCGGGATTTATACAGGCCATACCAGCGAGCGGGCAAATAGAGTATCCCCAACCCGGCTGCCCAGAGCACGATCATCAATCCCAAACCGGATCCATCTGGCGTCAGCAGCCTACCCATCAGAAAATATACTCCTATGTGGGTAAGATAAAAAAACAGCGGCACACGCCCAATAACCAGGACCGGATTCCAGTCTCTGGAGCCCGGCTTATTTATCACTGAAAACAATCCCAACAGGATCAAATTCACTCCCATAGTCAGCAGCACAAAAGCCATACTGGGGGGATACTTCACCACACTTAGGAAATCCGTCCAATTTCCAATGGGTAAAGGTCGGATAGTTCCAAAACCGTTGAATAAGCGCAGCAGAACAAAACCAGCCAGGAACACCAATCCCAGCCAGATTCCCTTCTGATAGGTGTTTTTGGCATCCTGCTGGATCCAATTACCAAACAACAAACCCAATACGATCAGTTCAACCCAGGCCAAGAGAGGGTAATTGGTCCAGAACTCCCCCATTCCTCCACTATAAACCAGTGTAGTTCCAACCAGGTTATTAAAATTCCTACCCCACAGAACTGGATCAGGCGTCAGGAACTCCATAATGATAAACAAGCCCAGGCTGATCCCTGCCAGGTATATCGGCTTTAAGCGCAGCAGTGGAATACAGAGGATCATGCCAACCCCAAGGGCTGCCAACACACCTACATACCACAACAGCGCTCGGGAGCCAGCCACTGACCAGGCCTGGCCATAGTTCAGAATTACCTGCAAACCGATTAGAATCAATCCCCTCATCAAAAAGTGCAGCCAGATCTCCGATTCCCTCCAGCCTTTTTTCTTGCGTGACGAGGCAAACAGGATCATCCCAATACCCATGGTGAAAAAGAATCCAGGCGCGCTGAAATGGGTCACGAATCGGATCAGGAGGTGAAGTGGTGTGGAAAAGGTTGGAAAGGGTCCTCCCCAGTATTCACCCAATGAGTGCTGTTGGGCAATATGAAAGTTGGCATGGTCCAATGCCATCAGGATCATCAACAACCCCCGCAGCAAATCAAGCGGGAGCAAGCGATTTTCTTTTCGGGTTTGAGAATAGACAGTCATGTCTCTCTAAATATCCCTGAATTCTAAATGAAAGACTTTCCTTCATTATAAAGGCAACATCGACAGCAGATCAGACCCCCTGGTATCATTTTCCGAACTGCTCTGGAAGCAGAAATTTTCTTAATAAATTTAAGCCTTTAAGGTTCATTCGTTGCAGTGGCTTATCCCCCGTGATAGAATAACAAGACATCAGGTTTAATCCTGAAGGAAGCTCCAGTTATGGCCAAAATGATCGAAGTAGTGGTAGATAGCATCCGGGTCAGTCTAATGTCTCAGCAGCGTGTGGTGATTCTGCGGGAGATTGAATCAGAACGTTATCTGCCCATTATGGTTGGGATCTACGAAGCCGAGCACCTTACCCTGGCATTGCAGGAAGTAGAAGTGTCACGGCCCCTGACCTATGATCTATTTGTGAACATTCTGGATTCCCTGGAAGCCGAAGTGGTCCACGTCGAAGTGGTTTCCCTTAAGGATGAAACCTACTTTGGCAACATTGTCTTCAATATCAACGGCTCATTGCATAATATTGACTCCCGTCCGTCTGATGCCATGAATTTAGCCATCCGTTTGAATGTCCCGATATTCGTAACAGAAGATGTACTGGATGAAGCCGGCATGATCCCCGAAGATGATCTGGCAGAAACCCTCCCTGACGAAGAAGTTGACAGTGAGCGGTTGTCAGTCTTTGAGAATTACCTGGATCAGATCAGCCCTGATCAATCCGAAGACAAACCTGATGAAGAGGAATCCGAAGAGAACTAACTCCCCCTCTTTCCTCAGCTCCTTGACCGTACTACCTCACCACTCAAGCAACCAATATTAATTCAAAAAACCAACCATGACCGAACCCCTAGAATACGAATCCGCTCCTAAAACATCCGGACCCAAAATGGTTCCCCACAGCCGGGAATCAGAAGAAGCTGTCATCGGGGCGGTACTGATCAATCCCGAGGCCTATTATGACGTGGCCCAGTTCCTGGCGGCGGATGATTTTTACATTCACCGAAACAAATGGGTCTGGGACACATTCGTCTCACTGCACGATCGCAACGAAGCTATCGACCTGGTGACCGTCACCGAGGAACTCGATCAAAAAGGTCACCTGGCGGATATCGGCGGAGCGGCGTATATCACCAAGTTGATCAATAACGTCCCATCCTCACTGCACGCTGAAGCTTACGGCCACAGGGTTGAAGAAACCGCCATCAGGCGCAGGATGTTGGAAGCAGCCAATAAGATCGCCAAACTGGCCTACGAAGAGAATCTTACTCTCGATACAGTCATGGACGACTCTGAGAAGGCCGTATTTAACGTCAGCCAGCGCCGTACAACTCAGGATCTGCAGCCCATTCGGGTTGTTTTGAGTGATTATTTCGACCGCATGGAAGAACTCTCCAAGCGGGATGAGGACTTGGTTGGAGTTCCCACAGGCTTTATTGATATCGACAGAATGTTGGGCGGCTTGCAGCCTTCAGATCTACTGATCATTGCCGGGCGGCCCGGAATGGGGAAAACTGGTTTTATATTATCCGCTCTCAAAAACGCTGCCCTGACCCACAAAAAACACGTCGCGATCTTCTCCCTCGAGATGTCCAACGAACAACTGGTGCAGCGCCTCATCGCCCAGGAAACCGGGATCGATTCTACCCGGCTTCGCTCTGGAAAACTTGAGCCAGATGAATGGCTGCTTTTTACTCAAGCTATCGAGGTTCTAACCGACACCCACATTTTCCTTGATGACACTCCTGCACTGACCCCCTTGCAGCTACGCACCAAGTGCCGGCGCCTGCACCTGGAATATAAGTTGGATCTGATCGTGGTGGATTATCTCCAGCTAATGGGCGGAGACATGCGTACCAACAACCGCGTCCAGGAAGTCTCTGACATTTCCCGAAACATGAAGATCCTGGCCAGGGAGCTGAACGTACCGGTACTGGCAGCCGCTCAGCTTTCACGCGCCGTCGAGCAGCGCTCTGACAAACGGCCTGTTTTATCAGACCTCAGGGAATCCGGCAGCCTGGAGCAGGACGCTGATATCGTAATGTTTATCTATCGTCCTGAAGTTTATGAAGAAGATTCCCAGTTCAAGAATCTGGCCGAAATTATCATAGCCAAACACAGAAACGGCCCCACCGGGGATGTGCAGCTGGTCTTCCGAAAGAACCTGGCCAAATTTGAGAATGCCGCTACACGCGATATTGATCTCTCTCAGGTAACCTGATGCCTTTTAACGGTCTTCCTCCAGGAAAAATAAGCACAACCAGGATTCCCAGCCTGTTTTTTACGGACCTGCTTCCCCAATTAGATGACCTGGACGAAATGAAGGTCACGCTATATGTCCTATGGCTGTTCACCCGGCTGGAAGGCGATGTTCGCTACCTCAAGGAAGAGAACCTCACTGGAGATCCGGATTTTATGGCCGGGCTGGGCGCCACGGCCGCCGCCCAGCTGACTGCAGTGCAGTCTGGGCTGGAGCGGGCGGTCAACCGCGGCACTTTGTTAAAAACATCAGTCCCTGATGGAGAAGGCGAACTGGTGATATATTTTTTCAACTCTCCACGCGGGCAGGCCGCGGTTCAATCCGTCGCAGACGGATCGTGGCGCCCCTCGGACGGTGACAGTCCGATCCCAACATTAAGTTTGGAGCAGCCCAATATCTTCCGGCTATATGAGGAAAATATTGGCCCGCTTACACCCTTGATCGCGGATACATTAAGGGATGCAGAGATAGAGTTTCCTGAGGATTGGATCAGGGACGCAGTAGCAATTGCGGTTCAGAATAATGTCAGGAAATGGAATTACATAGAAGCCATATTACGTAGTTGGCAGGACGGTGGAAAAGATGAGCGACCGGATAGAGGACATACTAAAGAAAGCCGCCGAGGGTATCTCGAAGATGAGTTCGCCGAGTTCATCGAAGACTGACCCAGGCGCCGGGTCTTACCCGGGTGATCCCAATTGTGAGATCTGCGGCGGGATTGGTTACCTGCGGCAGGATCTCCCTGTGGGACATCCCGATTTTGGCAAACTCCAAATTTGCTCTTGCCGTGCCGGACAGTTGAGAAAACAGGCCCGGGCTGGCTTATTTAAAATGAGCAACCTGGAAGAGCTGGCTCATTTAACCTTCGAAAATTTCGAAATCCGGGGACAGATCGGATTGGGCAAAGCTCAGGCTGACTCGCTGGAACAGGCTTTCAACCATGCCCAGCAATATGCCGGCAAACTCCAGGGTTGGCTGGTACTGCAGGGTCCTTTTGGCTGTGGAAAAACACACCTGGCAGCAGCTGTTGCCAATTTCGTTGTTGACCTTGGCGTTCCAACCCTATTCCTGACAGTCCCCGATCTACTCGACAGTCTGCGCTTTTCCTACAACAACCCCGAGTCCTCTTTTGAGGAACGTTTTGAAGACATCCGGCGCTCCCCCTTATTGGTCATGGATGATTTTGGGACCGAAAATGCCACTCCCTGGGCCCAGGAAAAATTATTCCAGATCCTCAATTTCCGCTACATAAATAACCTGCCGCTCTTGATCACCACCAACCTATCTCTCAATCAATTGGAAGGCCGCATCCGCTCGCGCCTGCAGGACCCCGAATTAGTAAATCGGGTTAAGATCCTGGCCCCGGACTACCGCCGGCCCATGGACGATACAGGGCACTCCGAACTCTCCTCGTTATCATTGTTGGGAGATCAAACCTTTGGTAATTTTTCATTGCGCGATGACGAAAACCTGGAAAAGGACGAGAAGAAGAAGCTGGAAAGCGCCTTCAAAGCATCCCAAAAATACGCGGAGAAACCCAAAGGCTGGCTGGTGCTGCAGGGAGGGTACGCCAGCGGCAAGACCCATCTGGCAGCTGCCATTGCCAACTACCGCTCCGCAGAAGGTATTCCACCTCTGTTCATCATGGTTCCTGATCTAATGGACCATTTAAGGGCCACTTTCAGCCCTAACAGCACCATCAGCTACGACCGCCGCTTTGACGAGATCAAAAAATCACCCCTGTTGGTTCTGGATGATCTGGGCACGGAATCCATGACCCCTTGGGTCAAGGAAAAACTCTACCAGCTCTTTAACTACCGCTACAATGCCGGGCTTCCCACAGTGATCACGACCACTGACAAGCTCAGCGAGATCGATCCCCGCATCCGAAGCAGGATCCTGGATCGGCGCCTGTGCCGGATCTATGCCATCCCCGTGCCTCCTTATCGTGGCGGCCGCTGAGGTTTACTTTCAATCCAGAACAGACAATTCATAAATTCGCTGATAGTTAGCGAATATTTAACGGTCAAACGTTCTTTTTAATATAACTCTTATCCTCTCCCCCTTGAAATTTGCTAGTCATGGAGGAAAGATGGTCAAGAAAAACGTGCTTGTTAAAAGTGATCAAAGAAAAAACCTGGCTGACGCAGGGGCATTTTTGCGAGACCTGGCAGACAAAGTCGAAAGCGGGAAGGTGACTCTGATTCAGGGCGGACAGGACGTAGTTGTGGATCTTCCTGAAATAGTCAGTTTTGAGCTGGAATATTATGAGCAGCCCAAAAAACACGGTCTGAAGAAGCAGCTTGAGATCGAGCTGCAGTGGACTGAAGGCGGAAAAAAGAAACAGGGTGTGATCCTGGGATAAACTCCCTCTCCTACCTAACCAACGCTGCCATTCCTGGCAGCGTTTTCATTTAACCAGCTCTTCCTGTACTGAGCGGTTAAGGTATCGTCGGATTGGGATATACTAAAAACAAGATCCAAAGGACCCTCAATGAAACCCTTACAGGAATTTTCAAGAGTGAACCGGCCCATTCAAGCTGCCGAGAGTTATTATTCCAGCCTCAGCGGGATCTATGATCTATTGGCCTCCAGTGAAAAAAGATTTATCAGGCTGGGCCTGGCTCTTTTATATCCACAGCCGGGAGAACGGGTCCTGGAGATCGGTTTTGGAACCGGATACGCTCAGCAATATATCACCCGGTCTGTTGAAAGTGTCATTAGTGTAGGGTTGGATCTGTCATCAGGTATGGCCCAGGTCGCTCAAAAGCGTTTGTCCAGGCGCGGGATCCTGGACCAGGTTGGGCTGGTGCAAAGCGACACTATGCCAATTCCTTTTCAAGGTGGGTTTTTTGATGGGGTATTTACAAGCTTCACCCTGGAGCTTTTTGATTCTCCCCACATTCCGGTGGTATTAAGTGAATGCCGTCGTGTACTGAAACCAGGCGGCAGGTTGGTGATCGTCTCCCTTTCCAAAGACAGGGCACTGGGCTTAATGGGCAGAATGTATGAGTCCTTCCACGACCGTTTTTCAAGATTAGCTGACTGTCGGCCCATTCCGGTCAGGCATCTGGTGAAGGAAGCTGGATTCGAGATCCATGAGTCAATGGAATATAAAATGTGGGGGATACCAGTGATAATCGTTACAGCAATCCCGATTAATTAACCGACCAGACCTACAAGGTCTCCCTTAAACCGAAAATCCTCTTTACAGAGGATTTTTCTGTGCCCCCACGGAGATTCGAACTCCGGTCTTAACCTTGAAAGGGTTATGTCCTGGTCCCCTAGACGATGGGGGCAAATTTCATTATGTAAAACAACGGCAAAAAATTATACTATCCCCTCATAATCAGGTCAAGCCTAGAGGAATTCCCGGCCAGGAGGAGTCATCATCCGCTTTCTTCAATGCATGAGTAAAGGTAGCGATATGTTTGCGGTTGACCAGCATAGCCTCACTCTTGATCTCCATCTCGGGATAGATAATGGAGCGCACAGTTCCATCAAATATGGGCAGATATTCCCAGGTTCCTGCGGACAGCAGGGCTTTGAAATCAAACCGGCCCGGCCATTCCAGGCAGCCTTCATATTCGAAGGTTGAGTCTGTAATGGCAATATGGAAGAGATTAACATGTTCATAACCCGCCCGGGTGATCCCTATCGGACCAATATCCTGACGTCGTTTAACGCTGGCACTGTGGATATGTTCTTTTACCAGACGGATATCAGGCAATTTTTGTACCAGAAAATCAGGGTCATGAATGCGGCCCAGGCTGGCATCCATAATAGTCATGAACTGGCTGGTCGAATCTGTTAACAGTCCGCTTAAGCCGCTGTTGCTGACCTTGGCAGTACCTGCAATACGGTAGCTTGCTGTCAAGACATGGACTGGGATGATGCGTTTGGTGAGCGCCCTCTGTGCCATACTAAACTCCGACTTAATAACTTACAACTACCTAAGATAAAACAACACCAACCCCTCCGGGAGAGGTGTTTTGATCGACCAGTTTCTTCTTATTTATGATAACAGATACTGCTTGCCAGCTAAGGTCTTCTGTTACCTGTTATATCTACCAATAAAGGGTCGTACTTAGATTCATCCGGATAATGTCCACGGGTTGAAAGAATGATCATTCCGAGGCCAGGACCGGGCTTGCCCCATTGACCAATCCCCATGAATCGGGCGGCCAATACACCAGTAGAGCTTCCCCGACAATATTTTCCATGGGTACCAAGCCCCAGTTGTGGGAATCTGAGGAGTTATTTCGGTTATCGCCCAATACAAAAAGAGTGTCTCCAGAAACCACCCAGTCACCTTCGTATTGTGGATCCATCTTCAGATATGGTTCAGAAAGCATCACACCATCAATATACACATTCCCGTCTTCAACATGAACCTGCTCCCCCGGCAAACCGATTACGCGCTTGATATATTCCTGGGTTATATTGCGGGGAAAATCGAATACCACAACATCGCCCCTTTCGGGCTCCCCTATCCGGTAATTGATCTTGCTGACAATTACGAATTCTCCATGATGAAGATTAGGCTCCATGCTGGAACCATCAATCCGGATCCGGGCAGAAACAGCGTTTATCAGGAAGAACAGAACCACTGAAAGTAGCAGGGTTTCAAGGATATCAACAAGAACACCCAGTAAATTCGGCCTATCCGTCCGATTTTCTTCATTTTCTAGTTGCATAGAGTCGAAATCTTCTGTCATTTGCAGGTTATCACCTTTGAACGTCTTCCAGATTATATAATCCAAATTCAGTCAAGGCAAGGGGCAGGATAACACTCTCCCTGATCTCAAATTTGCATTTTTGTTGAGTTTTGGGATATAAATCTAACTTTGCCGGAGCAGGATCTTGATCGGAGTCCCCAAAAATGGCGTATGTTCCCGGATCTGGTTTTCAATATAGCGCAAATAGGTGAAATGAGTCAATTTGGGGTCATTGACATGGAGCAAAAAGGTGGGTGGGTTATTGCGGACCTGGGAGCCATAATATATCTTAAAATGCCTTCCCGCTTTTGAGGGCGATGGATGTTTATCCTGAGCATTCTGAACAATCTTGTTCACCTGAGAGGTGGGCAGTCTGATCATCCTCTCCTTCTGGACTTCCAACGCCAGGTCCAGGATCTGGTCCACCCGTTTACCTGTCAAGGCAGATGTAAACAGGATTGGAACATAATCCATAAAGTTCAATTCATAACGCGCATAATCAGTGAATTCAGCCATCGTATGCGTGTCTTTTTCGATCAGATCCCATTTATTGATCACAACAACAGCACTTTTCCATTCATCCAGGATATATCCGGCTACATGTGTGTCTTGAGATTTAATTCCCTCATAAGCGTCCACAACCAGCAAAGCCACATCCGAGCGTTCAATGGCCTTCATTGCCCGAATAACACTGAATTTCTCTACACCGGGTTCGATACTGCCGCGCTTACGGATTCCGGCCGTATCGATAATCGTGATGGGGGCGTCTTTGTAGATCAGGCTTGTGTCAATTGAATCCCGGGTAGTGCCAGGGATATTACTGACAATCACCCGGTCTTCTCCGATCATCTTATTCAGCAGGCTGGATTTTCCAACATTGGGTTTTCCCACAATGGCGATCTTTACCGATGTATCTTCTTCTTCTTCGCCTCCCTCTGGCAGCACTTTCACCAGCGCATCCAGCATATCTCCGGTCGCAGAACCGTGGATGGCAGATATTATATGGATCTCCTTATATCCCAGCTCGTAGAACTGAACAGCATTCTGGCGCGATTTCTTATTATCACACTTATTGACAACCAAAAGCACAGGAGGATAGGCTTCCCCGTCTTTGATCTGCTGGAATTTTCTGAGGGACTCGTTGATTTCCCGATCTGCTGGTGTAATTCCAGACTGTCCATCCACAACAAACAGGATTGCGTCTGATTCCTGGATGGCAATCTCTGCCTGACTGCGGATTTCATCAATGAACTGGTGTGAACCGATTGAGAGCGGTTCCTGTCCTTTCCCTGGACCCACCTGGGTGGGATCCAACCCCCCAGTGTCAATGATATCAAAGACCACTCCAGTCCATTCAACTTCCGTGGCAAGACGATCTCTGGTCGTTCCTGGTATATCATCAACAATCGCCATCCGGCGTTCAGCCAGGCGATTAAAAAGGGTACTCTTACCCACATTAGGTCGGCCAACAATGGCCACAACTGGTTTTTGCATATTTTTTTTACGGGAACAATTTAAGGGAGGGAAAAAGTTTGCCTACCCCTCCACGATGACAATTTCAACAGTTGCAGGAGAGACATCTTCCCAGATAATTTCGGCGGGCAGGATTTCAACCGTGGGCGTCAGAGTATGGGTGCCTATTCCCAGGCTGGTGAGATCAACCACTACCCTGATATCCCGCAGGGTGAGATTTTCCAAGACAGGCACCGGTCCGGAAATCCGGACGCTTACCTGTTCAGGTGATACCAGGGCATTCAAGCCTGGCAGCAAGCCGATCATTTCGATCTCTCTCGTGATCACCATGTTGGTTTCGAGAGCAGTTACGTTCACCTGGACCAACACCGTCGGATCACCAACTACAGTAACCCCTGCCGGAAGGTCTAATTCCAGAATAGTCTCCAAATACCCATCTACTCCGTTCAGATTCAGCGGTTTGGTATTTACATAACCTGGCAATCCCTCCACAAGCTGGGGGTCTTCAGAAAACACCATCACCGTCGGTGGTGCTGGTGTGATACTCGTAAAGCGATACCCGGGTTCCACAACTCCTTGCGTGGTAACATTCACAGCCAAATTCCTATATCCACCTTGCAGGCTGATCGACTGATCTACCAGGACCGTCTCAGGTTGGAGGGTCACACCTTCAATAACTTCCCCTACATTGTTCCTGGCTTCGAGGGCGATGCTCCTCGTAATCGATCCCGTTGCATCAGAGATATCCAATATACCAACCACCGCCGAAACATCCTGAACTTTGCTGTCCTGTCCGGTGACCGTGACCGAACTCCCATCCCAGGAGAGACCGCTGGTCTGGTAGCCAATTGCCGGTTCGCCTTCCACCTGGATCGATACAGGCAGCAGTTTTGAAATCAAATTGCTAAGCTTTAGCTCCACTTTTTCAGGGTTTTGCTCCAGGATACGGATTGGTTTCAGCTGGTCCGGTATCTGGATCTGAATGGTAAACCGGTAAGTACCAGCCTCTATATCCGTCAATTTGATATATGCCACAAGCGGATTATTCTCTTCCAGGCTTTGAATTATGCTTTCAGGAGCCAGAACCTTTAGATCAACTGTTTGAGGTAAAGAATCTACGATCGCAATATCGGAAGGCTGCTCTCTTATTTCCAGCGGAAGTGATAGCTCGGCCTCAACATTGGGATTGGCAGAAGTCACAGCTGAGATCCAAATCACCAATGCCAGAAATAGTGACAGGATCAAGGATGTAAGATTACTGCCCAACCAGCGCATCAATTTCATTCTAAGGTTCCTTGAAAGAGTGTGCTCAAGCGGGAAAGGAGTGATTTTTGGACCGGCTCGTGCTGGAAGAATCCATTCAATTTGCCCTGTAATTCATCCAGCGGAACATATTTATCAAGTTTTCCGTCGTAGGCCAGGGAAACAATGCCGGTTTCTTCAGAAATCACGACCGCAATAGCGTCACTTTCTTCCGCAATACCCAGCGCAGCCCGGTGCCGAAGCCCCATGGATCTTTCCGGTGACAATTCTAATACACCGCTGGCAGAAAGGGGCAAAACACAGCTGGCAGCAGTAATTACGTTATCAGAGATGATCACAGCTCCATCATGCAGGGGCGTTTTGGGGTAAAAGATCTGGATTAGCGTTTCCGGGCTGACAGTTGCTTTTAACTGCACCCCGGTTTCGACATAAGCCTGCAGGGAATCCAGCCGGGAAAAAATTATCAACCCCCCATATTTGCGTTCCGCAATCCTGCGAGATGCCTGAACAACAACTTGGATATTCTTTTCCATTTCAGTTGTGAACTGGTCCTGGGAAAAAATTGAGCCTGTGCGGCCAAGGCGTTCCAATACCCTTCTGATCTCGGGGGCAAAAATAACCGGAATTGCTAGCAGCAATGTAGGCAGGGTATTAGTTATTACCCATGAGAAAGCTGGGAGGACCCTCAGGCTGGAGAGCAAGCTGATCACAAGGATGAGGAACAGGACTCCCCTGAGAAGAACCAGCGCCTTGGTATCCCTGAGAAGATAGAGGACAAAAAACACTATTGTCGCTACCAAAAGGATATCAAAAACGCTGAGCCAATTTGCTCGCTGAAATATAAAAAGGAAATAATTCCAAAAATTATTAGTCACTTCGATCTACCTGATGTAGAAATAATTACTGCATCGGACGCAAAATGCGGTCCTTCCTGAGCTGTTTGAAGAGCAGAACTGTGCCAGGCGGCATGGATTCCATCACTGCGTTCTGCCAGGCCTTGACCTGGAGGTCTTTAACTGTCCTGGCTTGATACCCCAAACCGCTCCACAGATTCTCATGTTGAGCAAGGGATGGCGGCAGGAAGAGCAGAGCAGCCTCACTCTGAAGCTCCTTAGAAGAATCTTCTACAAAGCTCATCAAGGCTTTCAATCCATTCTGAATTGCCAAACCCTCTGTTAACATGACATCATCTACTCTTGTTATCAAATTTTCTACCTGCCAGCCTAGCAGCCCGATGATCTCCTCATCTGACATCAGGAGCATATAAGCTTTCTCTCCAAAAGCCTCCATTATGTCGTCTTTGGTCATCTTCCGTTTGGAACGGCTGTGCTGGCTCATGTACACAGCAATCTGCTCGGCGGATTCCGGAGTTGCTCTTTTCACATCAAGCTTGCCGTATGATTTGCTCGGAGTCGGTATAAACCCGGGCTCTTTCTGAGTGATGACTTGCCAGGCATCATAAACCTGTTTCCAGGTCTTCTCGAAAGTACCGTCATTTTCAATAACCACATCTGCTTTGGTCAACTTTGCTGTAGCTGGCAGCTGGGCGTTGATCCGGTCCTCTGCCTCCCTTCGGGTAAGGCTGCGTTTTTCAATCAGCCGTTCCAGCTGAAGATCTGAAGAAGACATTGTCACCCAGACCTGATCGCACAGGTTGTGCATGTCGGATTCCAGCAGTTTGATGGCCTCAATGACAACGATCGGATGAGAAGTCTTATTAACCAGGACATCCAGCGCCTGTCTGACCAGAGGATGGATAATAGTCTCCAGCCGCATCATTGCGTCTGGATTCTTAAACACCAATTCGCCCAATTTGTTCCGGTCGATTTCTCCATTGGATCCCAATACCCACTGGCCAAATGTATCAATCACAGGTTGATATCCCGGGGAGGATTTCATTATGGCGCGGTGAGATAACACATCCGCGTCAATACCGTATGCGCCCAAATGCTCCAGCATCTTTCGAACCACACTTTTTCCAGTTGCGATATTACCGGTCAACCCAATGGCATATTTTCCGCGCCAGGCACTCATCATCCCTCCTAACCGTTTTGGGTCATCACCTTCAATAATCTACATTGTAGTCTGCGGTTGAAATAATGTCAATTAATATATGCTAATCAGGGAAATTCAACTCATTGATCTGACCACTTTTGGCAGTCTATTTCATCCCGATTCTGCGAACTATTCCTATTCCCGGATTTTCAGAAACTGAGACAAGCGCCCGATCGTAAGAGACTCCTTTAAAAGGATCGTTGGCAATCAACAGCGGCGCATCCAGGTCGATCCAATCAGCCATGGCTGCCAGGTGTGCCATAGCAGTCACGCCTAAAGATGTTTCTGTCATACAGCCCAACATGATCTTAAACCCAAGTTCCCTTCCCCTCTTTAATATTCTAACCGTGGGTCCTAACCCACCCAGCTTCATGATCTTCAAGTTGATCCCCTGTACTCCCGATCTGGCTAACTCCTCCAAAGTTTCCAATGATTTTATGGATTCATCGGCTACAATTGGAATATCAGTCTGGCTCTGAACATAACCCATACCCTCGATATCATTACCAGCGACTGGCTGCTCGATCATTTCAATCTTAAAGGGTTCCAAATCCCCAATAATCCCGATTGCCTCATCAGGTTCCCATCCTGCGTTCGCGTCAAGATACAAACGGACGTCCGGCCTGGCGCTGCGGACTGCTGCAACCCGAGTGATATCATCATCGCTGCCCAGCTTGAGTTTGATTATGGGAAATTCCGGATGATCAGCCGCCATCCGAGCCATCACTTCAGGATCTTCGATAGCTATTGTAAAAGCAGTTGAAATTGGAGCAGGGGCTGGAAGATTAAGCAGCTTATAAATTGGGAGCCCCTTATTTTTCCCAATCCTGTCGTGCAGGGCCAAATCCAGGGCAGCTCTGGCCGGGGCTGGTCCCTGGTCACCAATCCAGCTCGGTATCTGTTCCAGATCATCCGGAAAGGGTTCCTTACTGTGAGATTTTTCATCCCACAACGCCTGCATATCTTGATCGCTGATATTGTAGTAAGGAGGTATTGTGCCCTCACCCCAGCCCTGATCGTCCTCCAGCCGGATCCAATGTGCTGTCCGGGTCGTACTTACTCCTGTTGAGAGTCGAAAGGGATGATGCAATTTTAGAGTGATAACTTCACAGGAAAGCCTGGGGCCAAAGTCCATAATATCTATCTCCACATTATTTTCTTCTATCACGGGATCAAATCAACAACAAACCAAAACCCTGATAAACTAAAACCCTCCCAGCAAATCCACCAGGAGGGTCAAAATCCTTTAGAAATAAAGCCAGCTGGACATGTTTATTTCACCAGGTGGCATGCAACCCAGTGGTTATCTTTAACTTCCCGATATTCTGGTTCCTCTTTAAAACAAATATCAATGGCTACTGGACAGCGAGTATTAAAATTACATCCCAAAGGCGGGTTTGACGGATTTGGGATATCTCCATCCAGGATGATCCTGTCTTTTGTCTCAGCAAGGTCAGGATCAGGTACAGGTACAGCGGACATCAGCGCTTGAGTATAAGGATGGAGAGAATTTAGGAAAATTTCGTCTCGGTCAGCCAATTCGACGATTTTTCCCAGGTACATTACAGCCATCCGATCACTAATATGCCTAACCATACTCAAGTCATGGGCGATGAACAAATAAGTCAACCCCAGTTTCTTCTGTAAATCCTCAAGCAGATTGACGACCTGGGCTTGGATTGATACATCCAGGGAAGAAATTGGCTCATCACAAACAACAAAGTCCGGGTTTAATGCAAGGGCACGGGCAATACCGATTCGCTGTCTTTGACCGCCCGAGAACTCATGGGGATAACGATTAACAAAATCCGGATTTAAACCCACTATATCCAGGAGCTCTTGGACCCGTTCTCTTTTTTCTGTTCTGCTCTGATCTGTGTGTACATCCAGGGGGGCACCTACGATCGACCCAACTGTCATGCGCGGATTCAGGGAAGCATAAGGATCCTGGAAGATCATCTGCATTTTGCTGCGCGCAAAACGAAGCTCTCTTTCTCCCAAATCGTTCAAATCCACACCGTCAAATATAATATTGCCGGCTGTGGGTTGATAGAGGTGCAACATCGTCCTCCCGACCGTGGTCTTGCCACAGCCAGTTTCCCCTACTAAACCGAGAGTTTCCTGTTCATAGATATCAAAACTGACACCATCTACAGCTTTTACATCATTTCCGGCCCGGAATATTGAAACTTCAGTACCTGGAAAATATTTCTTAAGGTTTCGGACTTCAACAAGCTTTTTCATCTCTGCTTTCATTTTGATCCTATCCCTGCTATCTCTTCCCATCGCCAACAAGCCACCGAGTGATCTTTTCCATCAATTCCTTCCAGGGGTGGTTTCTCAACCAGACACTTTTCGATCCGGTATTCACAGCGGGCCGCAAAAGGGCATCCTTCAGGCAAAGCCAATAAGTCTGGTGGTAAACCTGGTATTGAAACCAATTCAGTTCCCGGAGCATCATCCAGCCGCGGAAGCGATCCTAACAATCCAATTGTATAAGGGTGTTTGGTTTCTTTATAGATGTTGTGAATTTGTCCGGTTTCGATGATTGAACCGGCATACATGACGTTAATTGTATGGGCAAGTTCTGCAACTACGCCTAAATCGTGAGTAATCCACATAATTGCCATGCCGAGCTCTTCCTGGAGTTTCTTAACCAGGTCTATGATCTGGGCTTGGATAGTGACATCAAGAGCTGTTGTAGGTTCGTCTGCTATCAAAAGTTTTGGCTCGCAAGACAAACCCATTGCGATCATTGCGCGCTGGCGCATGCCGCCAGAGAATTGATGCGGATAATCATCAAGGCGGTCTTTTGCGCCGGGGATACCCACCAATTCAAGCAGCTCTCCAGCTCGATCTTTTGCTTCACGCTTGGTCATATCATTATGAAGCAGCAACGCTTCAGTAATTTGGAAACCAATTGTAAACACCGGGTTCAAAGAGGTCATTGGATCCTGGAAAATCATGGCTATGTCCCGCCCGCGGACTTTTTGCATCTCTTCTTCATTTAGTGTTAGCAGATCCTGTCCATCGAGCCATACTTCTCCATTGGTAATTTTTCCCGGAGGATAGGGAATCAACTGCATCATTGATAAAGCGTGAACACTTTTTCCACATCCACTTTCACCAACCACGCCTAAAATTTCTCCGCTATCCATGGTATACGATACGTCGTTAACTGCCCTTACAACACCATCCTGGGTGTAAAAGCGGGTTTTTAAATTTTTAATTTCTAATAAAGGCGTCATATGTTTTTCCTACGTTCGAAGCTTGGGATCGAGAGCGTCCCGAAGGCCATCTCCAAGTAAATTGAATCCGAGAACACTAAGCATGATTGCCAGACCAGGGTATAAAACTGCCCACCAGGCCCCGCTGGTTAAATATCGATAGCTGTCTCCCAGCATCGCTCCCCATTCCGGTTCGGGTGGAATGGCACCGAGACCAAGAAATCCAAGCGCTGCCGCCGAGAGAATTGCGTTCGCCAATCCCATTGTTGTTTGTACGATGATCGGGGAAAGAATATTTGGGGTTATATGTCTAAAAATGATCCGTCCATGAGATTCTCCTACAG